>NZ_JBEUPD010000037.1:0-86196 GCF_040492135.1 Actinomadura sp. NPDC000600
AACCGCTCGTGCCCCTCACGGAACACCGTCGCCGACACCTCGACCGTCTCACCCGCCACCGCCTTCGCCGGCCACCGGCCGCACCCCACCACCGGTTCGACGTTCACGATCGGAATGCGACCAAGCCTCGGAATGCCGGGCATGCTGGACGTTCCGGACTCGACGTGCATGTGCCATCTCCTACCCGTGCGAGACTTCCGAAACGTCTCCTGCCCGGGAAGGGGCCTTTAGCGTCCTGATTTTTTCGACAACTTTGTGCGACGCATCAACCGCGCAGGGTTGCGGTCGCGTAAGGCGCTCACCGGGTGGACCGCGCGGTCGGAGAGATCGGCGGGTCCGCCGACGTGACCTTGCCGGCGGCGTCCACGCACCTGCTGAACCCGCCGATCACCAGCGTCCCGTCGCCGGTGGTGCCGCTGAGCAGGATCTCCAGGTACATGCCCCGCCGGACGGCGATGAGCTTGCCGGCGTCGTCGCCGAGGGCCCAGCCGTCCCCCCGGAGCCGCTCCTTGACCGCGGCGTCCCTTGCGGCCGCCCCGTCCGGCCCGCGGTATTCCAGGCGCACCGCGTACTCCCAGTTGAGTTCGGCGGGCGCGCGCTCCGGGTCGTCCGGATCGTGGAAGCGGCACTGGTGGTCGTGGTCGCGGAGCACCGTCCGGGCCGTGCGCCCCTCGGCCGGGACGACGCCCGCCAGGCCGTCGACGGCGGTCCGGACCGCCGTCGCCTGCCGGTGCAGCAGCGGACGCTTCGCACTGGGGAACGGGCTCGGCGGCACGTCCGGGGACGCGACGAGGTTCCCGCACGACGTGAGCGCAAGCGCCAGGACAACGGTCAGCGCGGGCGCCAGGGCCCGCCGGACACCGCGATGGTCGGTGCGCACCGGCTCTCCTTCTTCCGCCCCGCGACGGCGCGCGGAGCATGTAGTGGTCTGCGGCTTTGACGGTGCGATGACCTGGTGTGATCGCCACTGGCCGACCTCGGCCAGTGGGGAACCGGTCTGGGGAAGGTCGAGTTTGGGCAAACGGTGGGCCGGGCCGCGAGGCCCCGCGCCGGCGACGAGCGGCCGCGGCAGGGCGCGAACCCCTGTGGCCGTGGGGCTCCGGGGACTCCTGCCATCGCCGGGACGACCGATCCGGAAGGTGAGGGTGTGGTCCCCGCCGTCGCGTCCATGCCCCCGAAGCGCATAGCGTGGCGTTGCGTGAAGGCAATCCGACGTTTCACGGTACGCACCGTCCTTCCCGAGCCCCTCAGGCAGCTCGAGGAGCTGGTCCTCAACCTGCGCTGGTCGTGGCACCACGAGACGCTCGACCTCTTCCGCGACGTGGACCCGGCGCTCTGGAAGGCCGTCCACCACGATCCCGTCCGGCTGCTCGGCGAGGTCGCCCCCGAGCGGCTCGCGCGGCTGGCGGAGGACCGGCGGTTCCTGCGGCGCCTCCAGGACACCGCCGAAGACCTGCACGAGTACCTGACGGCGCCGCGCTGGTACCAGTCGCGGCCCGGGGACTCACCGGTGAGCATCGCCTACTTCTCGCCCGAGTACGGGATCACCGCCGCGCTGCCGCAGTACTCCGGGGGCCTCGGCATCCTCGCCGGCGACCACCTGAAGACCGCGAGCGACCTCGGCGTCCCCATCGTCGGGGTCGGACTCCTCTACCGGCACGGCTACTTCTCCCAGTCGCTGTCGCCGGACGGCTGGCAGCTTGAGCGCTACCCCCCGATCGACCCCAACGGGCTGCCCCTCACGCTCCTCCGCGAGCGGGACGGAACGCCGGTGCGCGTCGTCATCGGCCTCCCCAAGGGCGGCGGCCTGCACGCGCAGGTCTGGATCGCGCGGGTCGGCCGCGTCCCGCAACTGCTCCTCGACTCCGACGTGGAGGAGAACGACCAGGCGGCGCGCGACGTCACCGACCGGCTGTACGGCGGAGGCGGCGACCACCGGCTGCTCCAGGAGATGCTGCTCGGCATCGGCGGCGTGCGGGCGATCCGCGCGTACTGCCGCATCACCGGGCACCCGGCGCCGGAGGTGTTCCACACCAACGAGGGCCACGCGGGGTTCCTCGGCCTGGAGCGCATCCGCGAGCTCGCCAAGGAGGAGGGGCTGAGCTTCGACGAGGCGCTGGAGGCGACCCGCGCGGGCACGGTGTTCACCACCCACACGCCCGTCCCGGCCGGCATCGACCGGTTCCCCCGCGACCTCATCTCCCGCTACTTCGGCGGCTCGAACGAGGAGGAGCAGGTCCCCGTCGACCGGATCCTCGCGCTCGGCGCCGAGGACTACCCCGGCGGCGACCGCACCGTGTTCAACATGGCCGTGATGGGGATGCGGCTGGCGCAGCGCGTCAACGGTGTCAGCAGGCTCCACGGCGAGGTCAGCCGGGAGATGTTCGGCGGGCTGTGGGGCGGGTTCGACACCGCCGAGGTCCCCATCGGGTCCATCACCAACGGCGTGCACGCGGGCACCTGGGTCGCCCGCGAGGTGCTCGAGTTCACCGCGCGGGAGCTGCCCGCGGTGATGGAGTCCGGGCGCGGCTGGGAAGCCGTCCGGGACGTCCCCGAGCCGGAGGTCTGGCGCATGCGGAACCTGCTGCGGCGCCGCCTCGTGATGGACGCGCGCCGCCGGCTGCGCGAGTCGTGGCGCCAGCGCGGCGCCAGCGAGGCCGAGACGTCCTGGATCGACGACGCCCTCGACCCCGACGTCCTGACGATCGGGTTCGCGCGGCGCGTCCCGTCCTACAAGCGGCTCACGCTGATGATGAGCGACCCCGACCGGCTCCGCTCGATCCTGCTGGACCCCGACCGGCCCGTGCAGATCGTCATCGCCGGGAAGGCCCACCCCGCCGACGAGGGCGGCAAGCGGCTCATCCAGGAGATCGTGCGGTTCACCGGGTCCGAGGCCGCCCGGCACCGGATCGTGTTCCTGCCCGACTACGACATGGCGCTCGGGCAGCTCATGGTGCAGGGCTGCGACGTGTGGATGAACAACCCGCTGCGCCCGCTGGAGGCGTGCGGCACGTCCGGGATGAAGGCGGCGCTGAACGGCGGGCTGAACCTGTCGATCCGCGACGGCTGGTGGGACGAGTGGTACGACGGCCAGAACGGCTGGGCGATCCCCTCCGCCGACGGCCTCGCCACCCCCGACCGGCGGGACGAGCTGGAGGCCGCCGCCCTGTACGAGCTGATCGAGGACCACGTGTCCGTCACGTTCTACGACCGGGACTCGGCCGGGATGCCGCGCCGCTGGCTGGAGATGGTCAAGCACACCATCGCCACCGTCGGCCCGAAGGTCCTCGCGTCCCGGATGCTGCGCGACTACGTCGACGACCTGTACACCCCGGCCGCCGTGGCGGAGCGCTCCATGGTCGCCGACAAGTTCGCGGGCGCCCGCGAGCTGGCGGCCTGGAAGCGGCGGGTCCGCGACGCGTGGCCGCGGGTCGCCGTCGAGCACGTCGAGTCCACCGGGGAGGAGAGCCCGCAGGTCGGCGCGCGGCTGACGGTCCGCGTCGTGGCGGACCTCGGCGGGCTCGCCCCCGAGGACGTCGCCGTCGAGGTCGCCTACGGCCGGGTGGACGACGCCGACGCCCTCGTCGAGCCGTCCTACCTGGAGCTGGCGGACGGCGGCCCGGCGGAGAACGGGCGGCGCCGCTACACCGGTGAGGTCCCGCTCGGACGCAGCGGCGCCTTCGGCTACAGCGTCCGGGTGGTGCCGAACCACCCGCTGCTGCCCGGCCGGACCGAGATGGGCCTCGTCGCGCTGCCGCCCGCGCCGCAGGGCATGACGAACGGCGACCTGCGCTAGCCGTCCTCCCCCTCGTCGTCGGCGGGCGGCGGATCCGGCGTCTGCCAGGCCGCCACGACGAGGGGGAGCAGCGCGTGCGTCGCCAGCAGCGCGAACAGGATCAGGAAGAGCGCGGCGCCGGGGATCTGCGACTCGCGGCCGCCCCGGTCGGCGATCATCGTCACCGCCAGCACGGCGGCCAGCACCAGCGTGGTGGCCCGGTGGGAGGTCGCGAACACGCGGAGCCGCGCCGCGAGCTGCCGCTCGTCCAGCTCCCGTTCCCGCTTGGCGGTCAGCCCGCGGGTCACCGCGATCAACTGGCCGGCCAGCGGCACCCCGCCCACCACCAGGACGCCCAGGATCACGAAGTTCACGATCATCGCGGTGTCGCTCGGGGCCAGCACCCAGGACACCGCGGCGTCCACCCAGAACAGGCCCAGCATGACCGCGCCCGTCCCGGCCAGGATCCGGCGGGGGCGGCGACGCGCGTAACGGGCGGGCAGCCGCCGCTCCAGATCCTCGTCGAGGCAGGCGAGGCGGTCCGCGCGCTTGCGGCGGGACCGCTCCACCCATCCGGCGGTGCGGTTCGTCATCACGTGTCTCCGATCCTCGGGAACGGCTTCAGGGAGAAGACGACCTCGACCGGCACCTCGAAGTACTCGGCGATGCGCAGGGCGAGGTGGAGGCTGGGGCTGTACTCGCCCCGTTCCAGGTAACCGACCGTCTGGTAGTGGACGCCCAGCGCGGCGGCGAGGTCGCGGCGGGAGACGCCGCGCTCCGCCCTCAGCACCGGGATCCGGTTGTAGACGGTCTCCTTCTCGGCGGACACCGGGCCAGTCTTGCGGATCACGACCCCCTCTGTACGGGTCCTAGAACAGTTCGCCATAGGACTGCATCCGTTGATAGTAGAAGTACTACATATGATCGCAGACATGCAAGCGGGCGGATCCTGGCAGGATGGACATGTGCGACTTGCTAACCGGCGCGCGCGGCCGCTGCCCTGGCTGCCGACCGGGCGCACCGCGGACGCCGCGCTGGCCGGCGGCTTCTTCGCGGTCCTGGCCGCGATGACCCTCGTGTCGGTCAACATGGGCCCGCCCACGCGGATGCCCCTCTACAGCTGGGCGCTGCTGGCGGTCGCGTGCGGCGCGCTGTACTTCCGCCGGAGACGTCCGGTCGCGGTCGCCGCCGTCACGCTCGTCGCCTGCGCCGTCTACTACCCGGTCACCGAGCCGGACGGCCCGGCGGTGCTCACGTTCGTCGTCGCGCTCTACACGGCGGCGTCCGAGGGGTACCTCACCGCGGCCGTCGTGCTCGCGGGGATCTCGGTCGGCGCGACCGTCACCGCCGACGCCCGCGACGACGTCAACCACCTCGCCGACGCGGCCGGCTTCCTGCTCATCGGCTGGTTCGTCGCGGTCGTCGCCATCGGCGGCGTCGTCCGCAACCGGCGCGCCTACCTGCGCGAGGCGGAGGAGCGCGCCCGGGTCGCCGAGCGCGGCCGCGAGGCCGAGGCCCGCCGCCGCGCCATCGAGGAGCGGCTGCGCATCGCCCGCGAGCTGCACGACGTCCTCGGCCACAACATCTCGCTCATCAACGTGCAGGCCACCGCCGCGCTGCACGGCCTGCGCCGCGAGCCGGAGCGCGCCGAGGACGCGCTCACCGCGATCAAGCAGGCCAGCAAGGACGTGCTGCGGGAGATGCGCGCCACCCTCGGCGTGCTGCGGCAGGTCGACGAGGCCGCCCCGGTCACGCCCGCCCCCGGCCTCGCCCGGCTGGACGAGCTGACCCGCGGCATCACCGCCGCCGGCGTCAAGATCCGCACCGAGGTCGAGGGGGAGCCGCGCCCGCTGCCCGCCGAGGCCGATCTCGCCGCGTTCCGGATCGTCCAGGAGGCGCTCACGAACGTGACCCGGCACTCCGGCGCGACCTCGGCCGCCGTCCGCATCCGCTACGGCGCCGACCACGTCGTCCTCAGCGTCGAGGACGACGGAACGCCCGGATCGAGCCCGCCGTCGGCCGACGGCAGCGGCATCCGCGGCATGCGGGACCGCGCCGAGACCCTCGGCGGCACCCTGGACGCCGGCCCCGCCCCCAACGGCGGCTTCACCGTCCGCGCCCGCCTCCCCCTCTGAGGGCTACACGGCCTTGGAGGTCGGGGGGTGGGCAGTGGTCATCGGGGGCCAGAAGCGGGTGGCGGTGGGCGGTCTGCGGGTCGGGATCATGCCGGTGGGGCCCGCGTCGGCCGTCGGTTGCACGTTTCGGGCCCGGTCGACGACGCCGATGCGGTCGGCTCGGCGGGCCTCGGCGGCGTCGCGCGTGGTGAGGAGGACGGTCGTGCCGGCGGCGGCGATCCGGCGCAGCGTCGCCCAGATCTGGTGGATCGTTCCACTGTCGAGGCCGGACGTGGGCTCGTCCAGGAACAGCACGTCCGAGCGGTCCAGCAGCGCCAGCGACAGGTCGAGCCGCCGCCGCTGCCCGGGCGTCAGCCGCTCGAACCGCACCCCCGCGGCCCTCTCCAGGCCGGTCAGCGCGAGCGCCTCCTCCGCCGTCAGCGGGTCCAGCGTCCAGCGGTGCCGGCCTTCGACGATCTCCGAGACGGTGAGGCCGGGGAACAGCCCCTCGTCCCGCCACACCGTGCCGATCCGCAGGCCCTCCCGCGCCGCGTACGGGTCGGCGCCGAGGATCCGCACCGTGCCGCGGCAGGGGCGGCGGAGTCCCGCGAGCGCCTCCAGCAGCGGGGTCTTGCCCGAGCCCTGGTGGCCGAGCAGCGCGTAGACCTCGCCCTCCGGCACCGCGAACGAGAAGTCCCCGACCGTCCGGGCGCCGCAGCGGACGCGCAGCCCCCGCGCCTCCACGACGATTCCGCTCATCCCTCGTAACTCCCCCCCATGAGGTGCGGGTCCCGGCCCTCCCCGGAGCGCCCGCATGGCAGGAGGCTACGGAGCGAACCCGCCGGTAGGCGGCCGAGCCGCGCCGGCGTTCGCACTCCGTAAGATCATCCGTGGCCCGGCGGAGCCCTCGGATCAGTCGTCGTCCTGCGCGGCGAGCGCCTCGTAGGCGGGGGCCAGGACGTCCGGCAGCGCGCGGCGGCGGACGCGGACCGGCGGGGGAGTGGCGACCTGGAGCACGAACCCCGGCGGGACCGGCGGCGCGGGCGGGCGCTCGCGGAGCCGGGCCAGGCCGGACGGCGGCGTCCAGAACCCGGCGGCGGTGAGCGGCTCGTCCTCCATCTCCAGCGGGTCGGGCTCGGTCGCGGTGGCGCGGCGGAGCGCGCCGAGCAGCTGGTCGCGCCGCCGGCCGTTCCACTGGAGGATGAGGAACGGGTCGTCGTCGAACGCCTCGGCCAGCAGGTACAGGACGGCGGCCGCGTGCTTGCACGGGTCGCCCCAGTCGGGGCAGTCGCACATCAGGTGCAGGTCGGACGCCGCGCCCGGGAACAGCGCCAGCCCCAGCTCGGCGAACACCCACTCGATCTCGGGCGGCATCTCCCCGGCCAGCAGCCGGGCCCGGAAGAGCGCGCGCGACGCCAGCTCGGCCTCCACCGCCCGCCAGCCGTCCTCGTCGATCGCCTCGATGCCGAGCGCCACCTCGTACGGCTCCGGCGCCGAGCCCCGCACCTTCGCGGTCACCTCGTACGCCTCCACCCGCAGGTCGAACACGTTGCCCTTGCGGGCGTACGTGCGGCCCCGCTGGAGCCGGCCGGCGTCGGCGAACGACTCCACCAGGTCGATGAAGCGACGCGACCACCACCGCGCCCCGATCGACCCCCGCCTGGTGCGCGCCCTGATCCCCCCGTCGTCCGGCCGCTCGTCCATCAGTCGCTCACCGCCTCCGGCGACAGCCGCAGGACGTCGCGCAGCTCGGCGACCGACAGCTCGGTCAGCCAGTCCTCGCCGGTGCCGACGATCGACTCGGCCAGGGCCTTCTTTCGTTCGATCATCTCGTCGACGCGCTCCTCCATCGTCCCGACGCAGATGAACTTGCGGACCTGGACGTTGCGGGTCTGCCCGATGCGGAACGCCCGGTCGGTGGCCTGGTCCTCGACGGCCGGGTTCCACCATCGGTCGACGTGCACGACGTGGTTGGCGGCGGTCAGCGTCAGGCCCGTCCCGGCGGCCTTGAGGGACAGCAGGAAGACGGCGGGCTCGGCGTCCTCCTGGAAGCGCTGGACGAGGTCGTCGCGCGCCTGCTTGGACGTCCCGCCGTGCAGCCACAGCACCGGGCGTTCGAGCCGCGCCGCCAGGTAGGGCTGGAGCATCGACCCGAACTCGGCGTACTGGGTGAACACGAGGGCCTTCTCGCCCTGCTCCAGCACCTCGGCGCAGATCTCCTCCAGCCGTTCGAGCTTGCCCGACCTGCCGGGCAGGCGCGAGCCGTCCTTGAGCAGCTGCGCCGGATGGTTGCAGACCTGCTTGAGCTTGGCCATCGTCGCGAGCACCAGCCCGCGCCGCTTGGCCTCCTCCGCCTCGGCGATCTGCTGGAGCATGTCGTCGACGGTGGCCCGGTAGAGCGACGCCTGCTCGGTCGTCAGGTTGCAGTAGACCTTGATCTCCTGCTTCTCCGGCAGGTCCGTGATGATCGACCTGTCGGTCTTGAGGCGCCGCAGGACGAACGGCTGCGTCGCCCGCCTGAGCGCCAGCGCCGCCTGCTCGTCGCCCTCCCGCTCGATCGGGATCGCGAACCGCCGCCGGAACTCGGCGCGCGGCCCCAGCAGCCCCGGGTTAGCGAACTCCATGATCGACCACAGTTCGGTCAGGTGGTTCTCCACCGGCGTGCCGGTGAGCGCGATCCGGCTGCGCGCCGGGATGCTCCGCACCGCCCTGGCCTGCCGCGTCCCGCTGTTCTTGAGCGCCTGCGCCTCGTCGCAGATGACCCGCTCCCACGCGATCGCGGCGAGCATCTCCGCGTCGCGCGCCGCCGTCCCGTACGTGGTGAGCACCAGGTCGGCGCCCGCCACCGCGGCGGCGAGGTCCTCACCCCGGTGCCGCCCCGTGCCATGGTGGACGTACACCCGCAGCTTGGGCGTGAACCGAGCCGCCTCCCGCTGCCAGTTCCCCACCAGCGACATGGGAACGATCGCGAGTGTCGGCGGCGGGGTTGCGCCGTCATTTCGTTCGTGAATTAGCAGCGAGAGCACCGAAATCGTCTTCCCGAGCCCCATGTCGTCCGCGAGAAGGGCGCCGAGGCCGAGATCGTTCATGAACGTCAGCCAGGCGAGCCCGCGCTCCTGGTAGGGGCGCAGCTCGGCGTCCAGGTCGTCGGGGGTGCGCATGGGGGTGAGGCGGCGGTCGGCTTCGCCGGAGAGGAGGTCGCCCAGTGAGCCTGCCGCGTCGACCTCGGTGAGGGGGAGGACGTCGTCGCCGGCGTGGACGATCGCGCGGATCGCCTCGGCGGCGGTCATGCGGCCGCGGCGCGGGTGGCGCAGGAAGTCGAGGGCCGCCTCCAGCTGCCGCTCGTCAAGCTCCACCCACTGGCCGCGCAGCCGGACGAGCGGCGTCTTCAGCCGGGCCAGCTCCTCCAGTTCGGCCTCGTCGATGCTCTCGTCGCCGATGGCGAGGTCCCAGCGGAAGTCGACCATCGATTTCAGGTCGAAGCCCGAGGGAGCTGCCGACCCTGAGGACGCCTCCGGGTCCTCGTTGCGGGTGGTGAGCTTCATGCCGAGCTTCGCCTTGCCCGCCCACTGGGGGAGCAGGACGCCGAAGCCCGCGGCGGCGAGCATTGGGGCCGCCTGGCGGAGGAAGCGGAACGCGCCCGCCGTGTCGAGCAGGAGCTCGGCCGGGGTGGGGCCGTCGAGGGCGGGCGCCAGCTCCGGGTAGAGGCGCAGAGCGCGGCCGAGGCCGGCGAGGAGCGTCTCCTCCGCCTGCGGGATCGAGGTGGCCTCCCCCTCCCAGACCATCGCGGCGGGGACGTAGAGGCTCGGGTCGTCGGTGCCCTGGAGGGCGAACTCCACCCGCCACGTGTCGCCCTCGCGGGGTTCGGCGTCCTCCTCGAACTCCTCGGCGCCCGGTTCGGCGAGGCGGAAGCAGGCCCGCAGCGGGCCGGACGGGCGGCGCGCTGCGGCGGCCCACGCCTCCAGCTCGGCGATCAGGTCGTCGGGGTCGTCGCGGGGTTCGCGGGCGACCTCGGCGGACGGGCCGGTGAGCGCCATCACCCAGCGCTCGGCGAGCGGCAGCCGGTCGGGCTCCTTGCGCCGCGACACCAGCAGCGGATGCGGCACCACGCCCCGCACCGCCGTGTCGACCAGGGCGGACAGCGCCTCGCGCAGGACCTCGGCGGCGGGGCGCCCGCCGTCCGCGGCGCGGCAGGCGGCGGGCATGGCGCGGGCCAGCGCGCGGAACCGCGCCGGGTCGTCGAGGACCGGGCGCCAGCGGGCCACGAGGTCGCCGTCCTCGCGCAGCAGGGCGGGCAGGACGTGGCCGCGCCCGGCGAGGTGCACCGCCTCGTCGGCGACCATGCACAGGAAGCGCAGGTCGGTGCCCGCGATCACGTCGGCGCCGTGCTCGGCCGCCTGCAGCAGCGCCATCGCGGGGAACGGCGCGAGGACCAGGGCGGGGACCCGCCACGGGCGCAGCTCGGGCTCGCCGCTCACCGGTTCGGGGCCCAGCTCGGCCGACGGCAGCGGATGGTCGCCCGCGGTGGGCAGTGCCATCGCCAGCTCGACGGGGAACGCGGTGCGCAGGAGCGGCTCGTAGGACGTGCCGGTGAAGTCGCAGGTCGCGAAGGGGTGGACGTCCGGGGAGGGCTCGTACGGGCCGGTGCGTTCGGCCCACAGGCAGAGCGCACCGCCATGCCAGGTGGCGTGGGCGACGAGCATGGTCCCCGAAGCTACCAGCAGCCTCGGACGTCACCGCGCTTCCCGCTCCCTCACTACTAGGCTCGGGGCGTCCGCCATCGGGTTTCATTAGGAGGGTCGCCGTGGGCGAGTTCGTACGGGTCGAGGTCGAGGACGGGATCGCGACGATCAGGCTGGACCGTCCGAAGATGAACGCCCTGAACGCCCAGATGCAGCGGGAGCTGATCGACGCGGCCCGGGAGGTCACCCAGGACGAGGCGGTCGGCGCCGTCGTGCTGTACGGGGGCGAGCGGGTGTTCGCGGCGGGCGCGGACATCAAGGAGATGGCTCCGATGTCGTACGCCGAGATGTCGGCGGGGCACTCGCGGCTGCTGCAGGACTTCGCCAAGGCGCTCGCCGCGATCCCGAAGCCGGTGATCGCCGCGATCACCGGGTACGCGCTCGGCGGCGGGCTGGAGACGGCGCTGACCGCCGACTTCCGGGTCGCGGGCGAGAGCGCGAAGGTGGGGCAGCCGGAGATCCAGCTCGGCATCATCCCGGGCGCGGGCGGCACGCAGCGGCTGTCCCGGCTGATCGGGCCGTCGAAGGCCAAGGACCTGATCTTCTCGGGACGGCACGTCGCGGCGGACGAGGCCCTCGCGATGGGCCTGGTGGACCGGGTCGTCCCGGACGACGCCGTCTACACCGCCGCCAAGGAGTGGGCGGCGACGTTCGTCGGCGGCCCCGCGATCGCGCTGCGCGCCGCCAAGCAGGCCGTCGACCGCGGCCTCGAGGCCGACCTCGACACCGGGCTGGAGATCGAGCGGACGCAGTTCGCGGCGCTGTTCGCCACGGAGGACCAGGCGAACGGGATGAAGAGCTTCATGGAGGAGGGCCCCGGCAAGGCCCGGTTCACCGGTCGCTGAGTTCACCGGGCCCCTGCGTTCACCGTTCGCTGAGCGCGCGGTCCCGCGTGTCGACCACCTCGTCGGCGTAGCGCTCGGTCCAGCGGCCGAGCGCGGCGAGGGGCTCCAGCATGCCGCGCCCCGGCCCGGTCAGCTCGTACTCGACGCGCGGAGGCGCCTCGGCGTAGCGGCGCCGGGTCACCAGCCCGTCGCGTTCGAGGCGGCGCAGCGTCCCGGTCAGCACCTTGTGGCTGATGCCTCCGATCCGTGCCTGCATCTCGCCCGGACGCAAGGGGCCGTGCTGCAGCGTCCACAGCACGACGCCCGCCCAGGTGCCGGACAGCAGGTCGAGGGCGAGCCGCGTACGGCAGTCGGCGGCGAACTCGCTCACGTTCAAGGGCTCGTATTCGTCCATGGGATCGCCCGCCATCCTGCCCCTTCCGATACGCACCGGATGGTGCGAAACGGACCACCTAACGTCCCGTCCGACGGTAATCGAACGGAGGACGGCATGCGGATCGGAATCCTCGGCGCGGGCGCCATGGCGGACGCCCTCGCGACGCAGTGGGCGCGCAAGGGGCACCAGGTTCGGATCGGGGCGCGCACGCCCGCGAAGGCGGTGGCGCTGGCCGACCGGATCGGGCACGGCGCGGCCGGCGGCACGCTCCGGGAGGCGGCGGAGTTCGGCGAGGCGGTGCTCCTCGCCGTCTGGCACGAGGGCGTGCAGGACGTCCTGCGCGAGGCGGGGCCGCTGGAGGGGCGGGTGCTGATCGACTGCACCAACCCGATGGAGCCGCCGTTCGAGCGGCTCAAGACGGCGGGCGGCCCGTCCGCGGCGCGGCGGATCGCCGACGCGACCGGCGCGCGGGTCGTCAAGGCCTTCAACACCTGCCACGAGAGCGTGTGGCGGATGACGCCCCCGGTGTTCGCGGGCCGTCCCCTCGGCGTCCCCCTCTGCGGCGACGACGAGGACGCCCTCGCCGTCGTCCGCGGCCTGGTGACCGACCTGGGCTGTGTGCCCATGGACGGCGGAAGCCTGGAAAGGGCCGGGCTCCTGGAGGCGGCAACCGCGTTCATGGTGGGGTTGTGGACGGCGGGCGAGGACCCGGCCGCGATGCTGCCGCCGCCCGAGTACGCTGGGGGCGACCCGGCGCGCACGTCCGAAGACCCGCGCGCGACGGAACTTGCGGGCTGACGGGCTAAAACGTTATTTGCGTTTTTTGGGCGTGCTGCGGGGCTGCGCGAAGATCGCCCGATAGCATCTCCCGCCATGCGACACGCGTACCGGACCGCGCTGGTGACGGGGGCGTCCAGCGGCATCGGCGAGAGCTTCGCCCGCCTCCTGGCCCGCCGCGGCACCGACCTCGTGATCGTGGCGCGCCGGAGCGACCTGCTGGACGGCCTCGCCCGCGACCTCGTCGAGCGGTACCGCGTGGCGGTGGAGGTGCTCGCCGCCGACCTCACCGACCCCGCGCAGCGCGCCGAGGTCGAGGGGCGGCTGCGGGCCGAGCCGGTCGAACTGCTGGTCAACAACGCCGGGTACGGCGCATTTGGAGCGTTCGCGGAACTGCCGCTGGACGACCACCTGGCGCAGATCGAGCTCAACGTGGCCGCGCTGGTGCGGCTCACCCACGCGGCCCTTCCGGGGATGATCGCGCGCGGCCGGGGCGGTGTGCTGAACGTCGCCTCGATGGCGGGGTTCGCGCCCTCGCCCGGCAGCGCGACCTACGGGGCGACGAAGGCGTACGTGGCGTCCTTCTCCGAGAGCCTGCACTCCGAGGTCTCGGGGAAGGGCGTCCACGTGACGGCGCTGTGCCCCGGATTCACCCGCACCGACGACGAAGCCCCGGCCAACGCGCTGTGGCTGCGGCGCGAGGACGTGGCGCGGGCGGGCCTGGAGGCGGTGTCGACCGGCCGCGCGCTGTGCGTCCCCGGCATGCAGTACAAGGCGGCGCTCCCGGCGCTGCGGCTCGTCCCGAGGCCGCTGCTCAGGGCCGCCGTGAACCGCATGTGGCAACAGGCCGCCGACACGCGGTGACGAGACGTCACACCGTTTCACGCAGGTCTACAAAAGTTCCCGCGCCCCGCTTGTCGCGGTGGTGACTTGACGGGGGTCGCGCTGACTCGCGACGATCGAACCTACGCTTGAGTAGGTTGTGAACGGCCTGCTGGGCGGCTGCAGGACGACCTCTCGTCAAGCGAAGGAACCGCATGTCCGTGACCCCCGAAGAGAAGTTCCAGACCAGCCTCATGCTCGACCTTGAGCCCGTGGTCGAGAAGGAGCTGAACCGGCACCTGTCGATGGCCAAGGAATGGTTCCCGCACCAGTACGTCCCGTGGAGCGAGGGACGCGACTTCGACGGGCCGCTGGACGGCGAGCCGTGGTCCCTCGAGCAGTCGAAGCTGAGCCTCGAGGCCCGCGAGTCGCTCATCGTCAACCTCCTCACCGAGGACAACCTCCCCGGCTACCACCGCGCCATCGCCACCGTGTTCGGCCGCGACGGCGCCTGGGGCACGTGGGTGAACCGCTGGACCGCCGAGGAGAACCGGCACGGCATCGCCCTGCGCGACTACCTCACCGTGACCCGCGCGGTCGACCCGATCGCGCTGGAGCGCGCCCGCATGCACCACATGGAGGCCGGCTACGAGGCCGACCACGGCGACTCCTTCCTGCACGGGACGGCATACGTGTCATTCCAGGAGCTCGCGACCCGCGTGTCGCACCGCAACACCGGCAAGGCGTCCGGCGAGCCCGTCTGCGAGCAGATGATGACCCGCATCGCCGCCGACGAGAACCTCCACATGATCTTCTACCGGAACCTGATGGGCGCCGCGCTCGAGGCCGCCCCGAACGAGACGATGCGGGCGATCACCGACGTCGTGACGTCGTTCCAGATGCCCGGCCACAGCATCGACGGCTTCCTGCGCAAGTCGGTCGTCATCGCCAACGCCGGCATCTACGACCTGCGGCTCCACCACGACGACGTGCTCATCCCGGTCCTGCGCAAGTGGGGCGTCTTCGACCGCACCGACCTGACCGGCGACGGCGAGAAGGCCCGCGAGGAGCTCAACGAGTTCCTGGAGCAGCTCGACGCCGCCGCCACCAAGTTCGAGACCCGCCGCGAAGAACGCCGCGCCCGCCAGGCAGCGCGGCGCTAGCCCAGGGGGGCGACCCCCTGGAACCCCCGTTGCGAGCCGGGCGATCCTCACGCCACGGTGCGGGTGTGTTGTGCCCGTGCGGGTTTGCGGCGTGGCGCTGCGGTCGCCCGGCTCGGCGGGCATGCGCGTTGCGCTCGCTGCGCTCGCTCCACGCGCCTGCCCGCGCTGTGTCTTCCCAGGGGGGCGACCCCCTGGAACCCCCGTTGCGACGCAGGCGATCCTCACGCCGCCGTTGCGGTCGCCGTGCCCGTTGCGGTCTGTGCGGCGTCGCTGCGGTCGCCTGCGTCGGCGGGCATGCGCGTTGCGCTCGCTGCGCTCGCTCCACGCGCCTGCCCGCGCGGCCGGCTGAGGTCCGGTCCAGGGTGATCTGAACCGTGGCGGGAACCAGAGGGGCGTTTTCGGGCGTCCAAGGGGGCATGGGGACGCACAGGCGACTGGGCGGGTACCGGTTGCTCGGCGAGATCGGCCGGGGGAGCACGGCGGTGGTCTACCTGGCCATGGACGCCGGCGGCCGGGAGGTCGCGGTCAAGGAGCTCGTTCCGGAGCTCACGGGGGAGCCGGAGGCGATCAGCCGGCTGGCGCGGGAGATGTCGGCGCAGGCGCGGGTGCGCAGCGCCTACGTCGCCCGGCTGCTGGACGGCGCGGTGTCGGCCCAGCGGCCGCACGTGGTCATGCAGTACGTGCCGGGGTGCCCGCTGAACGACCTCGTCGAGGCGTACGGGCCGCTGCGCGGCGACCGGCTCGTCCGGTTCGCGCGGCGGCTGGCGCTGGCGCTCGGGGACGTCCACGACGCGGGCGTGCTGCACCGCGACGTCTCGCCCGGCAACGTGATCGTCCTCGGCGACCGGCCGACGCTGATCGACTTCGGCATCGCGCACGAGTCCGGCGCGGAGCAGATCACGAGGCGCGGCATGGTCGTGGGCACGCCCGCCTACCTGGCGCCCGAGCTGATCGAGGGGGAGCGCGCCACGACCGCGTCGGACGTGTTCTCGTGGGCGTCGACCGCGGCGTACGCGGCGACGGGGCGCCCGCCGTTCGGGCGCGGCTCGCTGCACGGGGTGTGCTTCCGGATCCTGCGCGGCCAGGCCGACCTCGACGGGGTGCCCGAGCCGCTGGCAGGGCTGCTGCGGGCGGCGTTCCGCCGCGACCCCGCGGAGCGCCCCGCCGCGCGCTGGTTCGCCGGCGCGCTGGCCGACGCGGCCAAGGGCGACGGGGTGGTGGCGGCCTGATGGCTGGATCTCCTCCGCGGGATCGGCAAGGGTAGGGTTTCGGAAACGATGAAGGGAGCCGTCACGTCCGGGGACCGAATCGGCCACTACAGCGTCCTGCAGACCCTGGGGGAAGGGGGCATGGGCGTCGTCTACCTCGGCGCCGACCCCGAGGGGCGCAACGTGGCCATCAAGGTGCTGCGGCCCGCGGTCGCGGGGGACGCCACGGCGCGTCGCCGGCTGGCCCGCGAGGTCGACTCGATGCGCAGGGTGCACAGCCCCCACGTCGCCGAGATCCTCGACGCCGACGTGACCGCCGACCAGCCCTACATCGTGACCCAGTACGTGCCCGGCCGGACGCTGGAGGAGATCGTCGAGGAGGCCGGCCCGATCTACGGGCCGGGGCTCCAGCGGCTGGGCGTCGGGCTGGCGTCGGCGCTGTCGGCGATCCACGGCGCCGGGATCGTGCACCGCGACCTGAAGCCCGGCAACGTGATGCTCGTGGACGGCGAGCCCGTCGTGATCGACTTCGGCATCGCGCAGGCCGCCGACGCGACCCGGCTGACCGCGACCGGCATGGTCATCGGCACCCCCGGCTACCTCGCCCCGGAGATCATCGAGGGCGAGGACGCGGGCCCGCCGTCGGACGTGCACGCCTGGGCCGGGACGCTGGCCTACGCCGCGACCGGCCGGCCGCCGTTCGGCTCCGGCACCTTCGAGTCGATCTTCTACAAGATCATGCAGGGCACGCCCGACCTGGACGGCGTGCCCGAGGCGATGCTGCCCGTGCTGCGGTCGGCGATGGCGCGGCACCCGGCCGAGCGCCCGACGGCCGTCAGCCTGGTGCAGCTCACCCGCCGCATCCACCTCGAGGCCACGATCACCGACCAGACGCGCGTCGACCGGCACTACCCGTCGCCGAGCGCGTCCCGGCCTGAGGAGCCGGCGGCCGACCACTCCCGGCAGTTCTCCATGCCGCTGCCGTCGCAGGACCCGCCGTCGCGGTCGCCTTCGTCGTCGACGCCCAGCGGGACGGCGATCCCGTCGCCCGCCCCCGTCCCGGCGCAGCCGAAGGACTTCGTCGGGCAGCTGCCGCCCGCCGCGCCGCCGCCCGTCCCGCCGCCCGGGCCCGCGCCGTTCAAGGCGGGGGAGCAGTACGCGCAGCGCGGCTACGGGCCGCCCGCGCCCTACGACCAGGGGCCCTACCAGGGCGGCTATCCGCCGCAGTACGCGCCTCCGCCGACCCAGCCCCCGCCGGGCGCCCTCCAGCGGGGCCCCGCGGAGGCCAGGCCCGACCAGGCCCGGCCCGACCAGGCACGGCCCGACCGCGCCGCCGGTGCCGACAAGGAGCGGCGCAAGCCCTACGGCTGGTACCGGGTGCTCAGCTTCATCGTCCTTGTGGCGCTGCTCGGGTTCGCCAACATCGCGCCGCTGCTCGCCCTCGGCGTCACCGTCGTCGGCGTGCTCGTCCTGCGGATGGCCGACAAGGCGGCCAAGGGCATGGAGGGCCGGCAGACGCGGCGGGGCCCGCGCTCGGGCGACGCCGTTGCGGCCGCGTTCCGGACGCCGCTGCACCTGCCGGGCGCCCTGATGTCGACCGTGCTGTGGACGTCGCTCAGCTTCCTCGCCGGGCTGGTCCTGCTCGCCGTGCTGATCTTCGCCGATCCGAACATGACCGCGTCCAAGGCGATCGCCTACACGGCGATGGCGGTGATCGGGCTGCTGTGCCTCGCGCCGGGCAGCGGCGCGCCCCGCCGCCAGCTCGCCCGCATCTGGGGCGCGCTGCTGCCGCGCGCCGAGGCGGCGCTCGTCGGGGCGCTGATCCTCGGGATCTTCGCCGCGGTGCTGGTCGGCCTGTCGCAGCGGCAGCCGCCCGACACCACGCCGGTGGACGGGATGAGCCAGGACCTGGAGAGCCTGCGGGCCGACGTCCACGACCTCGTGGCGGGCATCCCCGGCACGTGACGCGCGGGCCCTCCCGCTGACCGGGCGCGGCCCCTCTCAGGTCGGTATGGTGGCGACCCATATGAGCGGCGAGACGAGCCATCAGGCGCACATCGGTCCGTACCGGCTGCTGTCCAGGCTGGGCGGCGGAACCGGTGGCGTCCACCGCGCCGCGGGCCCCGACGGCCGCGATGTGGCGATCAGGCTCCTCCCGCCGGGAGCCGCCCCCGACGTGGCGCGGATGCGCGAAGTGCTCAGCCCCTACGTGGCCGACGTCCTGGACGGCGAGGCCGCCGGCCCCCGCTCGTACGTGGTTTTCCGGTTCGTGCCCGGACGGCCGCTCGCGGAGACGGTCGCCGGCCAGGGGCCGATGTCGGGGGACGCGCTGCGCCGCATGGCCTTCGGGCTGGCCAAGGCCCTGGCCGCCATCCACCTGACCGGCCTCGCCCATGGCGAGCTGGGGCCGGGAACCGTCCTGGTCGTGGACGACGCTCCGGTCGTCGTCGACTTCGCGCTGACCGCGGGCGCCGACGCCGCCGACGACGTCCGCGCATGGGCCGCCACGGTGGCGTTCGCCGCCACCGGCCGTCCGGACGCGCCCGCCGACGCGCTGCCCGCCGACCTGCGCCCCCTGGTGGCGGCCGCCTCGCATCCCGACCCCGCCACCCGTCCGGCCGCGGCCGAACTGGCGGAGGCGGCGTCCCGGCTGAAGCTCCCTGCCGCCCCCTCCGCCCGTCCCGCCGGCGGGCCTCCCACCGCGGCCCCTTCCGCCCCTGGGACGTTCGCGGCCGAGCGGCCGAGCGGGCCCGCCGGGGAGCGCATCGCCTCCGACGGGGCGCGGGAGACGGCGGCGCACGAGATGGCGGTGGCGCAGGGCTGGGCTCGGCTGCTCGCGGCCCTGGTGGTCGTGGCGGGCGTCGGTGTCGTGATCATGCTGCCGATCGCGGGGCTCGCCCTGACGCTGGTCGCGGTGACGCTGCTGCGCGTCGCGGGCACGACGGCGCGCGGCTGGGCGTGGGCGCTCGGGCGGACGCTGCTGACCGTCCCCTACGCGGCGGCCTTCACGGTCGCCGTCCCGCTCGGGCTCGCCGCGGCGTCGGCGGTCGGCGGGAAGCTCGACTCCCTCACCGCCTGTGCTTTCGGCGCCGGAGCCGGGGCCGCGGTGCTGTGGACGGCGCCGGGCGTCAGCGCCCCGCGGCGCCAGCTGGAGCGGATGTTCCTGCCGGTGGCGCTGCGGCCGCGGGCCGTCGCCGCCGCGGTCGTGGGGCTCGGCGTGCTGTGCCTGCTCGTCGGCGTCGGCGCCATGACGATGACGCCGAGCTTCTCCCCGACCTACGGCCTGCAGCGGACGCTGGAGAGCTCCATGGACCGCCTCCAGCACGCCGTCAACAGGGTGTGAGGCGTGATGCCCGACACGTCCGATTCGGGACGGCGCATGACCCCCAAACCCGCCGCACACGTGGGTAAGGTCTCACGAACTGGGATTTGCCAGTAGGCTACCGACGAGTAACATTATCGTGCACGGCCCAACCGGGGACCCGGCTCCGAAGCGCGTTCGGGTGTTTGGCAGGCTGTGACTTCGAAAGCGCATGTCCGCGTCGACCCGTCATGGGCGGCGCCCCTCTGCCGCTTACCTCAGCGGCCAACTGAGTGCAGGGAGGTCGGCCACCGGCCATGAACATCGTCGTCCTGGTGAAGCAGGTTCCCGATACGGAGAGCCCGCGCAAGCTGAAGTCCGATGACAGCACGCTCGACCGCGCCGCGGCGGACGGCGTGATCAACGAACTCGACGAGTACGCGATCGAAGAGGCGCTGAGCATCAAGGAGGCCCAGGGCGGCGAGGTGACCGTCCTCACCATGGGCCCCGACAAGGCCACCGACTCCATCCGCAAGTCGCTGGCGATGGGCGCCGACAAGGCCGTCCACCTCGTCGACGACGGGCTGGCCGGATCGGACGCGCTGCAGACCTCCTACGCGCTGCAGCAGGCGCTCGGCCGCACCGGCTTCGACCTGGTGATCCTCGGCGCGGAGTCCACCGACGCGCGCACCGGCGTGCTCGCCGCGATGCTCGCCGAGCGGCTCGGGGTCCCGCAGCTGTCGCTCGCCAACAAGGTCGAGATCGACGGCACGTCCATCAAGGTGCAGCGGCAGACCGACTACGGCTTCGACCGGGTCGAGGCCACCCTGCCCGCGGTGGTGTCCGTCGTGGAGAAGATCAACGAGCCGCGCTACCCCTCGTTCAAGGGGATCATGGCGGCCAAGAAGAAGCCGGTCGAGACGCTCGGCCTCGGCGACGCCGGCATCGACGCGTCCCAGGTCGGCCTGGCGAACGCCGCGACCGAGGTGGTCGACTTCGCCGAGGCGCCGCCGCGCGCGAAGGGCGAGATCGTCACCGACGAGGGCGACGGCGGTGCGAAGATCGCCGAGTTCCTCGCGTCGAAGAAGTTCGTCTGACCGAGGAAGGGGATTGCAACCATGGCCGAGATTCTCGTCCTCGTCGACCACGTCGACGGTGAGGTCAAGAAGGTCACGCTCGAACTGCTGACGCTGGCGAACCGGCTCGGCGAGGCCGCCGCCGTATGGGTCGGCCCGGGCTACGAGAACGCCAAGGACAGGCTCGCCGAGTACGGCGCCGGCAAGGTCTACGTGGCCGCCGACGAGGAGCTCACCTCCTACGTCGTCGCCCCGAAGGCCGCGCTGCTGGCCCAGCTCGTGAGCGAGAAGTCCCCGGCCGCGGTGCTGGTGGCCGCGACCGGCGAGGGCAAGGAGATCGCGGGCCGCCTGGCCGTCAAGACCGGCTCCGGCGTGCTCACCGACGTCGTGGACGTCGCCGACGGCTTCGTCGCCGAGCACTCCATCTTCGGCGGCGGGATCATCGCGCACGCCAAGGTGAAGACGGGCACGCCGATCATCGCCGTGCGGCCGAACTCCGTCGCCCCCGAGGCGGCCCCGGCCACCCCGGCCGAGGAGCAGGTGTCGGTCGCGCTCTCGGACGCCGACAAGGGCGCCCGGATCGTGGAGAAGGTCGTCCAGGAGAAGGGCGAGCGCCCGGACCTGACCGAGGCCGCGATCGTGGTCTCCGGCGGCCGCGGCGTCGGCGGCGCCGAGAACTTCAAGATCATCGAGGGGCTGGCCGACTCGCTCGGCGCGGCCGTCGGCGCCTCCCGCGCCGCGACCGACGCCGGCTGGTACCCGCACTCGTTCCAGGTCGGCCAGACCGGCAAGACGGTGTCGCCGCAGCTCTACGTCGCGGTCGGCATCTCCGGCGCCATCCAGCACCGGGCCGGCATGCAGACCTCGAAGACCATCGTCGCCATCAACAAGGACCCCGAGGCGCCGATCTTCGAGCTCGTCGACTACGGCGTGGTGGGCGACCTGTTCCAGGTCGCGCCGCAGCTCACCGAGGAGATCAGCAAGCGCAAGTGATCCCGCGCGGACGGCCCGGCGACGCTCGCGTCGCCGGGCCGTCCGCGTTCAGGAGCGCTTCGGCGACGGGTACGGGACGGCTTTCAGCAGCGAGGGCTTGAGCATGTCGTCGACCTCGGCGTAGGGCAGGACGGAGTCGCGCAGGCCGCACGCCGACTCGTATCCCAGGGTCGAGCCGTAGAAGGCCACGCGCAGGCCCGTCGGGGTGAGCGCCATGGTGACCTCGCCGGACTTGACGAACGCGGACGGGTTGTCGGTGCCCCGTGGCTGGAAGCCGCCGTCGCGCGGCTGGTCGCTGTAGCAGTAGACCCCCCCGGGCTGGTGCGCCTTGACCCTGCCGTCCAGCGGCTTGAGGCCCTGCTCGGTCGGGACGCGGAACAGGTCGAGCGGTTTGTAGGACGCGCCCGTCCTGAGGTCGACGGTCGCCGCCTGGGACTGGTCCCAGCCCGTCCCGCGCTCGCCGCGCAGCTCGACGGTGTACCAGACCGACAGCAGCCGGTCGCTGCGCAGCAGGATCTTCGGCGTCACGACGTCGGTGTAGGGACCGCGGCCGCCGGACTGCAACCCGTTGCGCGTCTTGGCCCAGCGCTGTTCGAGCGGTGCCCGGAGCGCCTGGTTGATCTTCCGGTTGAGCGCGGCGTCCCCGCCCGTCACCCGCACGACCTGGCCCTGCGCCTGGAACGTTTTGCCGCCGCCGAGGTCCTGCCGCGGCTCGCTGAGAGCGGCCAGCTGCGCCACGAATGGCTTCGCCTTGGGAGCCTGGTCGGCCACCGCCACGTACACCGCCGCCCCGCCGCCCACGGCGACCGCGGCGGCGCCTCCCGCGACGGCGACGGCGCCCTTCGCGCCGAGCGTGCCGATGACGCCCTTGCCCGCCGCGCCCGCCGCGCCGGCGCCGCCCGTTCCGGCCGCGCCCGACCCGGCCGCCCCGGCGGCCCCCGCGGAGCCCGCGGCTCCGGCCGACCCGGCCGCGCCCGCCGCTCCGGCGGCCCCCGCCGAGGCGCCGCCGGAGCCGAGGCCGAGCGCGGTCAGCGGGAACAGCATCGACAGCGCGGCGGCGGTCCCCGCGAGCGTGCGGACGCCGCGCCCTTCCCAGTCGGGCCCGTACGCGCCCGCCGCGACCGACTCCAGCTCGGAGACGAACGCGGCGGCGCCCATCGGCCGCTCCCACGGGTCCTTCGCCAGCCCCCGCTCGATCAGCGGGCGGAGCGGTCCGGGGACGTCCGCCACCGGGATCGGGGCCGTGAGGTGGCGGCCCATCAGCCCGGCCTGGTCCTCGGCGGTGTAGGGGCGGCGCCCCGTGACGCACTCGAAGAACACGCACGCCGCCGCGTACACGTCGGTGGCGGGGGAGGCGGGCTCGTTCCGCCACTGCTCCGGCGCCATGTAGACGGGCGTCCCGGAGCGGCCGGACGCGCCCGCGTCCACCGCGATTCCGAAGTCGATCAGCTTGCTCAGCCCGTCGCCGCGCACGATCACGTTGGCGGGCTTGTAGTCGCGGTGGACGATCCCGAGGCCGTGGGCGGCGGCGAGGCCGAGCAGCGAGCCCTTGAGGAGCGCCAGCGCGGCCTCCGGCGCCAGCGGCCCCCGCTCGGCGAGCACCGACTTCAGCGGCGCCCCGTCCACCGCCTCCATGACGATCGCCGCGCCGTCCGGCGTCTCGACGAGGCCGAAGAGCTGGGCGACGAACGGGTTGCGCAGCCGGCCGAGCAGCTCGGCCTCGCCGCGGAAACGGTCGCGGAACTCCGCGTCCCGGGTGAGGGACGCCGACAGGTACTTGATCGCGGCCGGGCGGCCCGTCGCGTCGTGCCGCGCGAGCACGACGCGACCCTGTGCGCCCTCGCCGAGCACCCGCAGCTCGGTGTAGCCCGGAACCCGCCAGTCGCCCATACCGCCCCCTGTCCGCCCGTTCTGGAAGGGGTTATATCGGATGGCGGCCTCAGGCGGCGACGGGTTCCGGTCGAGCGTCGCCCGGCACCGGGGCCTCCGCGGCCGGCTCGGGGGCCGGGGCGGGGACGGTCACGTCCGCGGTCGCGCGCAGCGGCGCGTACCGGGCGCCCGCCGCGATCAGCAGCGCCAGGACGACGACCACGCCGACGCCGACCCGCAGGGACGTCGCCTCCGACAGGAAGCCGACCACGACGGGGCCGAGCAGCAGGCCGCCGTAGCCCATCGCGCCGACCTGGGCCACGGCCGCGGCGGGACGGTCCGGCGCGGCCGAGCCCGCCAGCGAGATCGTCGTCGGGACGACCGTGCAGACCACGAGGCCGGTCACGAAGAACCCGGCGATCGCCACCGCCGGGACGGGCGCCAGCACGACGACGGTCATGCCCGCCGCGGTGCCGAGGCCCGCGCCGACCAGCAGCCGGCGGGTGCCGACCCGCATCCGGACGCGGTCGCCGACGAGCCGCCCGAGCAGCATCGCCAGCTCGAACACCGGATAGCCGGCCGCGGCGACGGCCTCGGTGGCGCCGAGCTCCTCGTGCAGGAGCAGCCCGCTCCAGTCGGCGATCGACCCCTCGGTCATGAACGCGATGAACGCGAGGACGCCGATCAGGTAGACGGCGGGCGGCAGCCGGCGCGCCTTGCGCCCCGTCCCGGACGCGGCCGGCGCGGCGGGGTCGGGCAGGTAGGTGCGGCCGAGCGCGAGGGCGGCGGGCAGCGACAGCAGCGCGGCGGTCAGCACGGTCTCGGTGAACCCGAAGCCGGCCGCGGCCGTCGCGACGCCGAACAGGCCGCCGCTCATCGCGCCGACGCACCAGCCGGCGTGCATGCCGCTCATGACGGACCGGCGGTACGCCTGCTCGACGACGCTGCCCTGCGCGTTCATCGCGATGTCGGTGATCCCGAACGTCATGCCGAACAGCGCGACCGCGCCGAGGAGCACGCCGTAGGTGGGGGCGAGCGCGACGGCCGCGTAGGACACCGCGGTCAGCGGCAGGGCGACCCGCAGGACGGTGCGGCTGCCGGCCCGCGCCATCACGCCGCGCAGCGCCTGCATGGCCGCGATCGCGCCGACTCCCCAGACGAGGACGACGATGCCGATCTCACCCTCGTTCGTCCCGAACTTGCCGGCCAGCGCGGGCATGCGCGCCACCCACACTCCGGTCAGCAGACCGGCCAGTGCGAAGGTCAGGAACGTCCCCGAACGGGCACGGAACAGCATTGTTCACCTCTTTCTCGGCTGGGCGGGGCGCACCCCGGTGGTGCGGCGGGCGTCGGGGGACGTGCCGCGGCGTGTGACATGCGTCATGGAACGCTCCAAACCGCTGCGGGTCGGGAGCGTCCAGGTCCGGAGGTTCCGGAGGTTCGGGTGGGGCGCGCGGCGCCCCGGCGTCAGCGCTCCAGCAGCCCCAGGAGCCGCTGTTTCAGCGCGTCGAGCTGCGCGCCGTCGTACAGCGCGGGGTCATGGCTGACCACCTCCCAGAGGCCCTCGGCCGCCAGCCTGACGACCGCGGCGGTGCCGGGGTCGGGATCGTCCGCGGGATCGCGGCCGTGCCAGCGGCGCATCGCCTCGTTCAGCGGCTCGGCCTGCTCCGGATCGGCGGCGACGGCCGTGATGGCCGACCACCGCCGGTAGGCGCGGGCCTCGCCGGTGAGGATCTCGAACGTGGCCTCGACGTACGCGCGGGTGTAGGACCCGGGCGTGCCGTCGTCGTAGGCGGCGATCAGGGCGTCGAACTCCTCGATCACCCGCGCCACCATCGCCCGGACGAGCGCCTCCTTGGTGGGGAAGTGGTAGAGCAGCCCTCCCTTGCTGACGCCGGCGCGGTCGGCGACCGCGCTGAGCGTCAGCGCCTGCGTCCCCTGCTCGAAGAGCACGGACTCGGCGGCGTCCAAGAGGGCTTCCCGTTTCATGACGTCCTTACTGTACCGGCTGGACGGTATACGGGCCAACAGCGGGGGCCCCGCCGCTATTCCGGCCCGTCGCGGGCGTGTTCCGAGCGTTCCCCAGGGCCCCGGAAGGGAACACGAAGGGCGCGGATACTGTTGTCCGCGTGGTGACCTACCTCGACCATGCGGCGACCACCCCGATGCTGCCCGAGGCCATCGAGGCGATGACGGCGGAGCTGCGCGAGCTCGGCAACCCCTCCTCGCTGCACGCCGTGGGCCGGCGGGCCAGGCGCGTCGTCGAGGAGTCCCGCGAGGTCATCGCCGAGGCGTTCGGCGCCCGGCCGAGCGAGGTCGTGTTCACCTCCGGAGGCACCGAGGCCGACAACCTCGCCGTCAAGGGCGTCTACTGGGCGCGCCGCGCCGCCGACCCGTCCCGCACCCGCGTGCTCGTCGGCGCCGTCGAGCACCACGCCGTCCTGGACTCGGTCCAGTGGCTCGCCGACCACGAGGACGCCCGCGTCGACGTCGTCCCGGTGGACGGTCTGGGCCGCGTCACCCCCGAAGCGCTGCGCGAGGTGCTCGGCTCCGGCGACGACGTGGCGCTCGCCACCGTGATGTGGGCCAACAACGAGGTCGGCACCGTCCAGCCCGTCGCCGACCTGGCCGCCGCCGCGGGCGAGCGCGGCGTGCCGCTGCACACCGACGCCGTCCAGGCCGCGGGGCAGCTGCCCGTCGGCTTCGCGGCGAGCGGCGCGCAGGCGCTGACCATCACCGGCCACAAGCTCGGCGGCCCGATCGGCGTCGGCGCCCTGCTGCTGGCCAAGCCGAAGCCGCCGGTGTTCCTCGACCCGGTGCCGCTGCTGCACGGCGGCGGCCAGGAGCGCGACGTCCGCTCCGGGACGCTCGACACCCCCGCCATCGCCGGGTTCGCCGCCGCCGTCCAGGTCGCGGTCGCCCGCCGCGAGGCCGAGGCGCGCCGCCTCGCCGGGCTGCGCGACGAGCTGATCGCCGCCGTGCGCGCCGCCGTCCCCGAGGCGGTCCTGAACGGCGACCCCGACGACCGCCTCCCCGGCAACGCCCACTTCTCCTTCCCCGGCTGCGAGGGCGACGCCCTGCTCATGCTGCTGGACGCGCGCGGCATCGCCTGCTCCACCGGCTCGGCGTGCTCGGCGGGCGTCTCGCGGCCCAGCCACGTCCTCGTCGCCATGGACGCGGGCGCCGAGCGCGCCCGCGGCTCGCTGCGCTTCTCCCTCGGCCACACCAGCACCGAGGCCGACGTGAAGGCCCTCGCCGACGCCATCGGCCCGGTCGTCGAGCGCGCCAGGCGCGCCGGGCTCAGCTGACGCTTGTTTGACCTCCCCTTGAACGGGGACAGCGTGGCCGTGACGACGGACGTGAGCCACGGACTCAGGCAGGCTGCGGGACACCCCTGGTTCCACCACATGTCGCGGGTGGGACTGGTCGCGCGCGGCCTCCTCTACCTCCTCATCGGCTGGATGGCCCTCCAAGTCGCCTTCGGCGGCGGCGGGAAGGAGGCCGACCGCAAGGGCGCGCTGGAGGCCATCGCCGACAAACCGGGCGGCCTGGTCCTCATCGGGCTGATGGCGGCCGGTTTCGCCGCGCTCGTCCTCTGGCAGGTGGCGGAGGCCCTCTTCGGCCGTCCCGTCCCGGACGGCGACAAGGCGACCAAGCGCCTGGGCTCGGCCGGACGCGCGGTCGTCTACGCGTCCGCGTTCGCGGCGACCCTCGCGTTCCTGTTCGGCCACCACGGCTCGTCGAGCGACCAGCAGTCCAAGACCTACACCGCGCGCCTCATGGAGGCGCCCGGCGGCCGCTGGCTGGTCCTCGCGGTCGCGGCGGGCTTCATCGCCTGGGGCGTCTTCATGGTCGCGCACGCCCTCCGCCGGAAGTTCATGAAGGACCTGAAAGGCTGGGAGATGGGCGACACCGCCCGGCGCATCGTGAAGCCCCTCGCGATCGTCGGCAACGTCGCCCGCGGCCTCGTCGGCGGCGCCGTCGGCGCCTTCCTCGCCTACTCGGCCCTGACCTTCCAGCCCGACAAGGCCCAGGGCCTGGACGGCACCCTCCGCGAGTTCGCCTCCACCCCCGCCGGCCCCTGGGGCCTGGCGGCCATAGCCCTAGGCGTCCTCACATTCGGCCTCTACAGCTTCTGCGAAGCCCGCTACCGCAAGGTAGACGCAAGCAACTAGCCCGACCCGCAGGCTTGAACCCTGACCCCGGTCACGGGCAGGCGCGTGGAGCGAGCGCAGCGAGCGGAACGCGCCTGCCCGTCGAGCCGGGCGACCGCAGCGACACGACGAAAACCTGCACGGGCACGGAAACCGGCACCGTGGCGTGAGGATCGCCCGGCTCGTAACGGGGGTTCCAGGGGGTCGCCCCCCTGGGAATTACGGCTGGTAGGGGGCTAGGGCCTTCCAGCCTGGGTCGTTGGTGGAGGCTACCTTCGCTTTGCCTTCCGGCCAGCCGGCGGCGAGCTGGTCGAGTTCGGAGATGACGCCGGAGTCGGGGTCGGCGTACAGGTGGAAGACGCGCAGGCCGTCGCCGGTCTCCTGGACGGCGAGGACGGCGCGGTCGCCGAGCTTGGCGAGCTTCTTCTCGAACGCGCGCAGGGCGCCCGACGACGGCTCGACGGGGAGCCGGTCGGGGTTGCTGTTGGCGTACGGGACGGTGATCGCCACGTGCAGGTCGCAGAGCGGGTAGTCCTGCCGGTGCAGCGGGAACCGGGCGCCGAGGCGGGCGGGGTGGCCGCGCGGGGTGCGGCCCTCGCCGGTCAGCCAGGCGGGCTCGGAGAACGGCTCGGAGATCTGCTCGACCACCGCGGACAGCATGGACGGCGGCAGCGCGTCGATCGGCGCCTCGGTCGCGATCGAGACCTCGCCGATCCAGCGGGCCACGTCGTCCTCGCCGAGAGCCCAGTGCAGCACGTTCAGCGCGACCTGGAGCTGCTGCTCCTCGGAGACGAACAGGAAGTCGGGGTGGTAGGCCGTGATGTGCACGCGGGCGCGGTCGGCGTCGGCGCGCATGCCGAGCCGGACGTACTCCAGGTCGAACTCGTGGTCGCCGAGGATGAGGTCCTGGCCGAGCATCTCCGGATCGGCCTGGCGGGACGGGTGGAAGCTCCAGCCGGCGGCCGCGGAGCCGGTCGGCGCGGAGCGCACCCACCGCTCGGTCAGCCCGCGCAGCTCGGGGTCGCCGCCGCCGGTCACGGTGAGCGAGGGGTTCCGGTCGTCGGCGCCGCCGATCTCCCACTGGAGCCGGGGGTGGATCTTGTGGACGCGGCGGGACAGCTCCTCCACCGCCTCGGCCGACAGGCCCTCGCCGGGCACGCCCGGTTCGGCCTCCTCGGACCGCTCGGGTGCGGCGGCCAGCGAGGCCTCGATCGTCGGGCGGGCCTGCGCCCACCACTCCCAGAACTCGCTGATGGCGGGCGGTGCGGCGGCGGACGCCTCGCGCGGGCGGCGGAAGATTCCCATAGCGGCCCCAATCGTACGCGGAAATGACGTCGGGAGACCGGGCCACGCCGCGTACGCTCGAAGGACTATGGCTCTTCGCGTACTAGCCGCCATGTCGGGCGGCGTCGACTCCGCCGTGGCCGCCGCCCGCGCCGCCGAGGCCGGGCACGACGTGACCGGCGTCCACATGGCCCTCTCCAGCAACCCGCAGTCCTACCGGACGGGGGCGCGCGGATGCTGCACCCTGGAGGACTCCCGGGACGCCCGCCGCGCCGCCGACGTGATCGGCATCCCGTTCTACGTGTGGGACCTCGCCGAGCGCTTCCACAAGGACGTGGTGGAGGACTTCGTCAGCGAGTACGCGGCGGGACGCACCCCGAACCCGTGCCTGCGCTGCAACGAGAAGATCAAGTTCGCGGCGCTGCTGGACCGCGCGATGGCGCTCGGGTTCGACGCCGTCTGCACCGGCCACTACGCGCGGCTGGACGGCGGCGTCCTGCGCCGCGGCGTCGACGAGGCCAAGGACCAGTCCTACGTGCTGGCCGTCTGCACGCCCGAGCAGCTCGCGCACGCGCTGTTCCCGCTCGGCGACACCTCCAAGGCCGACATCCGCCGGGAGGCCGAGCGGCGCGGCCTCCAGGTCGCCGACAAGCCCGACAGCCACGACATCTGCTTCATCGCCGACGGCGACACGCGCGGCTTCCTGGCCGAGCGGCTGGGGACGGCGCCCGGCCCGATCGTCGACACCGACGGCAACGAGGTCGGCGAGCACGACGGCGCCTACGCCTACACGATCGGCCAGCGCAGGGGCCTGCGGATCGGCACCCCGGCGCCGGACGGGCGGCCCCGCTATGTCCTGGACATCTCGCCGGTCACGAACACGGTGACGGTGGGGCCGCGCGAGTCGCTGGACGTCCACGAGATCACCGGTGAGCGCCCGGTGTGGCTAGCCGACGCCCGGGAGGGCCGGTTCGACTGCCAGGTCCAGCTCCGCGCGCACGGCGAGGTCTACGACTGCACGGCCGAGCAGGCCGGCGACGAGCTGCGCGTCCGGCTGGCCGCCCCCGCACGGGGCGTGGCGACCGGCCAGGCCGCCGTCCTGTACGACGGCGACCGCGTCCTCGCGTCGGCGACGATCGCCGACACCGCCCGCGTCCCCGCCTGACCGGGCTCCGGCGACACGACCCCGGAGCGGACGCATGCGGTTCGCGCCGATGTTCTCGCGGCCTTGAGCCGTCCGCGGCGCACCTGGGATCGCGGCGCGGCGGTGGTCGCGGCGCTTGGCCGATCGCAGCGCGGATAGGGTTTCCAGGGTGACGAGCTATCCGTGGCAGGCCGGGACGGCGACCGGCGTCGGGTCCTATCCGGGGGACGATCCCGCCGAGGCGCTGCGGGTCGTCCTCGGCGAGCTGCCCGAGCTGCCGCACCTGCCCGAGCTGCCCGCGCGCGGGCCAGGCGCCGACCTCGCGGGGCGGACCGCCGGGCTGCTGGTCGACATGCCCGTGCACCTGGAGCCGTCCGGCTGGCGGTTCTCCGACCGCCCGGGACGCGACACGCTGCGCTCCCGCGACCACCTCGCCCGCGACCTGGACGTCCTGGAGGAGGTCGCGGGCGGCCACGACGGCCCGTTCAAGATCCAGGTGTGCGGTCCGTGGACGCTGGCCGCGTCGATCGAGCTGCGGCACGGCGACCGGGCGCTGAAGGACCCGGGCGCCGTCCGCGACCTGGTCGCCTCGCTGGCCGAGGGCGTGGCCGCGCACGTCGCGGACGTCCGGCGGCGGCTGCCCGCCGCGCAGGTCGTCCTCCAGCTGGACGAGCCCGGCCTGCCCGCCGCGCTCGCCGGGACGGTCCCGACCGCCAGCGGGTTCTCGCGGCTCCGGGCGATCGAGGAGCCGGTGGCCGAGGAGGCCCTGCGCACGGTGATCGAAGCGGCGGACGCCTACCCCGTCGTGCACTGCTGCGCCCGGAACGTCCCGTACGGGCTGCTGCGCGGCGCCGGGGCGAAGGCGCTCTCGGTCGACCTGCGGCTGGTGCCGAAGCGCGACGACGACGCGGTGGGAGAGGCGATCGACGCGGGGATCGGGCTGCTCCTCGGCGCGGTGCCCGCGACCGACGCGGCGCTGCCGTCCCTGAAGGAGACCGCCGAGCCGGTGCGGGACCTGTGGCGGCGGCTCGGGTTCCCGGCCGAGCGGCTGGCGGAGCAGGTCGTGGTCACTCCGGCGTGCGGGATGGCCGGCGCGTCGCCGCGCTACGTCCGCACGGCCCTCAAGCGCTGCCGCGACACGGCCCGGATGCTGTACGAAGCCGCCCTCTAGGAGGGCGCGCCGAGGGCTCATATTGTCGGTCCCGTTGGCGAGAATGGGGGCATGACCATGAGCGACGGCGTTCCGACCGAGGCGCGGCAGCGCCACAAGGAGCTGAGCGAGCGGCTCGACGAGGCCAACTACCGGTACTACGTCCTCGACCAGCCGACGCTCTCCGACGCTGACTACGACCGGATGATGCGGGAGATCCGCGAGCTGGAGGAGCGGCATCCCGAGCTGGTCACGCCCGACTCGCCGACGCAGAAGGTCGGCGCGCCCATCGTCACCGACTTCGCGACCGTCCAGCACCTGGAGCGGATGCAGAGCCTCGACAACGCGATGAGCGCCGACGAGCTGCTCGCCTGGGACGAGCGCGTCGTCAAGGAGGTCGGCGAGGTCGCCGGCTACCTGTGCGAGCTGAAGATCGACGGCCTGGCGATCGCGCTGACCTACGAGAAGGGGCGGCTCACGCGCGGGGTCACCCGCGGCGACGGGCGCACGGGCGAGGACGTCACCAACAACGTCCGCACCATCGCCGACATCCCGTCCCGGCTCGCGGGCGACGGCTGGCCGGACGTGCTGGAGGTCCGCGGCGAGGTCTTCCTGCCGGTCGAGGGGTTCGAGCAGGTCAACGCGGCCCAGCTGGAGGCGGGCAAGGAGCCCTTCGCCAACCCGCGCAACGCGGCGGCGGGCTCGCTGCGGCAGAAGGACCCGCGGGTCACCGCGCACCGGCCGCTCGGCATGCTCGTCCACGGGTTCGGCGCGTGGCGGGGCGGGAAGCAGCCCGACAGCCAGTCCGGCGCCTACGAGCTGATGCGCGGGTGGGGCCTGCCGGTCAGCGACCGCTACAAGGTCGTCGGCGGGCTCGACGCCGTCCGCGAGTACATCGCGGAGTACGGCGACGACCGGCACGGCACCGCGTACGAGATCGACGGCGTCGTGGTCAAGGTCGACCAGTTCGCGCTGCAGCGGCGGCTCGGGTCGACGAGCCGCGCGCCGCGCTGGGCGATCGCGTGGAAGTACCCGCCGGAGGAGGTCAACACCAAGCTCCTCGACATCAAGGTCGGCGTGGGCCGGACGGGGCGCGTCACCCCGTACGGGGTGATGGAGCCGATCAAGGTGGCGGGGTCCACGGTCGAGCGGGCGACGCTGCACAACGCGAGCGAGGTCAAGCGCAAGGGCGTCCTGATCGGCGACACGGTCGTGCTGCGGAAGGCGGGCGACGTCATCCCCGAGATCGTCGCGCCGGTGACGGGGCTGCGCGACGGCTCCGAGCGCGAGTTCACGATGCCCGAGACCTGCCCCGAGTGCGGGACGGAGCTGGCGTACGAGAAGGAGGGCGACGTCGACATCCGCTGCCCGAACGCCAGGAGCTGCCCCGGCCAGCTGCGCGAGCGCCTGTTCTACCTGGCGAGCCGCAAGGTGCTCGACATCGAGGCGCTCGGCTACGTCGCGGCTACCGCGCTCACCCAGCCGCTGGAGCCGAGCGACCCCCCGGTGAAGAACGAGGGCGACCTGTTCCACCTCACGGTCGACCGGCTGCTCCCGATCAGAAGCCTCGTCCTCGACCAGCGGACCGGGACGGTGAAGACCGACCCGAAGACCGGCGAGCCGAAGGTGGTGTCGTTCTTCGCCAACAAGGAGGGCGAGCCGAAGAAGACGGTCGAGATCCTCTTCGAGGAGCTGGAGAAGGCCAAGCGGCAGCCGCTGTGGCGGGTGCTGGTGGCGCTGTCGATCCGGCACGTGGGGCCGTCCGCCGCCCAGGACCTCGCGCGCGAGATGCGCTCGATGGACGCGATCGCCGGCGCGACGGAGGAGGAGCTCGCGGCGGTCGACGGCGTCGGGCCGACCATCGCCGCGTCGATCAAGAGGTGGTTCGAGGAGGACTGGCACCGCGAGATCGTCGACAAGTGGCGGGCCGCCGGGGTCCGGATGCAGGACGAGGGCGCCGAGGGCCCGCGCCCGCTGGAGGGCGTCACGGTGGTCATCACCGGGTCGCTGGAGGGGTTCAGCCGCGACTCGGCGACCGAGGCGGTGCAGCGGCTCGGCGGGAAGGTGTCCGGGTCGGTGTCGAAGAAGACGGGCTTCGTGGTCGTCGGCGACAGTCCCGGGTCGAAATACGACAAGGCGGTCAAGTTGGGCGTACCGGTCCTGGAGGAGGAGGGATTCCGGGTCCTGCTGTCCGATGGGCCAGATGCGGCCAAAAACGTAACTATGCGCGCCGAGGCCTAACACGGCGTGGTTACGGGGGTTTCGACCAGGGTTGCGTTACTCAGGGGTACACTTCCACTACCCAGCGACGAGGGACGGGTGCGGAAAGGAAATAACGGAACGTACCCAACCGGTTTCGCGAAGTTGAGCAAAGGCCGTACCCTCCCTCACATCACGACCCACACCTGAAATCTCCGGACGTAACACCCGGGGGGCGTCCCCCGAGGTCGGGGACGCCCGGTGCCGGGGGACGGCCCCCCGAAGCCCCCCGAGGATGTGATGAAGGACCCGAACAACACGCGGAACACGGCGCCACGCCGTGGCTCCCCGTTGTGGATCTACTTCGTCGTCGTCATCCTGCTCGGCCTCGCCGCCGGCGTCACCGCGTTCTCCGGGCTGAGCCGCGCCGACCTGGACGCGCTCGCCGGCAACCCGGTCTTCTGGATCCTCGGCTGCTTCATCATCTTCGGCGAGCTGCGCCCGATCATCACGCCCGGCTCCACCGAGAACAACGGCGCCACCACCTCGACCACGTTCTCGTTCGCCGCGCTGCTGTACGCGGGGCTGCCCATCGCCGCCGCCCTCCAGGCCGTCGCCGTGGTCACCTGCGGGATCTTCCGCGCCCGCTCCCCGCACCGCATCGCCTTCAACGTCGCCCAGTACACCCTCAGCCTCGCCGCCGCCCAGTTCGTCCTCGCGCTGTCCGGCGACGTCGCCACCCCGTCTCAGCTGTGGGTTCCGCACGGCTCCGACCTGCCGGCCATCGCGCTCGCCGGCGCCGTCTACTTCGCCTGCAACGACACCCTCGTCGGCGCCGCCGTCGCGCTGCACTCCCGCGTGTCGCTCCTCAAGGCGCTCCGCTGGGACCTCGCCTACCAGGTGCTCGTCCACCTGGCGCTGCTCGGCCTCGCCCCGCTGATGGTCATCGCGATGGACCGGTCCGCCGTCTTCGTGCCGCTCATCGTCCTGCCGTTCATCGCCGTCTACCTGAACGCCTCCGTCTCGGTCCGGCGCGAGCACCAGGCGCTGCACGACGGGCTGACCGGACTGCCCAACCGCAAGCTGCTGATCGTCCGCACCGAGGAGGCGCTCGCCGAGGCGCGCGGCGCGGAACGGCGGCGGCCGCGCGCGGCGGGCCTCGGGTCCCGGCGGCGCAAGGCGGCCGAGCCGCCCGACCAGCGCGCCGGGCTGTTCCTCCTCGACCTCGACCGGTTCAAGGAGGTCAACGACACCCTCGGGCACCCCACCGGCGACCGGCTGCTGCAGATCGTCGCGCACCGGCTCACCCACAGCGTCCGCCCCGGCGACCTCGTCGCGCGGCTCGGCGGCGACGAGTTCGCGGTGCTGCTGCCCACCGTGCGGGACGAGGCCGCCGCCCGCGAGGTCGCCGCCCGGCTGCGCGCCGCGCTCTCCGAACCCGTCCGGCTGGACGGCATGTCGTTCGACCTGGAGGCCAGCGTCGGCATCGCGCTGTTCCCCGACCACGCGCCCGACTTCGAGCTGCTGCTGCAACGCGCCGACGTGGCCATGTACAACGCCAAGGAGGCCCGGACCGGCGTCGAGACCTACTCGCCCGGCAAGGACCGCAACTCCCCGGCTCGGCTCAGCATGCTCGGCGACCTGCGCCGCGCCCTCGACCGCTCCGAACTGGAGCTGTTCTACCAGCCGAAGATCTCGCTGCGGGACGGCCACCTCGTCGGCATGGAGGCGCTGCTGCGCTGGCGCCACCCCGACAAGGGCCTCCTGGAGCCGGAGGCGTTCCTGTCGGTCGCCGAGCAGACCTACCTGATGCGCTCGATCACCCACTACGTGGTGGAGGCCGCGCTCGCCCAGGCGGCCGCGTGGTGGCGGGCCGACATGCCCGTCCAGGTCGCGGTGAACGCCTCGGGGCGCGACCTGCTCGACACCGGCCTCACCGAGGTCATCGAGGAGGGCCTGCTCGCCCGCGGCCTGCCCGCGGCCGCGCTCCAGCTGGAGATCACCGAGCGCATCCTGATGAACGAGCCCGCCTACGCCTCCGACACCGTGGGCGCCCTCGCCGAGCTCGGCATCCCGCTCAGCCTGGACGACTTCGGCACCGGCTACTCCTCGCTCGTCCGGCTCAAGCGGCTGCCGGTCGAGGAGATCAAGATCGACTCCTCGTTCGTGCGGCGGTTGGCCGACTCGCCCGACGACGCCGTCATCGTCCGCTCGATCGTCGACCTCGTCCGCACCCTCGGCCTGCGCTCGGTGGCCGAGGGCGTCGAGGACCCCGCGATCGCCGAGCGGCTCCGCGAGATGGGCTGCGACGCCGCGCAGGGCTGGCACTTCTGCCGCCCCATGGACGCCGCCGCCGCGACCGACTGGCTGTACTCGGTCGCGGTCCCGTCGGTGAAGGCCCCCGGAGGCGCCTGACCCGGCATGCTGCGGAGGTGTCTTCGCGCGGCGGAGCGCCGCCTTCGCGCAGGCGCCCTGGGGCAGGGCGTCGTCCTGCTGGAAGACGGCGCTTCCTCCGCTGCCGGTCGCGGGGTCTCGCGGCGGTGCCCGCGTTCAGTGCCGCCCGCGGTCAGTAGCGGCGGCGGGCCTCGTAGTCGTCCTCGTAGTACTCCTCGCGCACGGCGGCCGGCGGGGGACGGCGGGTGACCGCGCGCCTGGCGGACATGATCCGCACGATGCCGACGACCAGGCCGATCAGGCCGCCGATCATCAGGATCACGCCGACCAGCCGGATGTCGATGCCGCTGATGTCGTAGTTGACTGCGTATGCCAGGATCGCGCCGATGATGATCAGGGCGATGCTGCCGCCGATGGTCACGGCGGTCTCCTCTCCTCGTCCCGGGGGTGGACGGAAGTAGCGTTCCCTCCCTGCGGGAATGAAACGGGCGACCTGCTCGGCCCCGCCCCGGCCCGCGCCGGCCTCTCGCGGGCGCGCCCCCGTAAACAAGTCGGGCCGCGGGGGCGCGGCCCCATAGGATGGCGGTGAACCCACTTCATCGCACGAACGGTTTCTCGAATGTCCGCCATCACCCGCGACGAGGTGTCGCATCTCGCCCGGCTGTCCCGGCTGGCGCTCGGCGACGATGAGCTCGACCATCTCGCCGCCCAGCTCGACCAGATCATCTCCGCGGTCGCGCGGGTGCAGGAGGTCGCCGCGGAGGACATCCCGCCCACCTCCCACGCGCTCCCGCTGACCAACGTCTACCGGACCGACGAGGTGCGGCCGTGCCTCCGGCCCGAGCAGGCCCTCGCCGGCGCCCCGGCCGCCGAGGAGCAGCGCTTCCGCGTACCGCGGATCCTGGACGAGGAGGCCTGACCGGTGCCCGTAACGGAGCGCAGCGGAGTGGAGGGCGCCGGTCAGGCGGCACGGCCGGGGGGTCTGGGGGGTCGTCCCCCCAGAAAGGACATGACCCGTGAGTGAGCTGGTGAGGAAGACGGCGGCGGAGCTCGGGGAGCTGATCGCCGCCGGGGAGACGTCGGCCGTCGAGGTGGCCGAGGCGCACCTCGACCGCATCGCGGCGGTGGACGGCGCGATCAACGCGTTCCTGCACGTCGACCGCGACACGACGCTGGCGCAGGCCCGCAGGGTGGACGAGCGGCGCGCCGCGGGGGAGGAGCTCGGCCCGCTGGCCGGCGTCCCCATCGCGCACAAGGACGTGTTCACCACCCAGGACATGCCCACCACCGCCGGGTCCAAGATCCTTGAGGGCTGGCGGCCGCCGTACGACGCGACCGTGACGGCGCGCCTGCGGCAGGCCGGGCTGGTGATCCTCGGCAAGACGAACATGGACGAGTTCGCGATGGGCTCGTCCACGGAGAACAGCGCCTACTTCACGTCCCGCAACCCGTGGGACCTGGAGCGGATCCCCGGCGGGTCGTCCGGCGGGTCGTCCGCGGCGGTCGCCGCGTACGAGGCGCCGCTGTCCACCGGCACCGACACCGGCGGCTCCATCCGGCAGCCCGCCGCGGTCACCGGCATCGTGGGCATGAAGCCGACCTACGGCGGCTCGTCCCGCTACGGCGTCATCGCGTTCGCGTCCTCGCTCGACACGCCCGGGCCGTTCGCCCGCAACGTCCTCGACGCGGCCCTGCTGCACGAGGCGTTCAGCGGCCACGACCCGATGGACTCCACCTCCGTGGACGAGGCCGTCCCGCCGGTCGTGGAGGCCGCGCGCCGCGGCGACGTCAACGGGCTGCGCGTCGGGGTCGTGAAGGAGTTCGCGGGCGACGGCTACCAGCCGGGCGTCTCCGCGCGCTTCGCCGAGGCGGTCGAGCTGCTGGAGTCCCTCGGCGCGAAGGTCGTCGAGGTCTCCTGCCCGCACTTCACGTACGCGCTGCCCGCCTACTACCTGATCGCGCCGTCGGAGTGCTCGTCCAACCTGGCCCGCTTCGACGCGATGCGGTACGGCCTGCGCGTCGGCGACGACGGCACCCGCAGCGCCGAGGAGGTCATGGCGCTGACCCGCGCCGAGGGCTTCGGGCCCGAGGTCAAGCGGCGCATCATGCTCGGCACCTACGCGCTGTCGTCGGGCTACTACGACGCCTACTACGGCAAGGCGCAGCAGGTCCGCACGCTGATCAAGCGCGACTTCGAGGCCGCGTTCGAGCAGGTGGACGTGCTGGTCTCGCCGACCACGCCGACCACCGCGTTCCCGATCGGCGAGCGCGCCGACGACCCGATCGCCATGTACCTGGCCGACCTGTGCACGATCCCGGCCAACCTCACCGGCAACGCCGCGATCTCGGTGCCGTGCGGCCTCGCGGACGGCCTGCCCGTCGGCCTGCAGATCATGGCCCCCGTGCTCGGCGACGACCGCGTCTACCGCGTCGGCGCCGCCGTCGAGCGGGCCCTCGAAGACCGCTGGGGCGGCCCGCTGCTGGCCAAGGCCCCGGAACTGGTGGAGGCGAAGTGACCACTCCGGCCCTGATGGACTACGACGAGGCGCTGGCGAAGTTCGAGCCGGTGCTCGGCATCGAGACGCACATCGAGCTCGGCACCGCGTCCAAGATGTTCTGCGGGTGCCCGACGGCGTTCGGCGCGGAGCCGAACACGCAGGTGTGCCCGGTGTGCCTGGGTCTGCCGGGATCGCTGCCCGTCACCAACCACGCCGCGATCGAGGGCATCATCAAGATCGGCCTCGCGCTGAACTGCGACATCGTGGAGTGGTGCAGGTTCGCCCGGAAGAACTACTTCTATCCGGACATGCCGAAGAACTTCCAGATCTCGCAGTACGACGAGCCGCTCTGCGTGGAGGGCCACCTCGACGTCGAGGTCGAGGGCGAGACCTACCGGATCGGGATCGAGCGCGTCCACATGGAGGAGGACACCGGCAAGTCGCTGCACGTCGGCGGCTCGACCGGGCGGATCCACGGCGCCGAGTACTCCCTGGTCGACTACAACCGGGCCGGCATCCCGCTGGTGGAGATCGTCACCAAGCCGATCCCCGCGACCGGCGACCGGGCGCCGCTGGTGGCGCGGGCCTACGCGACGGAGCTGCGCGAGCTGGTCCGGTCGCTCGGCGTCTCGGACGTGCGCATGGAGCAGGGCTCGATGCGCTGCGACGTGAACGTCTCGCTCATGCCGCGCGGCGCGCAGGAGTGGGGCACGCGGACCGAGACCAAGAACGTCAACTCGCTGCGCTCGGTGGAGCGGGCCGTCCGGTCGGAGATCGAGCGGCAGGCGGCCGTGCTGGACGCCGGCGGCAAGATCGTTCAGGAGACCCGGCACTTCCACGAGGACACCGGCCGCACCACGAGCGGGCGCAGCAAGGAGGAGGCGCAGGACTACCGCTACTTCCCCGAGCCCGACCTGGTGCCCATGGCGCCGTCCCGGGAGTGGGTGGAGGAGCTGCGGACCTCGCTGCCGGAGCTTCCGGCCGCGCGCCGCCGCCGCATCCAGCGGGAGTGGAACCTCTCCGACCTGGAGCTGCGGGACGTCGTGAACGCCGGCGCCGTCGACCTCATCGAGGCGACGGTCGCGCAGGGCGCCGACGCCCCGGCGGCCCGCAAGTGGTGGATGAACGAGCTGTCGCGGCGCGCCACCGAGCAGGGCGTCGAGCTGGCCGACCTGCCGATCACGCCCGAGCAGGTCGCCCGCGTGCAGGCGATGATCACCGCGGGGGAGCTGAACGACAAGCTGGCCCGCAAGGTGTTCGAGGGCGTCCTCGTGGGCGAGGGCGGCCCGGACGAGGTCGTCGCCGCGCGGGGCCTGAAGGTCGTCAGCGACGAGGGCGAGCTGGCCTCGGTCGTCGACCAGGTGATCGCCGACAACGCGGACGTGGCCGACAAGATCCGCGCCGGGAAGGTCGCCGCCGCCGGCGCCCTCGTCGGCGCCGTGATGAAGGCCACCCGCGGCCAGGCCGACGCCGGCCGGGCCCGCGAGCTCATCCTGGAGAAGCTCGGCGCCGCCTGATCCGTCCGGCGCGGCCGGGGCGGCTCAGCGGAGCGGGACGTCGAGGATGCGGTCGTCGCCCGGTCTGGGGTCGCCCCGGCCGTCGGTGTTGCTTGTCGTCACCCACAGGGAGCCGTCCGGTGCCCTGACGACCGCGCGCAGCCGTCCGTAGCGGCCCTGGAACCGGGCGATGGGCCGCTCCGCCTTGCCGTCGCTGAGCGGGATCTGCCACAGGCGCTCGCCGCGCAGCGCGGCGGCCCACAGGGAACCGCCGGCATAGGCGAGGCCGGACGGCGACGCCTCGTCGGTCGTCCAGGTCAGGAGCGGGTCGGTGAAGCCCTTGCGGTGGCCGACGCCCTCCACCACGGGCCAGCCGTAGTTGCGGCCCTTCTGGATCAGGTTGATCTCGTCGAAGCGGTTCTGGCCGAACTCGGTGGCGTACATGCGGCCCGCGCCGTCCCAGGCCAGGCCCTGGACGTTGCGGTGCCCGTACGTCCAGACGCGGGTGCCGAAGGGGTTGCCGGACGCGGGCGCGCCCTCGGGGGTGACGCGGAGGATCTTCCCGGCGAGGGAGTTCTTGTCCTGCGCCTTGCCGCCCTGGCCGGTCTCACCGGTGCTGATGTAGAGCATCTTGTCGGGCCCGAACGCCAGGCGCCCGCCGTTGTGGATGGAACCCTTGGGGATGCCGGTGACGATCGGCTTCAGATCGCTGAGACGGCCGTCATAGGTGGCGCGGACGACACGGTTGTCGGACGCCGCCGTGTAGTACAGGTAGACGAATCGGTCGGTGCCGAAAGACGGGGACACCGCGACGCCGAGGAGGCCGCCCTCACCTTGCGCGTCGACGCCGGGCACCGTGCCGACGGTCGTCCTGCGGCCGGACGGCGTGACGCGCAGGAGCCGGCCGGTGTCCCGTTCCGTCACCAGCGCGTCGCCCCCGGGCAGGAACGCCACGGCCCACGGCACCTTCAGGCCGTCGGCGACGGTCCGGGGCGGGCCCGGTGCGCCGCTCCGCGTCCCGGACGGGGCGGTGGACGCCGGCGGCGGCGTCCGGCCCTCCCCGCCACGGGACGGCGAGGACGAGCAGGCCGCCAGGAGCGCGGCGGCCGGGACCAGGACGGCCGGGACGAGGATGGTCGTGTGCTGTCGCATGAGCGCCTCCCGTAGGTGGTACGGATGCCGGGTGCCCGCCGTTCCCCGCCACCCGGATCCCCGTCACACGTCTCCCCGTCACGGAGTTCCGTCATGCCGATCTTCGTCACGCAGCGTCACCCGGGGAAGGAGGCGATCCGGCGCCGATCGGCTTTCGGATGTCCCAAACGGATCCGCGACGAGGTCGTTCGTCGCGGGAAGGTCGCCCAGCCTCAATCGCTCCGTGACCTACCGAACGTACAGTGAGCGACACGGTGATCCCGTAGTGCAGCAACGTCGCTGATCTCCGGTGGGCGAGGCCCCGGTGCGCTCGCGACCGGTCCGCGCCGATCCGGCGCGGGGCACGATCCGTGACCTTCGGGCCGTTATCCAGGCGGTGGGGGTCGTGGACTCGAATCTCCCCTGGCGCGGACGGTCTCCGCCGGGGCCGATCAGCCCATCGGGGCAGGAAGGGACACGGCGCGATGAGCGGCGACTACGCCAGGCGGGTGTCGCCGCGTGCGCTGCCCGTCGCCCTGGCGGCGATCCTCGGTGTGCTGTACGCCACCGGCTCGCTGCTCGGCTGGGGCGGCCGCGCCTTCATCGCGTGGACCGAGGCCGGCGCCGCGGGCGCCGCCGCGATCTCCCTGCTGCTGTCGTCCCGGCGCCCGGACGGCCCTTCGGCCGACCCCGCCGGCGCCCCCGGCGGCATCTGGCGCGCGTCCTGGCGGTGGTACGGCATCGCCGCCGCCTCCTGGTTCGCCGGCGCGGTCGGCGGCGCGCTGTCCTACGGCTCCGGCCGCAGCGCCCTGTCGCTGTCGGTCCCCGACCTGTTCTACCTGTTCGCGCTGGTCGCGCTCGTCACCGGCCTGGTCGCGCCGATCAGGCTGCCGCGCGACGCGGGGACGTGGCTGCGCTACGCAGCCGACACCTACGTCTGCGCCTGCGCGCTGTTCGTGCTCGGCTGGGTGGCGCTGTTCGGGAGCCTGTACCACCGGACGGGGGAGTCGCCGCCGGAGTTCCTGCTGGAGCTGCTGTACCCGCTGATCGACATCGTGTTCGTCTGCGGCGCGCTGCCGTTCGTCCTCGGCGCGGCGCGCGGGCACCGCCGCCTCGCCTGGATGGGGTACGGCGCGCTGTCGGCCATCGCGGTCGCCGACATCGTGACCACGTTCGTCCGGCTGGACGGGGGCGGGTCCGCCGACGACCCCTCCGACATCCTGCGCCTCGCCGGGCTGCTGCTCCTGCTGCTGGTGCCGTGGACGGGCCCGGCCGCCGAGCCGGCGCTGCCCGTCGACGACATCCCCGAGGACGTCGCGGCCCCCGCCGAGGAGTGCGGCCGCATGATCGGGCCGGGCCTCGCGCCCGCCGCGGTCGCCGCCGCGGCCGCGCTGTTCATCGCGGGCCACTCGATCGCCGGCAACGACGGCCTGGAGCCGGCGATCTCGATCGCCGCGGGCTCGGCCGCGCTGGTGCTGCTCGCGCGGCTGGCCGCGCTGATCCGGGAGAACGAGGCGCTGCGCCGGGCCGTGGACACCGGCGAGGAGCACTTCCGGGCCCTGTCGGAGAGCATCAACGACGCGGTGCTCATCTGCGATCTGGACGCCACCGTCCAGTACGCCAGCGCGGGCGCCCTGCGGACCTACCGCTACACGCCGGACGAGCTGCTCGGCCGCCCGCTGAACGAGATCATCCATCCGGAGGACCTCCCGCGCGTCCAGCAGGTGTTCACCGAGTTCCTGGAGGAGCCGTCCGGCGACGTAGGGCCGCAGGACGCCCTGCGGGTGCCGTGCCGGCTGCGCGCGGCGGACGGGACGTGGCTGCCGACCGAGTCGACGATCTCCCGGTACAGCGGTTCGGACGGGGCGCCGGCCCGGCTGCTGGTCACCACCCGGGACCTGAGCGAGCAGGCGGCCCTGCAGCGGCAGGTCGCCCACCTGACGTTCCACGACGGGCTGACGGGCCTGCCGAACCGCTCCTACTTCGAGGAGCGCACGCGGGAGGTCCTGTCGCGGCAGACGTCCGGCGGCAAGGCGGCGGTCGTGTTCGTGGACATCGACGGCTTCACCGCCGTGAACGACTCCGACGGGCACGCGGCGGGCGACCAGGTCCTCGCGCAGGCGGCCCGGCGGCTGCGCGCGAACGTCCAGGCCGACGACACGGTGGCGCGGTGGGGCGGCGACGAGTTCGCGGTCCTGGTCCAGCTCCCGCCCGACGACCGTGAGACGCACGCCACAGTCGAGCTCGCCGGTCGGCTCCTGCGCGTGCTTTCGGTCGACCCTTACAAGGTCGGCAGCAAGCACATCGTGCTGACGGCGAGTGTCGGCATCGCGTTCGCCGGGGACGAGGAGCAGTCGAGCGGCGGCGGATCGGACGCGGGACGCCGGCTCCGCCGCAGCGCCGCCGACCTGATCCGCAACGGCGACCTCGCGATGGCCCGCGCGAAGGAGCTCGGCGGCGGGCGCGTCGAGGTGTACGCGCCGCACATGCACGCCGACGTCGTCCGGCGGCTGGAGCTCGGCAGCGACCTGCAGGCGGCGCTCGCCGAGGAGCAGTTCTCGGTCGAGTTCCAGCCGGTCGTCGACCTGAGCACGTCCCGGGTGACCGGCGTGGAGGCGCTGCTGCGCTGGCGCAGGGGGAACGAGGCGGTGCCGCCGGAGGAGTTCATCGGCCTGGCCGAGGAGTCCGGCCTGATGATCCCGCTCGGCGACTGGATGCTGCGGGAGGCGTGCCGGGAGGTCGCCCGCTGGCGCGGCGACTCGTGGGACGTGAGCCTGTCGGTGAACTTCACCGCCCGGCAGATCGCCGCGCCCCGGTTCGTGGAGTCGGTCGCGGCGGCGCTGGCGGAGACGGGGCTGCCGCCGCAGGCCCTCACGCTGGAGGTGCGCGAGGAGGTCCTCGTCGAGGACGCCGACCAGAACGTCGAGCGTCTGTCCCAGCTGCGCGACCTCGGCGTCCGGCTCGCGATCGACGACTTCGGCACCGGGTACGCGTCGCTGGCCTACCTCGGGCAGCTCCCCGTCGACATCATCAAGATCGACCCGTCGTTCGTGGCGGGGCTCGGCTCGGACGAGACGCTGACGCTGCTCACCCGGACGATCGTGCGGCTCGGCAGCGACCTCGGGCTGACCGTGGTGGCGGAGGGCATCGAGCGGCCCGAGCAGCTGGAGCTGCTGCGGGAGATGGGGTGCCCGCGCGGCCAGGGCTTCCTCGTGGCGCGCCCGATGGCGGCGCGGCGGATGGAGTCGCTGGTGCGGACGAACCTCACCGGCCAGAACCGTGCGGGCGGCGACGTCCCGCTCCCGCTTCCGGGCTGACGGCGGCGGTGACGCGCACCACTCCGGACGCCCGATCGTCTCGACATATGAGACAAAGCGTCCAAGGATTTGACCGCTGGCCGGACATCGGCGAAAGTGAACACGTGCAGAGCACCTCCATCATCCTCGTAGTACTTGGTCGGCGCGCAGGCTGACCAAGCTTTCCGTCCTGCGCGCCTCCCCTCGACCGCTTCACGGCGGCGGGGGTTTTTTGTTGCCCGGCGAGCCAACACTCACTCCCCAAGGAACCGCAGAATCATGACGACCGAACAGATGACGGGAGCCCAGGCGCTGGTCCGCGCCCTGGAGAACGTCGGCGTCGACACCGTGTTCGGCATCCCGGGCGGCGCGATCCTCCCGGCCTACGACCCGCTGTTCGACTCCAGGAAGCTGCGCCACATCCTCGTCCGGCACGAGCAGGGCGCAGGCCACGCCGCCCAGGGCTACGCGATGGTTACCGGCAAGGTGGGCGTCTGCATGGCCACGAGCGGGCCGGGCGCGACCAACCTCGTCACGGCGATCTCCGACGCCTACATGGACTCGGTGCCGATGGTGGCGATCACGGGGCAGGTCGCCTCCTCGCTCATCGGCACGGACGGCTTCCAGGAGGCCGACATCGTCGGCATCACGATGCCGATCACCAAGCACAACTTCCTGGTGACCAGGGCCGAGGACATCGCCCGCACCATCGCCGAGGCGTTCCACATCGCGGGCACCGGGCGGCCCGGGCCCGTCCTGGTCGACATCTCCAAGGACGCCCTGCAGGCCACGGTCGGGTTCGAGTGGCCGGTCCCGCTGCAGCTCCCCGGGTACCGGCCCGTCACCCGGCCGCACTCCAAGCAGGTCCGCGAGGCGGCACGGCTGATCGTCCAGGCGAAGCGCCCGGTGCTGTACGTCGGCGGCGGGGTGCTGAAGGCGGGCGCGTCCGCCGAGCTGAAGGTGCTCGCCGAGCTGACCGGCGCCCCGGTCGTCACCACGCTGATGGCCAAGGGCGCGCTGCCCGACAGCCACCCGCTGCACATGGGCATGCCGGGCATGCACGGCGCGGTCGGCGCGGTCGGCGCGCTGCAGCGCTCCGACCTGATGGTCGCGCTCGGCGCCCGCTTCGACGACCGCGTCACCGGGAAGCTGGACGGGTTCGCGCCGCACGCCAAGGTCGTCCATGCCGACATCGACCCGGCCGAGATCTCCAAGAACCGGCACGCCGACGTCCCGATCGTCGGGGACGCCCGCGAGGTGATCGCCGACCTGATCGTCGCCGTGCAGAACGAGCACGAGGCGGGCCGCAAGGGCGACTACACCGACTGGTGGCGCCAGCTCGACGCCTGGCGCGAGACGTACCCGCTGGGCTACGACGCGCCCACCGACGGCTCGCTGTCCCCGCAGTACGTCATCGAGCGGATCGGGCGGATCGCCGGGCCGGACGCGTACTACGTCGCCGGCGTCGGCCAGCACCAGATGTGGGCCGCGCAGTTCATCAAGTACGAGCGGCCCGGCGCGTTCCTGAACTCCGGGGGCGCCGGGACGATGGGGTACTCCGTCCCGGCCGCGATGGGCGCCAAGGTCGGCGCGCCCGACTCGACGGTCTGGGCGATCGACGGCGACGGCTGCTTCCAGATGACCAACCAGGAGCTCGCGACCTGCGCGATCGAGGGCATCCCGGTCAAGGTCGCCGTGATCAACAACGGCAACCTCGGGATGGTCCGGCAGTGGCAGACGCTCTTCTACAACGAGCGCTACTCCAACACCAATCTTCACTCGGCCAAGCGGATCCCCGACTTCGTGAAGCTCGCCGAGGCGTACGGTTGCGTCGGCCTGCGCTGCGAGAAGGCCGAGGACGTGGACGAGGTCATCGCCAAGGCCATGGAGATCAACGACGCCCCCGTCGTGATCGACTTCGTCGTGCACCAGGACGCCATGGTCTGGCCGATGGTCGCGGCCGGCACCGCCAACGACGACATCAAGATCGCCCGGGACATGGCGCCCGACTGGGAGAACGGAGACTGACCCCGATGAGCCTGCACACCCTCTCGGTGCTGGTGGAGAACAAGCCCGGCATCCTGGCTCGGGTCGCGGCGCTGTTCTCCCGGCGCGGCTTCAACATCGAGTCCCTCGCGGTGGGCACCACCGAGCATCCGGAGATCTCCCGGATGACGATCGTGGTGAACGTCGCCGACCTGCCGCTGGAGCAGGTCACCAAGCAGCTCAACAAGCTGGTCAACGTGCTGAAGATCGTCGAGCTGGACCCCTCGGCGTCCGTCCAGCGCGAGCTCATCCTGGTCAAGGTGCGCGCCGACGCCGAGACCCGCTCGCAGGTCCTCGAGACCGTGTCGCTGTTCCGCGCCAAGGTGGTGGACGTCGCGCCCGACGCCGTCACGATCGAGGCGACCGGCAACCGCGACAAGCTGGACGCGTTCATCAGGATCCTGGAGCCGTTCGGCATCAAGGAGCTGGTGCAGTCGGGCATGGTGGCCGTCGGCCGCGGCGCCCGGTCCATCACCGACCGCTCGCTGCGCGCCATCGAGCGCAGCGCCTGACCCGCGACCCGGGCCGTCCGCGCGGGCGGCACAACCACACCAACGAAAGGCAACAGCACTGTGGCTGAGATGTTCTACGACGACGCCGCCGACCTGAGCGTGATCCAGGGCCGGCACGTGGCGATCATCGGCTACGGCAGCCAGGGGCACGCGCACGCGCTCTCGCTGCGCGACTCCGGCGTCGACGTGCGGGTCGGGCTCCGCGAGGGGTCGGCCAGCCGGGAGAAGGCGGAGGCCGAGGGCCTGCGCGTGGTCACCCCGGCGGAGGCCGCCGAGGAGGCCGACCTGATCATGCTGCTGGCCCCGGACCACCACCACCGGGAGATCTTCGAGAAGGACATCAAGCCCGCCCTCGTCGAGGGCGACGCGCTGTTCTTCGGCCACGGCTTCAGCATCCGGTACGACCTCGTCCAGCCGCCGGAGGGCGTGGACGTGGCCATGGTCGCGCCGAAGGGCCCGGGGCACCTCGTGCGCCGCCAGTTCGTCGCCGGGCGCGGCGTGCCGGTGATCGTCGCCGTGGAGAAGGACCCGTCCGGCAACGCCTGGCCGCTGGCGCTGTCCTACGCCAAGGCCATCGGCGGCCTGCGCGCGGGCGGCATCAAGACGACCTTCACCGAGGAGACCGAGACCGACCTGTTCGGCGAGCAGTCGGTGCTGTGCGGCGGCGTCTCCGAGCTGATCAAGACCGGGTTCGAGGTGCTGACCGAGGCCGGCTACCAGCCGGAGGTCGCCTACTTCGAGGTCCTGCACGAGATGAAGCTGATCGTCGACCTGATGTACGAGGGCGGCATCTCGAAGATGTACTGGTCGGTGTCCGACAACGCCGAGTACGGCGGCTACAGCCGCGGCCCGCGCGTCATCACGCCGGAGACCAAGGCCGCGATGAAGAAGATCCTCGGCGAGATCCAGTCCGGCGAGTACGCCAAGGAGCTGGTGGACGAGTTCGAGGGCGGCCAGAAGCAGTTCACGCAGTACCGCGAGGAGCTGGCCCAGCACCCGATCGAGAAGACGGGCGCCGAGCTGCGCCCGATGATGAGCTGGCTCAACGACTGAGCCGTTCCGTGAAGGCGCGGGGAGCCGGTGGCCCCCGCGCCTTCGCATGTCCGGGGACGGCGCCGCCCTAGCCCTCCCCGAGGTGTGTCCCGCTCGGACGCAGGGGCGTTTCGGACGCGATGCGCCTCCTCTCATCTGCGACTTCCTTCTGGATGCATACTCGGTATTGCCATGACCATACTCCGTATGCATACTTGGTAGGTATGTCGATCCGTCATGGCCTGCTGGCACTTCTGTCCCAGGGGCCCCGCTACGGCTACCAGCTGCGCGCCGAGTTCGAGTCGTCCACCGGCGCCACCTGGCCGCTCAACATCGGCCAGGTCTACTCCACGCTGTCGCGCCTCGAACGCGACGAGCTCGTCACGCGCGTCGGCGCCGACGACGAGGGCCGGTTCGTCTACCGGATCACCCCGGCGGGCGAGGAGGACGTGCGGCGGTGGTTCGCCACCCCGATCGCCCGCACCGACCGGCCCCGCGACGAACTGGCGATCAAGCTGGCGATGGCCGTCACCACACCGGGCGTCGACGTGGCGCACGTCGTCCAGACCCAGCGCACCGCCACGCTGCGCGCCCTCCAGGACCTCACCCGCCTCAAGGCCGACGCCCCCGCCGTCCCGGCGGACCAGGGCGACCGCGCCTGGCGGCTGGTCCTGGAATCCATGATCTTCCAGGCGGAGGCCGAGGTGCGCTGGCTGGACCACTGCGAGGCCTTCGTCGCCCGCGCCGAGCCCGCCGCCCGGCCCGCCCCGCCGGCCGCCGCCGACCCGTCCGCCCCCGCCGAGGCGCCCGCTCCGTCCGATCGGAAGGCGCGCCGATGAGCCTGCTGGAGATGCGCGAGGTCTCCCGCGACCACGGCGCCGGGCCGTCCCTCGTCCACGCGCTGCGCGGGGTGACGCTGGACGTCGCGGCGGGCGAGTTCGTCGCCGTGATGGGCCCGTCCGGCTCCGGCAAGTCGACCCTGCTGGCGCTCGCCGGCGGGCTCGACAGCCCGACCTCGGGACGGATCCTGATGGACGGCGCCGACCTCGGCGGCCTCGGCCGGGCCGGGCGGGCGGCGCTGCGCCGCCGCGGCGTCGGCTACGTCTTCCAGGACCTCAACCTCATCCCGAGCCTCACCGCGGCCGAGAACGTCATGCTGCCGCGCGAGCTGGACGGCGTCCGCGCCCGCACGGCCCGCCGCGAGGCGCGGGAGGCGCTCGATGAGGTCGGCGTCGCCGAGCTGGCCGACCGGTTCCCCGACGAGATGTCCGGCGGCCAGCAGCAGCGCGTCGCGATCGCCCGCGCGCTGGTCGGCGAGCGGCGCCTGGTCCTCACCGACGAGCCCACGGGAGCGCTCGACAGCCACACCGGCGAGGACGTCCTGCGCGTCCTGCGGGGCCGCTGCGACGCCGGCGCCTCCTGCCTCATGGTCACGCACGAGTCCCGGCACGCCGCCTGGGCCGACCGGGTCGTGTTCCTGCGCGACGGCCGGATCGTGGACGCCACGCCCCGTACGCCCGGCCCCGAGAGCCTCCTCCAGGAGAAACTGTGAACCGCTACGCCTTCGCGCTGCGCATGGCCCGCCAGGACGCGCTGCGCTCCAAGGGCCGCACGGCGCTCGTACTGTCCATGATCGGCCTGCCGATCGGCGCCGTCGTCGCGCTGGCCGTGCTGTACCGGACCGCCGACGCGAGGTTCGAGGGGGAGCCCGGCAGCGCGAGCGGCGCCGAGTCGGCCGTCCTGGCGATGATCTTCGCGATGGTCGTGCTGGAGGTCGTCCTGCTCGCCGGGCCGGCGCTCCTGATGGACGTCCGGCGGCGCCGCCGCGACCTCGCGCTCGTCGCCGCGTCGGGAGGCGCCGGCCGGCATCTGCGCGCCGTCGTCCTGACCAGCGGCCTGTTCCTCGGCGGGATCGCCGCGGTGGGCGGGGCCGGGCTCGGCCTCGCCGCGGCCGCCGTCGTGCGGGCCGCGTCCGACGGCGACGACTACGGCCCGCTCACCGTGCCGTGGACCGTGGTCTTGGCGACCATGCTGGTCGGCGCGGGCAGCGGGGTGCTCGCCGCGCTGGTGCCCGCGCGGCAGGCCGGCCGGATGGACGTGGTCGCCGCCCTCGCCGGACGCCGCGAACCGCCGGGACCGGCGCGGCGCGGCCTGCCGATCGCGGGGGGCGTCCTCGTCCTCGCGGGCGTGGCGGCGACCCTGGAGGGCATCCGGGTGCTGCGCGAGTTCGGAGCCGCGCTCGGCGCCGCGGCGATCATCATCGGCCTCGTGCTCGCCTGCCCGTGGATCGTCGGGGCCACCGGGCGGCTCGCGCCCCGGCTCCCGCTGCCGCTGCGCCTCGCCGTCCGGGACGGCGCCCGCAACCGGGCCCGCACCGCGCCGGCGGTCGCCGCGATCATGGCGGCCGTGGCGGCGGTCACCGCGCTGGCCATCGGAAGCGCCAGCGACTACCGGCAGCGGCAGGTGGAGTACCAGGCGCAGCTGCCGCACGGTTCGGCGCTGATCCGGCTGCCGCAGGGCAGGGGGCAGGAGGCCGCCGAGACCGCCGTCCGGCGCGTTGTCCCGGGCTTGCCCGTCGTCCCGATGCGCACCCTCCCGGGGTCGACCGGGTACTGCCTGGCAGAGGGCGACTGCCGCAGCCTGTCCTTCGCGGCCGAGCGGACGGGGAGGGGCTCCAACGAGATCCTGCAGATCGTGGTCGGCGGCTCTCGGGAGGCGCGGATGCTGCTCGGCCGCGACGACCCCGCCGTGGCGTCGGCGCTGGACGCCGGGAAGATCGCCCTGTTCGGGGTGCGCCCGCTCGCCGGGGAGTCCACCACCGCCAAGGTGACCTACTGGAAGGACGACCAGGAGCACACGACCGCGACGATCAAGGATCTGCCCGCCGTGGCCGCCCAGGGCGACCCCCGCGTGCGGGCCATCGTCCCCCCGAAGATCGCGGAACGGCTCGTCGCGAAGACCGGCGTCCCCGCCCAGACCGAGGCGCTGGGCGTGGACCGCGCCGACCACCGGGTCACCAAGGCCGAGGAGGCGCGGCTGAAAAGGGCGATGGCGGCCAACACCCAGGACGGGAGCGCCGTCTACGTGGAGCGGGGCTTCACCGAGTCGTTCGGCAACGTCACGCTGCTGCTGGGCGCGGTCGCGGCCGTCCTGGCGCTCGGCGCCACGCTGATCGCCACCGGGCTCGCCGCCGCCGACGCCCGCCCCGACCTCGCGACCCTGCGCGCCGTCGGCGCCCGGCCCCGCACCGGCCGGCTGCTGACGATGGGCCGGGGCGCCTACATCGCCGTGCTCGGCTGCTGGCTCGGCATCGCCGGCGGCCTCGTCCCCGGCCTCGCGGTGACGCGCCCGCTCACCGACAGCCTGGACGAGGCCGGCGCGCCCCCGCACGGGACGATCACCGACGTCCCGTGGCTGCTCCTGCTGGCGATCGGGATCGGCGTCCCGCTCGTCGCGGCGTGCGCCGCCGCGGTGGTGACCGGGGGTCGCCCCACGCCGACCCGGCGCGAAGCGGCGTAGAGGACACCCGTAGGGCCGCTCGGCCACGCGCCGGCGCTGGTGGTAGCGTCCGGCGCGTGGTCGAGGCGGTTGCGGTGGAGGGACCGGCCGGGGGCTCCTCCGCAGGCCGCGGGGGAGCCGCCCGGCGTCGGCGTGCCGCCCTGGCGGCGCTGGTGGCGGCGAGCGCGCTGCTGTACGCGGTGTACTCGCTGATGCGGCTGCGCGCCTTCCGGGCGGGCAGCTACGACCTGGTGATCTTCGACCAGGCGATCCGCTCCTACAGCCGGTTCGGCCTGCCGGTCGCGATCGTCAAGGGCGTCCACAACGACTTCGGTCCCGACTTCTCGATCCTCGGCGACCACTTCTCGCCGATCCTCGCGCTGCTCGCGCCGCTCTACTGGATCCACGACGGCCCGGCGACGCTGCTCGTCGCGCAGGCCGTCCTGCTCGCGCTGGCGATCCTCCCGATCTGGCGGTACACCGAGCGGAGGCTCGGCGCCGGCGCCGCCTACTGCGCGGCGGGCGCCTACGCTCTGTCCTGGCCGATCGCCGAGGCGCTGGCCTTCGACTTCCACGAGGTCGCCTTCGTCCCGCTGCTGTCGGCGCTGATGATCGAGCGGTACGACGCGGGACGCCGCGGCCAGGCGGCCGCCGCCGCGTTCGCCCTCCTGCTGGTCAAGGAGGACATGGGCCTACTCCTCGCCGGCTTCGGCCTCTACCTCCTGACCCGCCCCACCCCCCACCCCCCACGCTCCCCGCGCGCCCATGGCTCCCCGCGCGGCCTCGACTCTCCGCGCGGTCTGCGCTTTCTGCGCGGCCTGCGCGTTCCGCGCGGCCTCGGCTTTCTGCGCGGGCTGCCGGCGCCGGGGGAGCGGCGGGCGGGGCTGGCGTACGTCGCGGTCGGGCTGGGCGCCACCTGGTTCTGCTCCCGCGTGGTCATCGCGGCGTTCGGCGGGGACAACGACTACTACTGGGCGTACGGCGACCTCGGCCCCGACCTTCCCCACGCGGCGGTGCACGCCGTCACCCACCCGTGGGACGTCGTGCGCGTCCTCGGCGACCCGCCGCGGAAGCTCCTCACGATGGCGCTGGTGCTGCTGCCGCTGCTCCTGCTGCCGCTGGCGTCCCCGCTGACCCTGACGGCCGTCCCGCTGCTCGCGGAGCGGATGCTCGCCAGCCGGTTCGGCAACTGGTGGGAGCCCCACTACCACTACAACGCCTTCATCGTCGCCGTGCTCGTCCTGGCGGCGGCGGACGGCGCGGCGCGGCTGCGCGGGCGGGCCCGGTTCGCGAGCGGGCGGCTCGGACGGCTGCCGTCCGCCGCGCCGATGGCCGGGATCCTCGCTGCCATGGTCGCGTGCGCGCCGTTCTTCGCCTACCGGCACCTCGCCGACCCCGCGCTGTGGCGGCAGAACGAGCGGGCCAGGGCGGCGTCCGCGGCGGCCGCGCGCATCCCGGACGGCGCGCTCGTCGAGGCCGCCAACGGCGTCGGCCCGGCGCTGACGTCCCGCGCCCGCGTGCTGCTGTGGGACGACCGGTCGCACGGCGCGCCCTGGGTGGTCGCGCAGGTGAGGCGGCTGGAGTTCCCCTTCGCCTCGCCCGCCGAGCAGCGGCGGCGGGTCGAGGAGCTGAAGGCGGAGGGGTACCGGGAGGTGTTCCGGCGGAACGGCTACATCGTGCTGTACCGGGACGTCCCCGACCCCTGGTGAGGCGGGCCCCTGACAGGCCGCCCTCGGTAAGGCGGGCCCCTGGTAAGGCAAAACGCGGCTTTTGGACGGATTGTCCGCTGACCGATCATCGTCGCACGCGTCAGAATGCCGGTGAAGGCACCGATCCGCCAATCATCCCTATCCTTTCCGGGTACTTTGCCAGATACTTGAGGGGAGCCGTGGCGGCCGCGGCCGGCGCGGGAGAACCTGCGCGAACACCCCGTGACCTCGGCCGGTGCGGGCCTTTGGGGCGTGTGCATGAGCGGTGTGAGGCGGAACGGCGGCGAGGCGATGGCACCGGCGAGTGGTGCACCGGAATTCCCCGCCCGGCGGGCAATGCGAGGTGCGGGCGAATCCCCGGTCCGCGCGGCGGGCCGGCGCGCGGGCAGCGGCGAGGAGCCGTGACATGCCGGGGCGGGAGGACAACGACGTCCGGCGCTTCGAGACGTGCGGGCAAGCGTGGATCGGGGTCCTGCGGCACGTGTGGGCGGCAGGGGAGGCGGGGCTGGAGGACGGCGGCCCCATCATCGAGGGGCCGCCGCTGCTGTTCGAGATCTGCTCGCTGAGCTGGGAGGACCCGATCCTGCGCGAGTACGGCGACCGGGAGCGGCTCGTCCGGCGGGCGCAGGAGCGCACCCGCCGGGCCGTCCGCGGGCGGCTCTGGCCGCGGCTGCACGACCTGCAGGGCCACGACCAGATCCGGTGGGTGGTCGACCTGCTTCGCGCGCGGCCGTGGACGACCAGCGCGTGGATCTCGCTGACGATCCCGGGCGAGCCGGCCGACGGGCTGCCGGCGCTGACCGCGCTGTCGTTCCGCATCCGCGGCTACCGGCTGATCATGACGGCGATGTTCCGGTCGCAGAACGTCCACCGCGCCTACCTGGCGTACATCCCGCTGCGCGAGGTGCAGCTCCAGGTCGCCGACGAGCTGGGCCTGCCGCCCGGGCCGCTGCGGGTGTTCGTGGACGTCCCGCACGTGCACGTGGCCGACGCGGAGCGGGTCGCGTCCGTGCTCGTCTCGGTGCCGGAGCCGAACGCCGCCTGACGAACCCGGCGCGGCGGGACGAACCGGAGTTACCGGTGGGTCTTTCCCTGCCGCGAACCGGTGCCGCCCCCGGGTTATAGACTCGCCGGCGGGGGCGAGGGCACGACGAGGTGACTCGCGACTTCACCTGCACACAGCACACGAACATCCACTTTTCGAAGGACTGTTTCCTCTTGAGCAAGCCCGTCGTCCTCGTCGCAGAAGAACTCTCCCCGGCCGGCATCGCCGTGCTGGAGGCCGACTTCGACGTCCGGCACGTCGACGGCAGCGACAAAGAACAGCTGCTGCCCGCCGTCGCGGACGTGGACGCCCTGATCGTCCGCAGCGCCACCAAGGTCACCGCCGAGGTGTTCCGCCACGCCAAGAAGCTCCGGGTCGTCGCCCGGGCAGGCGTCGGCCTCGACAACGTCGACGTGGAGGCCGCCACCAAGGCCGGCGTCATGGTCGTCAACGCGCCGACGTCCAACATCGTCACCGCCGCCGAGCATGCGATCGCGCTGCTCCTCGCCACCGCCCGGAACGTGCCGCAGGGCCACTCCGCGCTCAAGCAGGGCGAGTGGAAGCGCTCCAAGTACACCGGCGTCGAGCTCCAGGGCAAGACCGTCGGCGTGCTCGGGCTCGGCCGCATCGGCGTCCTCGTCGCGCAGCGCCTCGCCGCCTTCGACATGAACGTGATCGCGTTCGACCCCTACGTCCAGGCCGCCCGCGCCGCCCAGCTCGGTGTGAAGCTCGTCACCATCGACGAGCTGCTCCGCGAGAGCGACTTCATCACCGTCCACCTGCCGAAGACGCCCGAGACCCTCGGCCTCATCGGCGACCGCGAGCTCCAGCAGGTCAAGCCGTCCGTCCGCATCGTCAACGCCGCCCGCGGCGGCATCGTCGACGAGGCCGCCCTCGACCTCGCGCTCAAGGACGGCCGGGTCGCCGGCGCCGGCATCGACGTGTTCAGCACCGAGCCGTGCACCGAGAGCCCGCTGTTCCACCACGACAGCGTCGTCGTCACCCCGCACCTCGGCGCCAGCACACACGAGGCGCAGGAGAAGGCGGGCACCCAGGTCGCCCGCTCGGTGAAGCTCGCGCTGTCCGGCGAGTTCGTCCCGGACGCCGTGAACGTGCAGGGCGGCGCCGTCGCCGAGGACGTCAAGCCCGGCCTGCCGCTCGCCGAGAAGCTCGGCCGCATCTTCACCGCCCTCGCAGGCGGCGTCCCCGTCCGGCTGGACGTGGTGGTCCGCGGCGAGATCGCCGAGCACGACGTCAAGGTGCTGGAGCTGGCCGCCCTCAAGGGCGTCTTCGTGGACGTCATCGAGGAGGCCGTGACCTTCGTCAACGCGCCGCTGCTGGCCCGCGACCGCGGCGTCGAGGTCACCCTCACCACCAGCGAGGACAGCCCCGACTGGCGCAACGTCGTCCAGGTCCGCGGCACGATGTCCGACGGCTCCGTGGTGTCGGTCTCGGGGACCCTCACCGGCCCCAAGCACGCCGAGCGGATCATCGAGATCAACGGCTACAACATGGAGCTCGTCCCGACCGAGCACATGGCGTTCTTCTCCTACGTCGACCGCCCCGGCATCGTCGGCGCGGTCGGCAAGCTCCTCGGCGACGAGCAGGTCAACATCGCCGGCATGCAGGTCGGCCGCGATGCCAAGGGCGGCAAGGCGCTGATCGCCCTCACCGTCGACTCGGCGATCTCCCCGCAGCTCGTCGACGCCATCACACGCGAGGTGGGCGCCGACATGGGCCGCCGCGTCGACCTGGAAGGCTGATCCGGGGGTTCCCCGGGAGAATGCGCAGGCTGATCGCCGGTCCGGGATCGCCCCCAGACCGACGCGGACGCTGAGCTTCGGGCGGGTGTCCGGCCAGGTGCCGGACACCCGCCCGTCTCATATGCCGAGATTTTGGGCCACGGGTCGGGACAACCCGCCGGACCGCGGGTAACCTCGCAGTAGTCATGCGGCGTTACGTGGTAATCCTTCGCTGCCGCAGCGGGGCCTGATCATCGGCAGGCCGGCACCCGCTGCGGAGGCTCTGCCTGGCCATGAGTCCGATATCGCGCCGGACCGTGCGAACCACGGTCTCCCCGGCGGCCCCTCTGGCCACCAGCTCAGCGATCGGAGCAACCCATCATGAACGAAACCCAGAACAACGCCCCCGCCGAAGACGCCCAGGAAGAAGTCGCCCGCGCCCTGCAGACGGCCCTGGACAGGCGTGCTGATTGATTTTTCTCCTCCTTCGGGCCTGAAGGCCCTCCATCGTCGAAAAAATCGGGGCGATCGCTGGCATCGCTCCGTCTCGCCTTGGCGGCTCGCTGCTGTGTTCATGGCAGTGCCCTCCTCCTTCGGGCCTTGGCGGCCCTCCATCGTCGGGCACTGCGGGCGATCGCTGGCATCGCTCCGTCTCGCCTGGCGGCTCGCTGCGCGATCAGGTTCTCGCAGGCTCGAACCTGCCTTCGGACGCGATCGCGACCATTGAGGTCGTCGCGTGGTCGCGGCGCGGGCTGAGGTCAGCGCACCCGGTCTTTCCTCCTCGGCCGTCTTGGTAATCGCTGGGCTTGGTTCGTCGCCTCCTGCGCCGTGAGGTGAGCCGGGGCTGTGTTCTCGGTCACTGCTGTTCATGGGGGGTGGGGGCGTTTCGTCTTCTGTTCGAGCGCGACTTGGGGAGCGCAACGAACGGAGGCGTTATGAAGATCTTCATCGCGGGGGCGTCGGGGGCGATCGGGGGGCACCTTGTCTCCCAGTTGGTGGCGCGTGGGCATGCGGTTGTCGGTACGACCCGGTCGCCTGCCAAGACGGCTGGGCTTCGGAAGCTGGGCGCGGAACCGGTGGTCGTCGACGCGCTCGACCCCGACTCGGTGGCCGACGCGGTGGCGCGGGCCGAGCCGGAGGTGATCGTCCATCAGCTCACCGCGTTGAGCGGGCCGGTGGACTTCCGGCGTGTGAAGCGGATGGCGGCCGCCACCGACCGGCTGCGCACCGAAGGCACCGACCACCTGCTGGCCGCTGCGCGCGCCGCCGGCGTCGGCAGGTTCGTGGCGCAGAGCCACTCCATGTGGATGGAGCGCACCGGCGGACCGCTCGCCGACGAGAACGACCGGATCGAGCCGAATCCGCCCGCGGACGTGGCGAGGTCGGTGGCCGCGCTGCGCCACCTGGAGGAGGCGGTGACCGGCATCACCTGGGGCGACGGGATCGCGCTTCGCTACGGTGGCTTCTATGGCCCCGGGACCGGCATCAGCGCAGCGCCGGACGCCGTGATGGCCGAGCAGATCGGCAAGCGGAAGTTCCCGATCGTCGGCGGTGGCGGCGGGGTGTGGTCGCTGGTGCACATCACCGATGCGGCGTCCGCCACGGTCGCGGCCATCGAACGCGGCAAGCCCGGGATCTACCACGTCGCCGACGACGAGCCGGCGCCCGTGCGCGTCTGGTTGCCGGAGCTGGCCCGCGCGCTCGGCGCCCCGCCGCCGCGCCGCGTCCCCGCCTGGCTCGTACGGCTGCTGGCCGGAAAGGGACCCGTGGACATGATGACGCAGGCCCGCGGGGTCTCCAGCGAGAAGATCAAGCGTGAACTGGGCTGGACGCCGCAGTACCCCACCTGGCGTACGGGTTTCACCGACGGGTTGAGGTAGTCCGGCTTGTCCGCCAACGATCTGTACGACGAGCTGCGGCCGCGGGCGTTCGCCATCGCCTACCGGATGCTCGGCAGCGTCAGCGAAGCCGAGGACGTGGTGCAGGAGGCGCTCCTGCGGCTGCACCAGACCCTGGAGCGCGGCGAGCGGATCCTGTCGCCGCGGGCGTACATCGCCACGCTGGTCACCCGGTTGGCCATCGACCAGTTGCGCTCCGCACGGGCACGGCGGGAGCAGTACGTGGGCGAATGGCTGCCGGAACCGCTGGCCCTCGAACCGTCCCCGGCCGATCAGGCGGAGACCGGCGACTCGCTGTCGCTGGCCTTCCTGGTGCTGCTGGAGAGCCTGTCGCCGCGGCAGCGGGCCGCGTTCCTGCTGCGGGAGGTGTTCCAGTATCCGTATGGCGAGGTCGCCGAGATCATCGGTAGCGATGTGGACGGAACGCGGCACCTCGTGGCGCGGGCGCGGCGCCACGTCCAGGAACACCGGCCTCGCTACCACGCCTCCCGGGGGCAGCGGCGGCAACTGGCTCAGCGTTTCTTCGCCGCCGTCGAGCAGGGCGACCTGCGGGCGCTCGAAGAACTGCTGGCGCGGGACGTGGCGCTGCACGGCGACGGTGGCGGCAAGGTGCCCGCACTGGGGCGGCCGGTCAACGGACGGCGGCGCGTGGCCCATGTCCTGACGGCGGTGCGGCCCGCGCTGGCCCATGCCGGTGGCGTGCGCTTCCGCATCGCGGAGGTCAACGGGCAGCCGGGAGCCCTGGTGTTCGACACCCGGGACCTGTTGGTCGCGGTGGTGGGATTGGAGATCGCCGACGGGCGGGTCCAGACGATCCACTCCATCGTCAACCCCGACAAGCTTCAGCATTTCGACCGGGTCGGCGATCTCGGTGCGCTGGTGCGTACGGGCCGCCGGGGCACCGACGCGCGCGTCCGGCGGGAGGACGGGGCGGCGGCGGTGCGAGACTGGGGGAGTGGCGGGGCGGGTCGAGGGGATTGAGGTCCGGGACGTGTTGCGGCGCGTTGCGGGGATCGGGCCGTACTTCGAGCTCGTCACGGAGTCCTCGGACGGGCCTGGTTGGCGGGTGTTCCCCGGGGGCGTCGAGCTGCTGCGGGAGGCGGCCCGCGACTATGCCGGGAGGCTCGGGACGGACGAGATCCGTGTGGCCGCCTCGCTGCTCTTCCAGGGGCTCGCGGCGCGGGTGTGGTCGCCGGTCGTCGCGGCGGCGGCCCTCGGGGTCGTCCCCGATCTGTCGGGGCTGCGATGGCGGTGGGCACCGGGGGAGCCGATCGCGCTGGGGGTTCCCGATCCCCGGGGGTGGCGTGCGGAGGACGTGGCCGAGGCCGCTGAGCTCGTTCTCCCCATGGTCGTGGACGGGCTGCTGCGCCCTCTGCGGGAGGCGATGCTGGGCTTCGTCAGGCTCGCGGACGGGCTGGTGTGGGGCAATGCCGCGTCCGCCCTCGCCGGGAGCCTGAACGTCGGGCCGGACGATCCCGGACGGGTCGCGATCGTGCGGGAGTTGCTCGCGCGCGAACCGCTGGCCGGGACGGGTGCCTTCGGGCCGCGCGGGTACGTTCGAAACAACTGCTGCCTGTACTACCGGGTCCCCGGTGGCGGCATGTGCGGCGATTGCGGGCTGGCGCGTTGAATGACCGAAATATGAGACGAAAGCCCAAGCACTGAGACGTTTGCAGTAGAGTGCGCGCATGGCTTCGCGCAGCATTCGTCTGGCCGTCATCCCGGGTGACGGGATCGGCCCCGAGGTGGTCGCCGAGGGGCTCAAGGTCCTCGACGCCGTGTCCGGCGACCTCACGTTCGAGCAGACGTCCTACGACCTGGGCGCCGCCCGCTGGCACCGCACGGGGGAGACGCTGCCCGACTCGGTCCTGGACGAGCTGCGCGAGCAGGAGGTCATCCTGCTCGGCGCCGTCGGCGACCCGAGCGTGCCGAGCGGGACGCTGGAGCGCGGGCTGCTGCTGCGGACCCGGTTCGAGCTGGACCACTACGTCAACCTGCGCCCGGTGAAGCTGTTCCCGGGCGTCAGCACGCCGCTGGCCGGCGTGACCCCCGACGACATCGACATGGTCGTCGTCCGGGAGGGCACCGAGGGCCCGTACACCGGCGTCGGGGGAGTCCTGCGCAAGGGCACCCCGCACGAGGTCGCCACGCAGGAGAGCGTCAACACGGCCTACGGCGTCGAGCGGGTCGTCCGGTACGCGTTCGAGGTCGCGGCGTCGCGGCCGCGGAAGAAGCTCACGCTCGTCCACAAGGACAACGTCCTCACCTTCGCCGGCGACCTCTACCAGCGGACGCTGAAGCGGGTCGCCGAGGAGTACCCGCAGGTCGCCACCGACTACTGCCACGTCGACGCCGCCACGATGTTCTTCGTCAGCCGGCCGCAGCGGTTCGACGTCGTGGTCACCGACAACCTGTTCGGCGACATCATCACCGACATCGGCGCCGCGATCGCGGGCGGCATCGGGCTCGCCGCGTCCGGCAACGTCAACCCCGACCGCACCGCGCCCTCGATGTTCGAGCCGGTGCACGGCAGCGCCCCCGACATCGCCGGGCAGGGCAAGGCCGACCCGACCGCCACGATCCTGTCGGTCGCCATGCTGCTCGACCACGTCGGCGAGGGCGACGCCGCCCGCCGCGTCGAGCAGGCCGTCTCGGACGACCTGGCCGAGCGCGCCGCGCTCGGCGCCCGGTCCACGTCCCAGATCGGCGACGCGATCGCCAAGCGAGTATCCGGCTAGGGGCACGCCGCCTCCGGCCAGACCGGGCGTGCCCTCGCGGCGCGCCCGGTTTTCGCATGTCCTGCCCGGGTGGCGCCGCATGGAGGAGCAGGTCTAGACGAAGTAGGACAATGGGGACTAGGAAGCCGATGCGGCGATGGGGCCGCCTGGGCGATCCGCGAGAGGACGAACCGCGATGAGCGACACCCTGGAATTCGAGATCACGCGCACCGAGCGGCCCGCGACCGCCGACGAACGCGCGCGGATCCTGGCCGATCCCGGTTTCGGCCGGTACTTCACCGACCACATGGTCACGATCCGGTACTCGGCCGAGCGCGGCTGGCACGACGCGAAGCTCGAACCCTACGGGCCCATCCCGATGGACCCGGCCTCGCAGGTGTTCCACTACGCCCAGGAGCTCTTCGAGGGCCTCAAGGCCTACAAGCAGCCGGACGGCTCGGTCGTCACCTTCCGGCCGTACATGAACGCGGCGCGGATGAACCGGTCCGCCAGGCGGATGGCGATGCCGGAGATCCCCGAGCAGCTGTTCGTGGACGCCGTCGAGCTGCTCGTCCGCACCGACAAGGACTGGGTGCCCGACACCGAGGGGCACAGCCTCTACCTGCGGCCCTTCATGTTCGCCACCACCCGCGCGCTCGGCGTCAACAGCCCGGCGAACGAGTTCCTCTTCATGGTCATCGCGTCCCCGTCCGGCCTCTACTATCCGCGCGGCATCAAGCCCGTCTCGGTCTGGCTGTCGCAGGACTACACGCGCGCGGCGCCCGGCGGCACCGGCGAGGCGAAGTTCGGCGGCAACTACGCCGCGTCCTTCGCCGGCCAGGCCGAGGCCGTCGCGCAGGGCTGCGACCAGGTCGTCTGGCTCGACGCGGTGGAGCACCGCTGGGTCGAGGAGGTCGGCTCGATGAACCTGATGTTCGTCTACGGCTCCGGCGCGCAGGCCCGGCTCCTCACCCCCGCGCTCACCGGCACGCTGCTGGCCGGGGTCACCCGCGACTCGATGCTCAAGCTGGCGCCCGACCTCGGCGTCCCCACCGAGGAAGGCAAGATCAGCATCGACGAGTGGGAGGAGGGCTGCCGGTCCGGCGAGATCACCGAGGTGTTCGGCTGCGGCACCGCCGCGATCATCAGCCCGGTCGGCCGGGTCAAGGGCCGGGACCGCGAGTGGACGATCGGCGACGGCGAGCCCGGCGAGGTCTCGATGCGGCTGCGCCAGGAGCTCGTCGGCATCCAGTACGGCACCCGTCCCGACCCGTACGGCTGGGTCCACAAGATCGTCTGATCGGCGCCGCCGGCGGCGCGCGCCCGTGGCGGGCCGCGCCGCCGGGCCGCGCCGCCGCGCCGTGTCCGCCGCCGACCTGCCGCTCGTCTCGGCATGTGAGACGGATGTCCCAGATCTTCGGACGGTGTGGCAGACTGGGCGCATCATGCGCCACAGCCTCGTGATTATCGGCTGGCGCGCCGGCAGCTAACGGGACACCGCCGGCGCGCAGACCTCTCACGTCCGTGAGGGGTCTTTTTTGTGCCCTGGCGCTGAGCCCTCTGGGGGTTCCTCACATGCAAGGCGACGCATTCCACGTCTACGACACCACCCTGCGCGACGGGTCGCAGCAGGAGGGGCTCAACCTCTCCGTGCCCGACAAGCTCGCGATCGCGCGGCATCTGGACGACCTGGGCATCGGCTTCATCGAGGGCGGCTGGCCGGGCGCCAACCCCAAGGACACCGAGTTCTTCAGGCGGGCCCGAACAGAGCTCGACCTGAAGCACGCGCGGCTCACCGCGTTCGGCGCGACCCGCCGGGCCGGGGTGAAGGCGGCCGACGACCCCCAGGTCGCCGCTCTGCGCGACTCCGGCGCGTCCGTCGTGACCCTGGTCGCCAAGAGTCACGACAGGCACGTCGAACTGGCCCTCCGCACGACGCTGGAAGAGAACCTCGCGATGATCCGCGACACGGTCTCCCACCTGCGTGCGGAGGGCCAGCGGGTCTTCCTGGACGCCGAGCACTTCTTCGACGGCTACAAGGCCAACCGCGCCTACGCGCTTGAGGCCGTGCGCACCGCCGCCGAGGCCGGCGCCGACGTCGTCGCGCTCTGCGACACCAACGGCGGCATGCTGCCGGACGAGCTGGCCGAGGTCGTGCACGAGGTCGTCGGCCACGGCGTCCGGGTCGGCATCCACTGCCACGACGACTCCGGCTGCGCGGTCGCCAACACGCTCGCCGCCGTCAAGGCGGGCGCGACGCACGTCCAGGGCTGCGCGAACGGCTACGGCGAGCGCAGCGGCAACGCCAACCTGTTCACCGTCGTCGGGAACCTCCAGCTCAAGCGCGGCATGGACCTCGTCTCCGGCGACCAGCTCGCCGAGATGACGCGGATCGCGCACGCCGTCTCCGAGGTCACCAACGTCGCGCCGAGCTCGCAGCAGCCGTACGTGGGCGTGTCCGCGTTCGCGCACAAGGCCGGGCTGCACGCGTCCGCCGTCAAGATCGACCCCGACCTCTACCAGCACATCGACCCGGCCGCCGTCGGCAACGACATGCGGATGCTGGTGTCCAGCATGGCCGGGCGCGCGTCCGTCGAGCTGAAGGGCCGCGAGCTCGGCTACGACCTGTCCGGGGAGAAGGCCAAGGCAGTAGTGGACAGGGTGAAGGAGCTGGAGTCCACCGGCTACACCTTCGAGGCCGCGGACGCCTCGTTCGAGCTGCTGCTGCGCGAGGAGCTGACCGGCGTCCGGCAGCGGCACTTCGAGGTCGAGTCGTGGCGGTCGATCGTCGAGCGCCGCCCGGACGGGTCCATGGTCAGCGAGGCCACCGTCAAGCTGCACGCCAAGGGCGAGCGGATCATCGCGACCGGCGAGGGCAACGGCCCCGTCAACGCCCTCGACAACGCGCTGCGGATCGCGCTCGGCCGCCTCTACCCGGAGCTGGCGCGGCTGGAACTCGTCGACTACAAGGTCCGCATCCTGGAGGGCGCCCACGGCACCGACGCGCGGACCCGGGTGCTGGTCGAGTCCAGCGACGGCGAGCGCGAGTGGGGGACCGTCGGCGTCGAGGACAACGTCATCGCCGCGTCCTGGCAGGCGCTGGAGGAGGCCGTGACCTACTGCCTGCTCCGGGCCGGCTACGAGGCGGGCTGACGGGAATCTCCTGGCGGCCGCAGGCATTATCGGAGCATGAGCACTGAGATCACCGACAACGCCGAGCAGAGCCGCTACGAGATCAGGCTGGACGGCGAACTCGCCGGGTTCGTCGAGTACGAGCGGGGAGAGGGCGCCCTCGTCTTCATCCACACCGAGGTCGACCCCGCGTTCGGCGGCAAGGGCGTGGGAAGCTCGCTGGCCCAGGGCGCCTTGGACGACGTCCGTGCCAAGGGCCTGTCGGTCGTCCCGGTGTGCCCGTTCATCAAGAAGTGGATCGGCAAGCACCCGGACTACAAGGATCTGGTGCGCTAGCCGTGTCGCCGCGGTGCTCACGGATGACCGGGGGAGTCATCTTGCCCGTTCGAAAACGAGCAACTTTCCGTGAGCACCGGTGCGGTCGCGCAGAAAGTCCGCCGATCCGGCGAAACCGGTGGCGGATTTCAGTTGAAGGATCCACTATAGAAGTCGCGCGGCACGCGTGCGGTATTCGCGTGCCGTGTTCGAACCGACGCTGTGTCCTGTGAAGCCGTGTCCCTGTGACACCGTGGCGCTGGAAGACGCTGTGTTATTTGAACCGTGTTCCCGTGAGGACGCCGTGTTCCCGCGAACCGACGTCAGTGACCCGACCTGCCGGAGTGATCGTATGCCCGTCCGACCCTGGAGCCCCGAGGACCTTGGGCGTCCCACGGACGGGACCTGGGCGGACGTGGCGTTCGGCCTCGGCGAGACGTTCGAGCGCGAGGGCCACCTGGAGCAGGCCGCCGACTGGTACCGGCGCGCCGCCGAGTCCGGGAGCGCCGACGCCGCGCTGCGCCTCGGCGCCGTCCTCGGGCGGATGGCCGACGCCGGAGCCGACGACGCGGCCGACGAGCTGCTGGCCGAGGCGACCCGGTGGCTCAGCGGCGCCCAGGACGCCACCACCCCCGACGCCATCGAGCTGATCACCGCCACGCTCAACCGGCAGATGCGGCAGGCCGCCCGCCGCGGCCTCGAACCGGCGCCGGCCGGCTGACGCGTTCAGGCCCCCGGATGTGAACCTATCCGCCATGCTCGTCGTCGGACTCCATGAGGTCGACGACAGCGGAAGGTGGACGAGTTGAGCGGCGATGAGCCCGGGTACGTGCCCCCGGACCACAAGACCACCGCCGAGTTCCGCGTTCCCGGCAAGGGCGCGGTGCCCGAGGACCCGGGCCGGCCGGGCACGGCGGCCGATGCGACCGCCGTGGACGAGCCGGTGGACACCCTCTTCGACGCGGGCGCCACGTCCCAGGACGCCACTCGGATGGACGGCGTGACGTTCCAGGACCTTCCCGCCGGCGCCGCCGACGACCCGGAGGACGATCCCGAGGACGACCCCGAGACGACGTACCAGGACGGCCCTGCCGACGACCTGGCCGACGACCCGGAGGACGGACCGGCGGCGTTCGGGGACGGCCCGCCCGTCATCACCTTCCAGAAGCCGCCGCCCCCGGACGCCGAGGACGAGGCGCCCGCGACCGTGGTCGAGCCGCCCGCGACCGTGGTCGAGGCGTCGGTCACCGCCACCGACATCCCCATGAAGCAGCCCGCCGAGCCCGCATCGTCCGTCCCGCCCCAGCCGGAGCCGGTGGCCTTCGAGCACGGCGCGATCCCGGCGCCGGTGTACGCCCAGGCGCCCGTTCCCCTTCAGGCGCCCGTGCCCCAGCAGGAGCGCACTCCCGAGCGGGCGCCCCTCTCCGAGCCGGAGCCCCCTCAGCAGGTGCCCGCCTCGGAGCAGGCGCCGCCCGCGGAGGTTGCGGCACAGGCCGCCGCGCCGGTGCCGCCGCCGGCGGTCCCCGAGGCGCCGTGGACGGAGCAGTTCGCCGCCGAGGCAGAGGCGGCGACCCCGGCGGAGGGCGGGCCGGCGTTCGCCTACGCGATGCCCGCGACACCGCCTCCCGCCCAGGGCGCACCGCCTCCTCCCCATCAGGGCACGCCGCCCCCTCACCAGGGCGCGATGCCTCCGGCCCAGGGCACGATGCCGCCGAACGAGTCCACCGTCCCGCCGGTGCCGCCCGCGGTCGCCTCGCCGTCCGGCGGGCTTCCCGGAGGGCCGCGTCCGTCCCGCTCGGGACGGCCGATGATCCTCATCGGGCTGGTCGCCGCGGTGGTGGTCCTGGTCCTGGCCGGCGTCGCGGTGCTGATGCTCGGCGGCGGCTCCGACACGAAGGGGAAGGACGGCAGGCAGGCGTCCCCGGCTGCGAGCACGCCCGGGACGGAGGGCGGCGGCGCGGGGCCCGCGTCCCCCGGCGCCCCCTCGCCCGGCGGCGCGCCCGCGACGCCCCCGCAGTCCGGAGGCCCGTCCGCCCAGCCGCCCGGAGGTCAGCAGCCGGGCGGGCAGCAGCCCGGCACGCCGCCTCCGGCGACCACCGCCCCGGTCGGGCCGCTGGTGCAGGGCAAGGGCGTCACGTACCAGCTCGTCCAGCAGGACGAGGGGTACTTCGAGGGCAAGTTGGTCATCACGAACCGCACCAAGAAGCCCATGAAGGCCTGGAAGCTGACGTTCAAGGCCCCGGGCGCGGACGTGAAGAACATCTGGGGCGCGCGGCTCGTGCACGGCGGCTCCACCGTCGAGATCAGGAACCTGGACGGCGCCCCCGCGATCCCGCCCGGCGAGACGTGGGACATCCAGTACGGCGCGGCCGGAACGGCGTCCACCCCGAAGTCCTGCCAGCTGAACGGCAGGGCATGCGGCTTCTGACCGGCGCGGCGGTCCGGACGGCCTGCTTGATCGGAGCGGCGTACTAGGCTCTTGACCATGCGTATCGCAAGGTTCTCCACCGACGAGGGCATGTCCTTCGGCGTGGTGGAGGAGAACACCGTCGCCGTCATCGCGGCCCACCCGTTCGGCGAGCTGACCTTCACCGGGCAGCGCCTCCCGCTCGCCGACGTCCGGCTGCTCGCGCCGATCCTGCCCAGCAAGATCATCGCGATCGGGAAGAACTACGCCGACCACGTCCGCGAGATGGGCGGGGACGAGCCGCCCGCCGAGCCGGTGCTGTTCTCCAAGCCGTCCACCGCCGTGATCGGCCCGGGGGAGGCGATCGCCTACCCGCAGAAGCTGTCCGAGCGCGTCGACCACGAGGGCGAGCTCGCCGTCGTCATCGGCCGGATGTGCCGCGAGGTCCCGGCGTCCCGCGCCGCCGAGGTCATCCTCGGCTACACCTGCGCCAACGACGTCACCGCCCGCGACCTCCAGGCCAAGGACGGGCAGTGGACGCGGGCCAAGGGCTTCGACACGTTCTGCCCGATCGGCCCGTGGATCGAGACCGAGGTCGACCCCGCCGACCTCGCGATCTCCACGACCGTCAACGGCGAGGTCCGGCAGGAGGCCCGCACGTCCCTGCTGCTGCACGACATCCCCACGCTGGTCGAGTACGTCAGCCAGGTCATGACGCTGCTGCCCGGCGACGTCATCCTGACCGGCACCCCCGCCGGCGTCGGCCCGCTGGAGATCGGGGACGAGGTCACCGTCACCGTCGAGAACATCGGCAGCCTCACCAACCGCGTCATCCCCCGCGACTGAGGAGCGCTGGTGTTCACCGGCTTCAGCGACGAGGCCTTCGCCTTCTACGAGGGCCTGCAGGCCGACAACAGCAAGACCTACTGGACGTCCCACAAGGACGCCTACGAGCGCCACGTGCGCGAACCTCTGACCGAGCTGTGCGCCGAACTCGAAGACGAGTTCGGCGCGGTCAAGCTCTTCCGCCCCTACCGCGACGTCCGGTTCAGCAAGGACAAGTCGCCCTACAAGACGCACCAGGGCGGCCACACCAGCGAGGGCTTCTACATCCAGGTCGACGCGGACGGCCTCATGGTCGCGGGCGGCATGTACGCCCCCACCCCCGACCAGCTCCGTCGCTACCGCGAAGCCGTCGCCTCCGACACGTACGGCGCCGAACTGCAGGCCGTCGTGGACGCCCTCCGCGCCGCGGGCATGGAGATCGCCGGCGACCGCCTCAAGACCCGCCCGCGCGGGACGGACCCCGACCACCCCCGGCTGGACCTGCTGCGCCACCGCTCCCTCTATGCCCGCGAGGGCTGGCCCGCCGACCCGTGGATGTCCGACCCCGACGAGGTCCTGGCCCGGGTCCGCGCCTCCTGGCGGCGCCTCCGGCCCCTCGTCGCCTGGGGCCGCGAGCACATCGGGCCGCCCGACTTCACCCGCTGACCCACCGGCCGGCCAATCGTTTTGGCCCTACTCCCGCTGTCCTGTATTCTCATCGAGGCGCGAGCGACCAGCCGGAAACGGCTCGGGAGCCCGTACCTCACTGGGGTATGGTGTAAACGGCAGCACGAGTGATTCTGGTTCACTTAGTCTAGGTTCGAGTCCTGGTACCCCAGCTGCGTCCGCCCAGGCGGACACACGCCCCCGTCGTCTAGTGGCCTAGGACGCCGCCCTCTCAAGGCGGTAACGGCGGTTCGAATCCGCTCGGGGGTACGTGGCGGGCTTCCCTGCTCGGTGGGCCTTCGGCCCACCTTCGCCGGGGCCCGCAGTGTCTTCCCAGGGGGCGACCCCCTGGAACCCCCGAGGCGGGCTTCCCTGCTCGGTGGGCCTTCGGCCCACCTTCGCCGGGGCCCGCAGTGTCTTCCCAGGGGGCGACCCCCTGGAACCCCCGATGTTCGGGCTTCGCCCTCACTTTCGCTGGGGCGTACGCGTAGAGCGTTTTTCTTGTGCGACGTCCAAGAGGGTTTTCTGCGCCTTCCTGCGGTTTCTTCTGGCCGGGCGGCCGAATTCGTGTCTTCGACGATGTGAGTTGTTGCGTCTGTGGGGCGCTGAGAAGGCGTTCTCGGCGGAACTCGTCTCCGCCCACCTCGTCGGCCACGCAGGCGGAAGTCATGGGGGCGTCCGCAACGGTGTCGGGGTCCTCATGGGGATTCGGGGGAAACCGGTTCGAGGTGGGGGTCGGGGTCCGGTAAGCTGGGCGAGGCCCGCGCGGGAGATCGCGTAAGGGTCATGGTCCTGCCCCCGTCGTCTAGTGGCCTAGGACGCCGCCCTCTCAAGGCGGTAACGGCGGTTCGAATCCGCTCGGGGGTACCAGCACTTCTTTCGGACGCGGTTCTGGGCGCCTTCTTCCTCTTTCTGTGTGCTCGGTGACGAGCTCGTCTCGTGCTGCACGGGTGGGGAGCATGTGATCCTGACGTCCTGATGAGGTGGTTCCGGCTCGCGCCGGGGAATGCTCCCGCCGTGAGGTGGGGGTCCAGGAGCTGGTACGCGCTGCTGGTGGCGGTCATGGTGGCCGTCACGGTGGACGTCCTGCTGGACGGTCCGCTCCGCCGCCTCGACTGGATCGTCCACGAGTGGAGCGACGCGCACATCCGGGGCTTGCGGCTCACGGCGGTGGACGTCTTCGCATGGCTCGGTCAGCGCGGCTACCTGGCCCGGGTCATCGTCCCGCTCGCGATCATCGCCGCGATCCGGCGGCGTTCTCTGCGGTACCCGCTGGTGAGCGTGCTGATCGTGGGTGTCCTCTCGGGGCTGCAGCTGCTGCTGAAGGCGGCGATCCCCCGGACGTTCCCGATCAGCGGAACCGATGTGCTGTTCGTCCGCGGCGACGCCTACCCGTCCGGCCACACGCTCAACGGGTTCGTGCTCATCTGGGTCATCCTCGAACTGGCGGTCGTCGCCTTTCCCCGGTGCGCCGCGGCACTGCCGCCGCGCCGCCGCCGCGACGTCGCGGTGGTGACGGGAACGATCACGGCGGTGGCCCTCACCGTGGTCGACAAGCACTGGCTCACCGACTGCCTGTTCAGCCTCGCCCTCGGGCCCGTCCTGCTGCAGGCCCTGATCACCCTGGATCCCTTCGCCCCCTGGCGCGGTCGAGCACGTCCAGGTAATGGCTCACCTGAGCCGACGCGTCGAGCATCGCGCGACCCCGCGCGGTGAGCCTGCGGCGCCAGTCGTCCAGGGCCTCGGCCAGGGGTTCGGTGCCGCCCGCCGTCCGGACCTGCCGGACCACGGTCGCGATGTGCTCCAGCGGGTAGCCGCCGCGCCTGAGGAGGTGGGCGAGCTCCGCGTCGCGGACGTCGCTCGCCTGGAAGACCCGGTAACCGGTGGACGGATCGCGCGCCGGCGCGAGGATGCCGGCGCCTTCCCAGTTGCGCAGGGTCGCGGGGGTGACGCCGAGCCGGTGGGCGAGTTCGCCGATGGTCCGGGGACCGGGGACGGCCGAGCGGTCCGGGACGGGGCCGGGCTCCTCCAGCAGGTGGTTCACCGCGCTCCTCACCGCGGCGAGGGTCTCCCGGTCGCGGAGCACCTGGTCGTGGCCGCGGTCGACGACCAGCAGGGCGTCGTCGAGGTCGCCGTCGTTGACCGCGTTCATGATCCGGCCGCCGGCCGCGTGCCCGAACGCCGGGACGAGCGCGAGGAAGGCGCGCAGGGCGGCCGCGTGCACCTCGGTGTAGATCCGGTAGCCGCTGGGCGTGCGCTCCGCGGGCGGGAGGAACCCGTCGCGCTCGTAGTTGCGCACCGCCTGCGGCGAGATGCCGTGCTCCCGCGCGAGGTCGGACGGCCGCAGGGTGATCACCGCTTTGAGGGTTCTCCGGGAGTTCTCCCGGTCATGGGCAGGAAAGTATCAACCGTTTTTTCAACGATACGATTTCACCACATGAGTCAGGACATGCGCGACTTCGCGCCCCCGTCATGCGACCTGCTGGCGTTCGGCGAGCCGACGCACCTCGAACCGGCCTTCGGCCGCGTCCGCAACGAACTGCTCCCGCGGCTGGCCGACCACGGCTTCCGGTCGGTCGCCATGGAGACCGACCGGGTGGCCGCCCTCGCCGTCGACGACTTCGTCCGGGACGGGAAGGGAAGCCTCGACGCCGTGATGAGCGGTGGCTTCTCGCACGGCTTCGGAGACCTGGAAGCCAACCGGCGGCTGGTCGCCTGGATGCGGGAGTACAACGAGGACCGTCCTCCGCACGAGCGCCTGGCCTTCCACGGCTTCGACGCTCCGATGGAGACCATCAGCGCCCCCAGCCCCCGCGCCTACCTCGAACACGCCCGCGACTACATGGGCCTCGACCTCGACATCGCGGCCCTCACCGGCGACGACCACCGGTGGAGCCGCTCGGAGGCGGTCATGGACCCGGCCATGTCGATCGGCGCGACGGCCGAGGCGGAGAAGCTGCGGACGATCGCAGACGACATGCTCACCGCCCTGTACGAGCGGGCCCCGAAACTGATCGCGGGGACGTCGCGCACCGAGTGGATCCGGGCCCGGATCCGCCTCACCGCCGGGCTCGGCCTGCTGCGCTACCACAAGCGGGCGGCGCAGCGGATCGCGCAGGACGCCCGCGTCTCGCGCCTGGGCGCCACCCGGGACGCGCTCATGGCCCAGAACCTCCTGGACATCAGGGACGAGGAGGCCCGCCGCGGCCCGACCCTCGTCTTCGCGCACAACGCCCACCTGCAGAGGAACCCGAGCCACCTGCGAATGTGGGAGATGGACCTCACCTGGTTCGGCGCCGGCGCCATCATCGCGTCGCTGCTGGACGAGCGGTACGTCTTCGTCGCGGGCAGCCTGGGCCGCAGTGAAACGATCAAGCTGGCGGAGCCCGAGCCGGGCACCTTCGAGGGCGTCCTGCAGAGCCGCGTCACCACCTGGGACCTGACGCCGGCCGCCGCGGTCCCGTCCGCCCGCGTCCGCACCGACACCACCCCCGCCCAGGGCTACTTCCCGCTCGACCAGGCGATCCTCGACACGGCCGACGCGGTCCTGCACATCAGCGACGGCGCCACCGTCTGAGTCCGCGATCCCCCGGACGTCCCGATGGGCCCATCCCGTCGCGCCCTTCTCATCTGCGGCGGGATGCGCTCGGCGGCCTCCGGGGTTGCATCCGGTAGCGAGGTACAGCCTTACCGTCGGGTCGTGGCCTCCGCCGGGGACGAGGAGCAGGGATGACCGAGGTGCCGATCAGGAGCACGCCGTCGCCGGACGTCGCGAGCACCGGGTACGAGGGCCTGCGCTCCGGCCAGGTCGCGGCGGCGGCAGGGGTGAACCCGCAGACGCTGCGCTACTACGAGCGGCGGGGGCTGCTGGCCGAGCCCGCCCGGACGCTGGGCGGGCACCGGCTCTACCCGGTCGAGGCCGTCACGGTGCTGCGGGTGATCAAGACGGCGCAGCGGCTCGGGTTCACCCTGGACGAGGTCGCCGGGCTGCTGGAGGCCGCACGGCACCGGCACGGCCGGCGCGACGCCGGGCTGGCCGTGCGGGCCCGCGCGAAACTGGCGGAGGTGGAGCGGCGCATCGCCGACCTGGAGGTCATCCGGTCCACGCTCCGCGAGGCCCTCGACGCCGGCTGCGACGACCTGATCGCCTGCGCGGGGGAGCCGTGCTGCCCCCTGCCGTTCGCCGAACTCGCGGACCCCGGCAACGCGCCGGAGCGTTCGGACGCATGAGTACGGTTCCGATATGACGATCGCGCGGTCCCTGGTCCTGTTCGTCCTTGCCGCGGTGGCGGAGATCGGCGGCGCCTGGATGATCTGGCAGGGCGTGCGGGAGCACCGGGGCGGCTGGTGGATCGGCGCGGGGCTCGTCGCCCTCGGCCTGTACGGGTTCGTCGCGACCTTCCAGCCCGACGCGCACTTCGGCCGCGTCCTGGCCGCCTACGGGGGCGTGTTCGTCGCCGGCTCCCTGGCCTGGGGCATGGTCATGGACGGTTTCCGCCCCGACCGCTGGGACGCCGCCGGGGCCGCCGTCTGCGTCCTCGGCGTCCTGATCATCATGTACGCCCCGCGCGGCTGAGGTCACTCCCACGTCGCGGACTCCGGGTCCACACCGCGGGCCCGCGCGTTCGCGAAGATCACCTCGCGCAGCCAGGCGCCCAGACCGGGTGCGGACGCGTCGTAGTGCTCGGCGAAGCGGGGATCGGCGCCGAACGACCGGCCGATGCAGACCTGCATCGAGTGCGTGCAGTCGAAATACCGCGAGATCAGGGCGCGGTGCCGTTCCGCGAGGACGTTCGCCTCGGCGGACCCGGGTTCGGCGCCGGCCCCCATCGCCGCGGCGAGGTCGGCCTCCAGCACGGCCGTCTCCGCCGCGACCTCCTTCCAGTCGGCGGGCGTCATCCCGGCCGCCCGCTCGGCGTACTGGGCCCACTGCGCGCTGCCGCCCCAGCGCTCCCCGGCCTCCTCGACCAGGGCGGGCCGCCAGTCGTCACCGAAGATCGCGATCTGCTCCTCCGGCGGCAGCGGCATCCCGGTGTCCAGCGCCTCCATCAGGCGGTCGACCGACGACGCCATCGCCTGCAGGCGGGAGATGCGCTCCGCGAGCTGCGCCCGCTGGCGGCGCAGATGGTCGCGCGCGTCCGTGCCCGGGTCGTCGAGCAGCCGGCCGATCTCGGCGAGCGGCAGCCCCAGCTCCCGGTAGACGAGGACCCGGTGCATCCGGGCGACGTCCTCGCCCGAATACACCCGGTACCCGGCCGCCGTGCGCCCGCTCGGACGCACGAGGCCGACCGCGTCCCAGTGGTGCAGCGTCTTCACGGTCACCCCGACGAGCGCGGCGGCCCGCCCGACGGTGAGGTCCTCGGGGACGTCGATCCTCAAGCGCGCGGCACCTCGATTCCCCCCGCCCGCAGGTAGTCGGCCTGCGGGCCGTCCGGATCGAGCGGCATGGCGGCCGTCATCACGACCCGCGCGTTCTCCGGCGTGCTGATCGTCAGCTCCCTGGAGTTCCACGGCATGTCCGCGGGGCCGCTGGTGCACCCCGGCACCAGCTCCTCGCACCGAGCGATGATCTCATCGAGCTGGCCCAGGACGCACGCGAAGCTGACGCTCATCGGGCCCTCTCCGCCCTCTTCCCCCGGGACGAGGAGGACGTCCTGGAACGCCCAGCGCCGCAGATGGACCACCTGATCCGGGATGGAGAACAGGTCGATGAACCCGAGCCCCCGGATCCAGAAGTCCTTCGAGGCCGCGAAGTCCCGCGTGGGCACGCGGACGAACATCGGCATGCCGTAGATCTCCCGGCAGATGTCGGCCGGCGCCGCGTCGTACGCAGGCAGGGGGACGGGGCTGACGTATTCGCTCATGCCCCGATCCTCAAGCCTCCCGCGACGTCAGGGTCAACCCGCACCGGCCGCCGGTGGAGGGCCGAGGATCTCGATGCGGTGGCGTGCGGCGGCATGGCCGAGCGCCGCGGGGTCGACCGGCTCGGGTTCGGGGAGCCGGCGCTCGCGGGCCGGGACGCCGACCTCCGCGGCGAACTCCTCGAAGCCGGACGGTGTGGTGATCTGCAGACAGCGCAGGGGCTCGCCGGAGCCGACGACGAACGTGTGGGGCAGTCCGACCGGCAGGAGGACGAAGTCCCCCGGGCCGGCGGTGAACTCCTCCCCGTCGCACATGAAGCGGGCGGTCCCGGAAAGGACGTGGAACATCTCGTCCTCCTCCAGGTGCCGGTGCAGCGGCGGAGCGAAGCCGGCCGGCTGGAGGAACTCCGCGACGGTGAGCCGGCCCCGGGTCTGCGCGCCCGCGGCCTTGACGGTGACGAGGTTGCCGAGGAACCACAGCGCCTGCCCTTCGGCGCTCCCGAGGACGTAGGGACGGACGACGGACGCCATGGCCGCCTCCAATTTGAAGAGACAACGTCTATTGAATAATACGCTAGTATGCCTCGTGATGGGCGTCAACGACGGCACGGCGGCCCGCGGGCGGCGCCGGTACGACTCGCCGCTGCGTGATCAGCGGGCCAGGCAGACCCGGCAGGCGATCGTCGCGGCGGCGGGGCGGCTCTTCGTCGACCGCGGTTACGCGGCCGCGTCCCTCGCCGACATCGCCAGGGAGGCCGCGGTGGCGCGACCGACCGCCTTCGCCGCGTTCGGTTCCAAGGCCGCGCTGCTGCGCGAGGTGGTGGACCAGGCGCTGGCGGGCGACGACGAGCCCGTGCCGGTCGCCGAGCGCCCCTGGTTCCGTCCGGTGATGGAAGGGCCGACGCCGGTCGCGGTCCTGACCGCCTACGCCGAGGTCTGCCGCATCATCGGCGCGCGCGCCGCGGAGATCTTCGAGGTGGTGCGCCGGGCCGCGGACGAGGGCCCCGAGCCGGCCGGCCTGTGGGAGACGATGCAGCGCAACCGGCGCGCCGGGGCCGCCATGGTGATCGACCGCATCGAGGCGGTCGGCCCCGGGCGACTCCGCCTCGATCGTGAGCGCGCCGTGGACGTCGTGTGGATGTTCAACGATCCGTCCCACTACCGCTCCCTGGTCCGGACGCGGGGCTGGAGCGAGCAGGAGTACACCGCCTGGACAGCCGACCAGATGCACCATGCCCTCGGCCTCGACGCCCCCGGCCCGCCGCCCGGCCCAAGCGGACCGTCCGCGAATTGACCCGGATGGCCGCTGTGGGGCGGGCGGGGCAGAGGCCGGTCCCCAGGTGGGAGACCGGCCTCTTCGTGCCCGGACAGCGGAGCCGCTTCGCCCGCGCGTCCATGGCTACGGGACGTCAGGACGGTGCGGTGCCCAGCGCCAGCACGACTTCGAGTTCCAGCGGCATCCCGGCGGGCAGCGCCGTCGAGCCGAAGACGAGCCGGCTGTGGCGGGTGGGGGCGAAGGCGGTGTCGAAGACCTCCGACGCCCCGTCCGCCACGGCCGCGTGGTGGCGGAACCCGGGGTCGCAGGCGATGTGCACCGCGAGCCGCACCACGCGCGTCACCGAGTCCAGGCCCGTTTCGGCGTCGGCCACGGCGAGGGCGTTGAGGGCCGCCACCCGGGCGGCCTCGCGGCCGGCCGCCGTGTCGAGCTCCTGTCCGAGGTGTCCCGACATGACGGGCTCTCCGTCGCGCAGCGGCAGCATCCCGCTGAGGAACAGCAGGCCGGAGGCCGCCACGGCGGGGACGTATCGTCCGAGCGGACTGGGCGGTTCGGGAAGGCGCAGTCCGGCCGCCCGCAGGCGCTCGGCCACGGCGCTCACTCGGCGCCGCCCCCGGCTCGGGCGATCAGCGCACCGACGGTGTCGTCCGCCTGGCCGGGCCGCCATGGCCGCCCGAGCAGCGTGTAGTTCATCCGGGGGAAGAAGCCGAGGCGGGTGCCCAGCTCACCGCTGAGCAGCGTCATCCGCTCGACGGTGCGGGCGTTGCTCAGCCGGCCCGCGTCGACGTAGCGGAACGGCGTCCCCTCGCCGAGCGCGATGACCTGCTTCTTGGCGTCCTCGTCGTCGGAGACGACGTAGACGTCGCTGGCGAGTCCGTCGAAGTCCGGCGCGTCGAAGACCTCCCACCACACGTTCTTGAAGGCGCCGACGACGCGGGTGCCGGGCAGCGTCGCGGCGATCTGCTCGGCGCCGCTGGTGTCCCAGGGGGTGATGAAGTCGCTGTAGTCGGCGTTGAACGGGTTGGTGATGTCGATGAGGATCTTGTCCGCGAGCGCCGCGCGCAGGGGTTCCAGCCGGGTCAGCAGGCCGTCGCGCAGGAAGATGGCGGGCAGGACGACGGGCGCCTCCAAGGCCTGGTCGTAGTCGCCGCCGGTGAGGCCCGGGAGGGCGAGGCCCCCGGCGATGCGCCGGGCGCGGGCGGTGTCGCGGGATCCGAGCACGACCTGGTGGCCCGCGCGGGCGTACATCGCCGCCAGCCTCGTCCCCATGCGCCCGGTGCCCAGAATTCCGATCTTCATCGGCGTGCTCCCTGCTGTCGATGGCCGCCGGTCCGGGGCCGGACCGCGGTGCGGTGCGTGCGCCACCCCGCAGGAGGACGCCCGGAGGAAGTTACATCGTCATATAGCTAAATTCAAATATGACTCTGCGTGTGGCCGCCGAGGTGCCGTCCCGCGCGTGCCGGCGCCCCGTGGGGCTGCGGCTACCCTGGCCTCATGAGCGACGTGGTGCAGGGGATCGAGGTCGATGTGCTGCGTGCCCTCTCCAACCGCGCACGGCTGGAGATCCTCCAGTGGCTCAGGGACCCCGCCGCGAACTTCGGCCACCAGGCGGTCGGCGACTTCGACGTCGAAGGGGTGTGCGTGTCGACCATCCAGGAACGGGCGGGCATGTCGCAACCGACCGTCTCGGCCCACCTGAAGATCCTGCATCAGGCCGGCCTCGTCACCCGGCAGAAGATGGGCGCCTGGCACTTCTACAAGCGGGACGAGGGCGCCATCCGCCGGTTCGCCGAGACTCTGGTCACCAGTCTCTAGCCCCCCGGTGCGGCCCGGGTGCTCGTCTCGGCCGGTGCCGGGCATGCGAGAGGGGCGGCCCCCCCGACCGCCCCTCCGCGTCCTCGAAAACCCCTTGGCCCGGCGGGGCATTCCCAGTCCCCGTGAGCGAGTGAACAACATGCTAGTGGAATAGGCGTTGCCGAAGAACTGGAATTGAGGATTCGGCCGTGCGCGGAGGGGAGTCGACCGGCTTCGCCCCGTCTGGCATCGCCGCCCCACTTGCCCAGTGTGCCGGAGAGGTCCCATCTGCACAGGCGACGGAGGCGGGAATCATTGACGATCAACGCTTCGCCGGTGGGGTATTTATGCGGGAATCCTCTCCTGACCTTGGGTGTTACCTGGCATCATGTGCCGTTGTAAGGCCGCGCCGGCGGGGTTGTCCGAGGCCATTGCCGGGCGGTGATTCGCGCTAGAGGGTGTTGGCACTTTTGTCGTGAATGCCGGATTAAATAATGCGCTTCATATTGGATTTCTCGGCGTGATGAAAATGGATGTCCTTGGCGGTTCGCGGCGACGGGAAACGGAAGCGGACCACTCGGTGGGCCGAAGGTCCGTGCGAATTTCAGGGCCAATTTCCTGTCTCCGGCTTCCGCGGACGTCCCGCTGCGGCCGGGGGAGCCGGTGCCCGGCTCGGGGGCCCGACGTCCCGTCCGGACGCATGTCCTTGGCTGACGAACGAGGATGTGGTCAACTTAAATCGCTGGCGATGGGGGGAGTGGGAGCCGAATGCAGCGTCATGCGGATGAGGTGCCGCCGGGAGCGTCGCTCGCCGAGAAGGTCGAGTGGCTGATCCAGAATCTCTGGCCGGCGGACGCGGACCCGCCGCGCAACAACGTGGAGACGGCCGCCGCCATCGCGCGCGCCACCGGTGAGGACATCTCCTCCACCACCGTGTGGAAGCTGCGCACCGGGCGGCAGGAGAATCCGCAGCTGAAGACGCTGACGGCGCTCGCCACGTTCTTCGGCGTGCCGATCGGCTACTTCGGCTTCGCCGGCGAGTCCGGGCCCATCGGCGAGGACCTCACGCTCAAGGCCCTGCGCCGGGACGTCGAGCAGGGCATCATCCGGCCCGAGGTGCTGCGCGCCCTGGTCGACCTGTCCCCGGAGGCCCGCTGGGTCGTGGACGAGATGATCCTCGCCGCCGCCGAGGCCGACCGCGTCCGCCACGCCTGACCCGGGGCCACGGCCGTCCCGGCGGCGGAACGGCCGGGCCGGAAGATGTTTCACCGGGGGACCGATCAGGTAGAGGGCGACTAGCAGGTGACCCGTACCCCGGAGGGGCAATGCCGCCGTTCGCCGCCGTCCTCTCGGTTCTCGGGCTGGTGGCGGCCCTGGTCGCCGGGGTCTACGCGGTCTCGTCCGCGGCGGCGCCCCGCGCGTTCGAGAGCGGGCCGTTCCTGTCGGGGGCGCGCCCGGCCGAGCACGCGGTGTCGCGCTACCACGTGCGCTGGTACACGGTGTCGATGGTCTTCCTCGCCTTCGACATGGAGATGGTCTTCATGTACCCGTGGGCGCTCGTCGTCGCGTCGATCGGCGTCAAGGCGGTCGTGGAGATGTTCGCCTTCCTGGCGCTGCTGCTGGTCGGCGTCCTCTACGCGTGGCGGGAGGGGGTGTTCCGATGGGCCTGACACGGTCCCCCGGCCTGAGGCGGCTCGCGGCGCCGCGCCCGTTCGTCGTCTCGGCGGCGGACGGCACGCGCGACCGCCTCGCGGTCGAACGCGCGCTGCGAGGCCGCCGGTGGCGTCCCGCCCTGTCGTCCGCCGAGACCGGGATGCTGGTGGTGTGCGGGAACCCCGGGCCCGCGCTGACCGAGGCCATCGACGTGGTCTGGCGCGACATGCCCGAGCCGCGCGTCCGCGCCTCGGCCCTCGACCTGGACGGGGAACCCGGGGGCCCGCGCCCCGCCCTGGACCTGGAGGCCGACATGGCCGACCGCGCCGACGACCGGGACGGCCTGAAGCTGGACGTCCTGCACGTGCCGCTCGGCCCCGTCCTGTCGTACTGGCCTGCGGGGTTGCGCGTGGACCTGACGTTGCAGGGGGACGTCGTCCAGGCGGCCGCGGTCGCCGCGGTCGACACCGGCGGCGGAACGTTCTGGACGGAGGAGCGCCAGGCCGCGTCGCGTCTCGACAGCCTCTCCCGGCTCCTGCGCGTGGCGGGCTGGGAGGCGGCCGGGGAGCGCGCGGCCGTGCTGCGGGACGAGGCGTTGGCCCGTGCTTCCGACGACGCGCTGGTGCGGCGGTTCGCGTCGTTCGCCCGGATGGTCGGGCGATCGCGCGCGCTGGCCTGGATGACGCGGGGCTTCGTGAAGGACCGGCTGGACGGCTGGCTGCGCGACATCGGCGCGGCCCTGGAGGGACGCCCCGTCCGGCCGCGCCAGAGCTGGGACGAGACGGCCGCCGTCCTGCCGGTGCTCCTCCAGGGGGCGGAACTGGCCCAGGCCCGGTTGATCGTCGCGAGCCTGGATCCCGACCTCGGGGCGGTCGCCGATGGTTGAGGTGCTGGTCCTCGGTGTCCTCGCGGCGGCGGCGGCGTCGCTCGGCGGCGCGTTCGCCGGGCGCCCGGCCGAGCCGTTCCGCGAGGCCGCGCGGCTGCTGACGACGCAGCGGCGTGTCACGGCGAGGGCCGACGTCCTGCTCACCAGGATCGGGGTCGTGTCGCTGCCGGTCGCGGCGGCGCTGGCGGCGCTGGTGGTGCCGCTCGGCGACCGCGTCGCGGTCGGGACGCGGATCGGCGTGGTCTGGTTCAACGCGATGGAGGTCGTCGCCTGGGGGTCGGTGTGGCTCGCGGGCTGGGGCGTCAACTCGGCGTTCGGCCTGGTCGGCGGCTACCGGTTCCTCGCGCAGGGGCTCGCCTACGAGCTGCCTCACATGTTCGCGCTCATCACCGCCGGGCTCGCCGCGCACTCGCTCGACCTGCGCGCCATCGGGCAGGCGCAGGACGGCCTGTGGTTCGCGGTCTGGATGCCGGTCGCGTTCGCCGTCTACCTGGTCTCGGCGGCGGCGATGGCGTTCTGGGGTCCGTTCGACCATCCCGTGGGCGACGACGTCGCCGGCGGCGTGCTGGCCGAGCTGTCCGGGCCCGACCGGCTCGTCTTCCTGGCGGGACGCTACGGGCTGCTGGCGGTGGCCTCGGCCGTCGCGGTCCCGCTGTTCCTCGGCGGCGGTGCGGGGCCGCTCCTGCCGGCGTGGCTGTGGTCGCTGCTGAAGACGTGCGCCGTCCTGTCGCTGCTGGTCTGGACGCGGCAGCGCCTGCCGGTGCTGCGCATGGACCGCGCCATGACCGTGGCGTGGACGGTCCTGATCCCGGCCTCGGTGCTGCAAATGCTCGTCGTCGCGATCGTCGTCGTATGAGGAGGTGTGTGGGAGGAGCGCACGTGGGGAGTCGCGCATGGACCGCGTGAGGAGGAAGCGCTGTGGAGGCCGTCGCGTTCTGGGTGCTGGCCGTCGCCGCCGTCGGGGCGGGCGTCACCGTGTTCGTCGTCGACTCGATGGCGCGGGCGACGTTCGCGCTGCTGGCGTCGTTCCTGTGCGTCGGCGGCGAGCTGCTCCTGATCGACCTGCACTACCTCGGCGTGCTGGTCGTCCTCATGATGATCATGGAGATGCTGGTGATGGCGGTCTTCATGGTCATGTACATGATGAACCCCGGCGGGCTGATGCCGATGACGATGCTGCACAACAAGCGCGGCGCGCTCGGCATCTCCGGCGCCGCCTTCGCGGCCCTGGCCGCCGGAATCCTCACCGTCCCCTGGCCGGAGCGGGCGGGCCGCGCGCCGCGCGATCCCACGGTGGCGCTCGGTGAGGCGATCATGGGGCCGAAGATGCTGGCCATGATGGTGATCGGCGTCGCCATCCTGGCCACCATGATCGCGTCGGTGGTGCTGGCCGCGCACCGGGGCCGCTACGACTCCCGGGGCGACGGGGACGGTGCGCGATGACGCTGGAGGCGTTCCTGCTGCTCGCGGCCGCGCTGTTCTGCGTCGGGCTGTTCGGGGCGCTGTCGCAGCAGTCGATCGTGATGCTGATGATGGGCCTCGAACTCATGATCAACGGGATCGTGGTCGCCGCCGCCGCGTTCTGGTTCTGGGTGTCGCCCGGCATGGCGGACGGGCAGGTGCTCGTCCTCGTCGCGATCACGGTGATGGCGCTGGAGATGGCGATGGGGTTCGCGGTCGTCACCGCCCTGTTCCGGGCCCGCGACGTGGACATGACCGACGACGCGGGAGACCTCAAGGGATGAGCGGACCGGGCCACGGCGCGTTCCTTCCCGGATGGCCGGGCGGGCTGGCGGTCGACGGGCTGTCCGCCGTCCTCCTCGTGACGCTCGCCGCCGTCCTGGCGGCGGTCCTCGCCTTCGCGGCGGGGGAAGGGTACGGCGCCCGCTTCCACGGCCTGATGCTGCTGTTCGCGGCGGCGATGGCCGTCACGGTGACGGCGACCGACCTGGTGCTGCTGCTGATGGGCTGGGAGGTCATGGGCGCGATGTCGTACGCGCTCATCGGCTACGAGTGGTCGGACGCGCGGCGGGTCCGGTCGGCCGGCGTCGCGTTCCTGACCACCCGCGCCGCCGACACGGGCCTCTACGCGGCGGCGGGCTTCGCGGTCGCCGGCGCCCACTCCCTGCGGCTGGACGACCTCGCCGCGGCCGGCACCCCCTGGCGGGACCTGATCGCCGCCGGACTCGTGGTGTCGGCACTCGGGAAGTCGGCGCAGCTCCCGTTCTCGTTCTGGCTGTCGCGCGCCATGGACGGCCCGAGCCCGGTGTCGGCGCTCCTGCATTCGGCCACGATGGTCGCTGCCGGCGCGTACCTGCTGATGCGCGTGCATCCGCTGCTGGCCGCGACCGGTTGGGCGGCAACGCTCGTGTGCTGGGCCGGGGCGGTGACCGCCCTGGTCCTGGGTGCCGTCGCGCTTGCGCAGCGCGACCTGAAACAGCTTCTCGCCGCGTCCACGTGCTCGCAGATCGGGTTCATGGTTCTCGGGGCGGGCGCCGGTGCGGTGGGCGGCGGGACGGCGCAGCTCGTCGCGCACGCCGCGGTGAAGAGCCTCCTGTTCCTCTGCGCAGGCGTGTGGCTGGGCGTGCTCGGGACGCGGCGATTGGACGCGTTGCAAGGCGCGGCGCGGCGCCACCGGACGGTCGGCGCGGCGTTCGGCGCCGGGGCGCTCGCGCTGGCCGGTGTCCCGCCGCTGTCGTTGTGGGTCACCAAGGACGAGGTCCTCGCCGGCGTCGGCGGCTCGCCCGCACTCCTCGCGGTGGGGCTCGCCGCCTCCGTCCTGTCGGCCGCCTATGCCGCGAAAGCGCTGCTCGCCGCGTTCCGTCCGGCCGGAGGCGGCGCCTTCCGGGTGCCGTTCCCGCAGCAGGCGCCGCTGGTCGTGCTGGCCTTCGCGGCGACCGTGCTCGGAGTGCTCGGCGTGCCCCCGGTCGCGGACGCCTGGCGGCGGATGCTCGGCGTGCCGGACGAGAGCGGGCCCGACCCGTGGCTGATCGCACTCTCCGGTGTCCTCGCCGTGGTCACCGTGGGCTCGGTCATGGCCGTCCGGCGGATCCCGGAACCCGGGTGGGCGGTGAACTGGCTCTGGCTGGAGAGCGCCGCGTCGGCCGGGGCGGTCCGTCCGGCGTTCGCCGCCGCGCGGGCGCTGGCCCGGTTCGACGAACGGGTGGTCGGCCGCGCCGCGGAGGCCGTGGTGGTCCGTCCGGCGTTCGCCGTCGCGCGGTTGCTGGCCCGCTTCGACGACCGGGTCGTTCACGGCGCGGTCCAGGGCGTCGCACGCGGCGGCCAAGCGGTCGCCGGGTTGGCCGGGCGCCGCGTCGAGTTCCGGGTGGACGGCCTCGTCGCCGCGGTCGGGCGCGCGGCCCGCGGGCTGGGCGCCCTCGCGCGGCGCCCGCAGACCGGACAGGTCCACATGTACTACGCCCAGGCCGCGGTGGTGCTCGCGGTGCTCGTCGTCGTCGCCGTCCTGGTCGGGTGAGCCCTTGCTGAATCTGGTGATCTTCCTTCCGCTGGCGGTCGCGCTCGTGCTGCCCGCCGTCCCGCGCCGCGCCGTCCCGTACACGTGGATCGGCGTCACCGTCCTGGACCTCGCCCTCGTCATCGGGATGTGGGTCGCGCACGGCACCGGCGGCGGGATCGCGTACGAGACGAACGTGCGGTGGATCCCGTCCGTCCGGGCCGGCTACCACGTCGGCGTGGACGGCCTGTCGCTGCCGCTGCTGGCACTGACCGCCGTCCTGTTCGCGGCGTGCGCCGTGTACTCGCTGCGGCACACGCACCGGGTGCGGGCCTTCGCGATCCTGTTCCTCTTCCTGGAGACAGTGTGCCTGGGGCTGTTCGCGGCCCTCGACCTGCTGCTGTTCTTCGTCTTCTTCGACCTGTCGATCGTCGGCATGTACTTCGTGATCCTGCTGTGGGGGCACGGGGACCGGTCGCGGTCGGCGCTGACGTTCTTCCTCTACACGTTCCTGGGGTCGCTCGTCCTGCTGCTCGGGTTCATCGGCCTGTACCTGGGCGCCGACCCCCACACGTTCGACATGGTCGAGCTGACCCGCACCCCGCCGCTGGCCGGACGGAGCGGGCTGGCGGCACTGACGCTCCTCGCCGTCGGGATCGGCCTCGGCATCAAGACGCCGGTCGTGCCGTTCCACTCCTGGCTGCCGCCCGCGCACGTCGACGCGCCCGCCGCCGGGTCGGCGGTCCTCGCCGGGGTCATGCTGAAGATGGGCACCTACGGGCTCGTCCGGATCGCGATGCCGATGCTCCCGGACGCCTGGCGCCGCTATGCCCTGGTGTTCCTCATCGTGGGACTGGTCGGCGTCCTCTACGGGGCCCTGGTCGCGCTGGCGCAAGACGACGTCAAGCGTCTCGTCGCGTACACGTCCGTCAACCACATGGGCTACATCGTTCTCGCGCTGGGCGCGGCCGGGTACGCCGCCGGCGACGCCGACGCGCGGCGGCTCGCCGTCACCGGCGCGGTCACGCAGATGGTCAGCCACGGCCTCGTCACCGGCGCGCTGTTCCTGCTGTGCGGCGTCCTGTACGACCGGGCGGGCAGCTACGACCTCGGGCGGTTCGGCGGGATCGCGCGCGGCGCGCCCGTCTTCGCCGCGCTGACCTCGGTGGCCGCGTTCGCCTCGCTCGGGCTGCCGGGCCTGTCCGGGTTCGTCGCCGAGTTCCAGATCTTCGCCGGGACGATCGGCAGCGGCACCGTGGCGACGGCCGTCACCGGCGCGCTGGCCGTCCTCGGCATCCTGGTCACGGCCGCCCTCTTCCTGCGGGTCCTGCACCGCGCCGTGGTCGGGCCGCCCGGCGAGCTGACCTCGCTCGTCACCGACCTGCGGCGCCCCGAACTGGCCGCGCTCGTCCCGCTGCTGGCGCTGTCGCTGCTCATCGGCGTCGCGCCGCGCGTCCTGCTCGACACGATCGAGCCGCTGTCGGCGGCCGTCGTCGGGCTGGTGGGCCGCTGATGAACGAGAACCCCGCCGACCTCGCCCCCGAACTGTGCGTGCTGGCCGCGGCCGTCGCGGGGCTGGTCGCCGGGATGTTCCTGCCCCGGGTGCGGCAGTGGCCGGTCGCGGCGGTCTGCTCGGCAGGGCTCGTCGCGGGGCTGGCCTTCGCGGGCGTCGCTGCGACCCGTCCGGCCCTCATGGCCTTCGACTCCTTCTCCGTCGACCCGATCACGCACGTCACCCGGATCACCGTGCTCGGCTCGACGCTCGCCGTCGTCCTGCTGGCGGCCGGGCAGGTCCGCGACCATCCGCGCGAGAGCGAGCACTACGTGCTGCTGCTGCTGTCCGCGCTCGGGACGATCATGCTCGGCGCCTCGTCCGACCTGCTGGTCCTGGTCGCCGCCTACCTGCTGGCGAGCATCCCCGCCTACGCGCTCGCCGGGTTCGGCAAGGACGCGCCCGGGACCGAGGCCGCACTGAAGTACTACCTGATGGGCGCGCTGCTGGGCGTGGTCATGCTCGGCGGCGTGGCGCTGCTGTCCGGGGTGGGGCGCGGCACCGCGTACCCGGTGCTGCGGACCGGGCTCGCGGACGCGCCCGCGGCGGCGGTCGCGGCGGGCCTCGTCGCGCTCCTCGCCGGGCTGCTGTTCAAGGCGGGCGCCGTCCCGGGCCACTACTGGGTGCCGGACGTGACCGAGGGCGCCCCGCCCGCCGTCGCCGCGTTCGTCACCACCGTCCCCAAGATCGGCGCGTTCGCCGCCCTCTACCGGTTCGGCGCCGAGACCGCCCCGGCCGGCTGGCCCGCCCTCCTCGCCGTGATCGCGGCGGCGACGATGACGCTCGGCAACCTCGCAGCGTTCGGGCAGGACAACGTCCGGCGCCTGCTGGCGTACTCGACCGTGAGCCAGGCGGGCTACCTGCTCGTCCCGGTCGCGATGGCGGGACGCACCGACCTGGCCCGCCCCGCGCTCCTGTACTTCCTCGCCGCCTACGCGGTGACGAACATGGGCGCCTTCGCGGTCGTGCTCGCCGCCGGCCGCGACGACCTGGCCGGGTACGCCGGGCTGCTGCGCGCCTCCCCGCCCCTCGGCCTTTCCCTCGTCGTCTGCCTGCTCGGCTTCGTCGGGACGCCGCCGACCGCCGTGTTCGTCGGGAAGGTCCTGATGTTCGGCGCCGCGCTGGACGGCGGTTACACGTGGCTCGCGGTGGTCGCCGCCGTGAACACGGTCGCCAGCGTCTTCTACTACCTGCGCTGGATCGTCCCGCTGTTCCGCCGCCCGTCCGGCGCGCCGCGCCGGGCGTCCGGCGCCACCGCGGCGGCCACCGCGGTCGCCACCGCCGCCGCGCTGCTCTCCCTGGCCCTCGGCATCGCCAGCGGCGCCGCCCTCGCCGCCTCCTGACCCGGCCGCGGCCACGCGTTCCGGCACCGTTAGTCCCGGAACCGGGGAGCCCGCATGTTGACCAGGCTGTCGAGCTTGTGGACCCGCTCGTCGTGGCCGATCTGGCGGAGCAGATCGGCCAGCGACCCGTGGTGCCCGTACTGGGCGGCGTAGGTCGAGGGCGCGAGGACGCGCTCCAGTTCGGGGTGCTCGGCGACGTACGCCATGTACTCGTGCTCGGCATGGTCCTCGAAGTCCGCGTTGAGCCGGTAGCTCATCTCGGGCCGCAGCAGGAACAGCAGCCACGACACGTGGTAGTAGAAGAACGCCACGAGCCACGGCGCCAGCCGGTGCAGCACGAACGACTGCTTCAGGCCGTCCCGCTGGACGATGTCCTGCAGGATCAGCAGGTGCCACTGCTCGTTGTCCTGCTCCTCGCGGGTCTCGACGATCCGCTCGTACACCCGCGTGGCGAGCGCGGAGCGCCGGCGGTGCCGCGACAGCGACAGGTAGCCCATCCGCTCCCACGCCTGATAGGGGACGCGGGCGATGAACTCCAGCATCGTGAACTTCACGAGCGTGCGCTCGCGGCCGTAGACCAGGTCCATCTGCTTGAACAGCATCCGGGCCAGGAGGCCGTGCTTCAGGCGCGGGCCTTGCAGGGTCTCGGTCTGCGCGGCGCGCAGCTCCGCGGGCGAGAGCTTCGGCGGACCGCCGTGGGGATGGACGGGGGCGTCGGGGCGAATGATGGTCTGCGTCGTGTTCGTCATGTCCATGATGCTGCGGGTACGGCACGCGGCCGGGCATCGGCCGTACAGCGGCACCTGTGCTACGACTCGCCGATCACAGCCGCCCTGGCCGCGTACCGCCCCCGGCGTAGGGGAGCACCCTGAGAACGCCTAGATCGTTGATGGGGGTTTTCTGAACCGCTGCGGGCATGACGAAGGGCGCTCATGATCAGTGTGTGAAGACAAACCTGGACGCCCTTCTGACCGCACTCTATGTCCATCTGGACGATCACGTCCTGCGGTCAGCCGACCGGCCGCG
>NZ_JBEUPD010000038.1:0-82568 GCF_040492135.1 Actinomadura sp. NPDC000600
TCCAGCCCGTCCAGTAGTTCGCTGGTGCTGGTGCCGATGATGACCGCGCGGTGGTCGAACAGGGTCCGGCCCGACCGCAGCGCGCGCGCGGTCCGAACCGCGAAACCAGTACCGGGATCGGTGCCGGTGCCGGTGCCGGTGCTGGTGTCGGTGCCGGTGCTGGTGTCGGTGCCGGTGTCGGTGCCGGTGGCGGGGTGGTTGGTGCGGGTCCAGGCGGCCAGCCGGCGGGCCTGGTCGCGCACCGCGCCCTGGCCGCGACCCGACACCACCCACACCACCGGACCATCCCAGCCGGCAGAATCGGCGCGCGGATCAGCCGCGGGCTCGGCGTGCGGCTCGGGTTGGGGGGCTTGTTCCAGGATGAGGTGGGCGTTGGTGCCGCTGATCCCGAACGAGGACACCCCGGCCCGGCGCGGCCGGTCCACCCGCGGCCACTCGGTGGCCTCGGTCAGCAGCCGCACCGCACCGGCCGACCAGTCCACCGCCCGCGACGGCTCATCCACATGCAACGTCCGCGGTAGTTCGGGATGCTGGAACGCGGTCAGCATCTTGATCACACCGGCTACTCCAGCCGCGGCGGCGGTGTGGCCGATGTTCGACTTCACCGAACCCAGCCAGAGCGGACGGTCCTCTGGACGGTCCTGGCCGTAGGTCGCCAGCAACGCCTGGGCTTCGATCGGGTCGCCCAGCGAGGTGCCGGTCCCATGGGCCTCCACCACGTCCACGTCCGCACCCGACAACCGCGCATTGGCCAGCGCACGCCGGATCACCCGCTGCTGCGAAGGACCGTTCGGCGCCGCCAGTCCGCTGCTGGCGCCGTCCTGGTTCATCGCCGAACCGCGGATCACCCCCCACACCCGCCGCCCATGACGCACCGCGTCCGACAACCGCTCCAACACCAGCACCCCGGCGCCCTCGCCCCAGATGGTGCCGTCGGCGGCCTCGGCGAACGCCTTGCATCGGCCGTCGGGTGCGAGGCCGTTCTGGCGGCTGAACTCCACGAACAGCCAGGGCGTCGTGAGCACGGTGACTCCGCCGGCGAGGGTGAGCGTGCTCTCTCCCGTGCGGAGTTCCTGGCAGGCGAGGTGGATCGCCACCAGCGACGACGAGCACGCCGTGTCCAGCGTCACCGCCGGGCCCTCCAAACCCAGCGTGTAAGACACCCGCCCCGACACCACGCTGCCCACGTTGCCGGTGAGGGAGTAGCCCTCGACCTCCTCGGGGATCTGCTGGACACCGCCGAGGTAGCCGGGGTTGCCCGCGCCGACGAAGACGCCGGTCCTGGAGCCGCGCAATGTGTGCGGGTCGAGCCCGGTGCGTTCCAGCGCCTCCCAGGCGACCTCCAGGAAGAGCCGCTGCTGCGGGTCCATGGCCAGGGCCTCGCGCGGCGAGATGCCGAAGAACTCCGCGTCGAAGTCCGCGGCATCGTGCACGAATCCGCCGTGGTCGACGTAGCTGGTCCCGGGGCGCCGCCCGTCGGGGTCGTGGAGGGCGGCGACGTCCCAGCCGCGGTCGACGGGGAAGCCGGTGATCGCGTCACGGCCGGACTCGACGAGGTCCCACAGCTCCTCGGGCGAGGTGACACCGCCGGGATAGCGGCAGGCCGCCCCCACGACGGCGATCGGCTCGCCCGCACGGCCCTCGGCGGCACCGAGACGGCGGCGCGTCTGCCGCAGTTCGGCCGTGACCCGCCTGAGGTACTCGCGAAGCCTGTCGTCCCCGCCGTCCATGTCGCCTCCTTCGCCGACGCGCCGGTCGGCGTCGCGGTCAGTCATGTCCGAGCTCCCGGTCGATCAGGGCGAACATCTCGTCATCGGTCTCGGCGTCGAACGCGCCGGGCGCCACGGCGTCGGCGTCGTCCGGGCCGGTGTCCTCCAGCTCCCATGCCAAAGCGCGCAGACGTTCGGCGACGTCGCGGCCGAGCCCGGAGTCGAGGGACGGGTCGCGAAGAAGACCTTCGAGTGCCTCAAGATGGCGCAGCACCGATGGCGGCCCGGTCGGGACGGACCCGTTGGGCGCCAGCCTGGCTTCGAGGTAGGCGGCGACGGCGGCCGGGCTGGGCTGGTCGAACAGCAGCGTGGCGGGCAGTTCGAGCCCGCTGAGCCGGGTCAGGGTGTTGCGGAGCTCGACGGCGGTGAGGGAGTCGAAGCCGAGGTCGAGGAAACCGCGCTCGGCGTCGATCGCCGCCGGGGTGGCGTGCCCGAGCACGGCGGCGGCCTGTACTCGGACCAGCTCCAAGAGCCGGTCGGCCCGCTGGTCCTCAGGGAGCGCGGCGAGGGTGTCGCCCAGCGGGATCTCGGTGGGGGCCGGACCGGCGGTGCGGCGGGACGGGCCCCGGACCAGCCCGCTCAGCCGGGGCTGGAGCGTGCCGTCCGCGGCGGCGGAGCGAAGGGCGGCGGGGTCCAGTGCGGCCGCGATCCGCACGGGGTCAGGTCCGGTCATGGCGTGATCGAGGAGGGCAAGGGCATGTTCGGTCGGCAGGGGTCGCAGCCCGGTACGGGAGAGGCGCGCGCGGGTGGCGGTGTCCAGGTCGGCGGTCATGCCGCTGGCCTCCTCCCAGATGCCCCAGGCGATGGACACGGCGGGACGGCCTCCGGCCCGCCGTGCATGCGCCCATCCGTCAGCGAAGGCATTGGCGGCCGCATAGCCGGCTTGGCCCGCGGAGCCGAGGACGCCCGCGACGGAGGAGAACACCACGAAGGCCGACAGGTCCAGCTGCCGGGTCGCCTCGTCAAGTACGAGCGTCCCGTCGACCTTGGGGCGGAGGACACGCTCGACTTGGTCCTGGGTCAGGGTGTCGGCCAAGCCGTCGTCGACGACACCTGCGGCGTGCACGACGGCGGTGATGGGATGCCCGGCGGGGACGGCGTCGAGAAGTCGGTCCACCGCGGCACGGTCGGCGACGTCGCAGGCCACGAGGACCACTTCGGCTCCGAGGGCGGTCAGTTCGGCGGCGAGGGCGGTGGTTCCCGGGTCGGCGGCGCCGCGGCGTCCCGCCAGCACCAGATGCCGGACGCCGTGCCGGGTGACCAGGTGCCGGGCGACGAGGCCGCCGAGCGTACCGGTCGCTCCGGTGACGAGGACGGTGCCGGCGGGGTCGCGGTCCGGGGGGACGGTCAGGACGATCTTCCCCAGGTGCCGGGCGCGGCTCATGAAGCGGAACGCCTCGGGAGCGCGGCGCACGTCGAACGCGCGAACCGGGGGCGGCGCCAGCTCGCCGCGGGCGAGGGCCCCGGTGACCTCGGCGAGCAGCGCTCCGAGCCGGTCCGGTCCGAGGTCTGCGAGGTCGAAGGGCATGTAGGCGAAACCGGGGTCGCGGGCGGCGACGTCCTGCGCGGCCCGCAGGTCGGTCTTGCCCATCTCGATGAACCGCCCTCCCGGCGCCAGCAGCCGAAGGGAGGCGTCCACGAACTCTCGGGCGAGCGAGTTCAGCACGACGTCGACGCCGCGCCCACCGGTCGCGGCACGGAAGCGGTCCTCGAAGCCGAGGTCGCGAGAGGACGCGATGTGCGCGTCGTCCAGCCCCATGCCTCGCAGGACGTGATGCTTGCCCGGCGAGGCGGTGGCGTAGACCTCGGCGCCCAGCCCGAGCGCCACCTGCACCGCGGCCATCCCGACGCCGCCCGCGGCGGCGTGTACCAGTACTGTCTCGCCCGGCTGGAGCCGGGCGAGCTCTACCAGGCCGTGCCGTGCCGTCACGAACGCGGCGGGCACGGCGGCGGCCTCGGTGAACGACCAGCCGGGGGGTAGCGGGACGACCGTGCGGTGGTCGGTCACGGCGACCGGTCCGAACGCATGGTCGATCAACCCCATGACCCGGTCGCCGACGGCGACGCCGGACACCCCGGGGCCGGTCTCGGTGACGATCCCGGCCGCTTCGGTGCCCATGGAACCCGTGCCGGGATACATGCCGAGGGCGATGAGGACGTCGCGGAAGTTGAGTCCGGCCGCGCGGACGGCGACCCGGATCTGCCCCGCCTCAAGAGGGGCGGTCGCTTCGGGGGCGGCCACGGCGGCGAGGTCGGTGAGCGTGCCGCCGTCGCTGACGTCGAGCCGCCAAGGGCCCGCGGGCGGTGTGAGCGCGTTTTCCACGGGGACGAGGCGGCCGGCGAAGGCGGCGCCGTCTCGCACGGCGATCTCTGGTTCGCCCGCCCGCACCGCCGTGGCGGCCGCACCTCCCAGGGCGGCACGGGACTCGTCGGTTCCGTCGGTGTCCAGAAGGAGGAGGCGGCCTGGCCGTTCGGCCTGCACGGCGCGCACCAGACCGCAGCGGGCGGCTTCCGCGGGGTCGCCGGGAACCGGCTCGTCCCCGGTGGTCACGCCGCCGGTGGTGACGACGACGAGTCGGGAGCCGCCCGGTATCCGTTCATCGCCGGTCCAGGACCGGACTGCGTCGAGGGTGGCGTGCACGCGCACCCGCACCGTCATGGCCGGCTCGCCTCCCTCCTCGGTCACCGGCGCGAGGAAGACCAGGTCCGGGACCGGGCCGGGGGCGTCCAGCAGCGAGGGCACGTCGGGATGCGCGGGCACTTCGCCCGGCAGTCCGAGGTCGGCGGGCGCGGCGCCGATCACAGCGCAGCCGGAGCGGGCGGCGGCCGGCGAGGTGGCCGAGCCGAGGGGTGTCCAGGCGAGGGTGTGGGCGGCCGGCGCGGTTCCGGCCCGCATCCGGCTCAGGGCGTCGGCGGAGATCGGCCGCACGGCCACGGAGGAGATGGTGACGACGGGCGCGCCGCCGGGATCGTGGGCGCGAACGGCGAACGTGTCGGGGCCTGTCCGCTCCACTCGGACGCGCAGCGCCGTCGCCCCGGAGGCGTGCAGGGTGAGGTCGTCCAGCGCGAACGGAAGGCGAAGCGGGGAGTCCGGCCCGTCCAGCAACAGCCCTGCCTGGAGCACCGCGTCGAGCAGAGCGGGGTGGGCGCCGAACCTGGCGGCACGGTCGTGTTCCTCGGACGGAAGCAGCACGTCGGTGAAGACGGTGTCATCGAGCCGCCAAGCCTCGCGGAGTCCCCGGAACGCCGGGCCGTATCCGATGCCGCGAGCCGCCAGGTCCTCGTGGAGGCCGCGGACGTCCACCGGCCGGGCACCGGGCGGCGGCCACGGGAGCGACGCGGCGGCCACCGGGGGCGAGCCGGCAGGCGCGGTGCCGGAGGCGAGCACCGCGCCTGCGTGCCGAACCCAGGGGGTGTCCGCCGCCGCGCCGTCGGGGCGGGCGTGCACACTCACCCGGCGCCTCCCCGACTCCTCGGATGGCGCGACCCGGACCTGGAGGGCGAAGCCGGTGTCGTCGGGGAACACCAGCGGGGACTCCAGGACCAGCTCGGCGATCCGGTCGAGGCCGGCCTCATCACCGGCCCGCACGACCAGCTCGGCGATGGCCGAGGCGGGGAGGACCGCGGTCCCGCCGATCCGGTGGTCCGCGAGCCAGGGGTGGACGGACGGGGAGAGCCGTCCGGTGAGCAGGAGCTCCTCGCCACCGGCGAGGTCCACCGCCGCCGGGACGAGCGGGTGCCCGGCGTCGGTCAGGCCGAGACCGGACGCGCCGGTCGCGGCGCGGCCGCTCTCCAGCCAGTACCGGCGGCGCTGGAACGGATAGGTGGGCAGATCGAGAAGCGCTCCGGTCCCGGCTCCGAGGACCGCGTCCCAGCGGACGTCCGCGCCGCCCTCGAAGACCCGCGCACGGGCGGCGCGCAGGGTGGTGGCCTCGTCCTTGTCCCGGCGCAGCGTCGCCGCGGTGATCGGGGCGGCGTCGCCGCACGCCTCACTGGCGGCGGCCGCGAGGCCGCCACCTGGGCCCGACTCGACGAAGAACCGGCCGCCGGCATCGGCGGCGGAGCGCAGGGCGTCCAGGAAACGGATCGGCTCGCGGACGTGCTCGGTCCAGTACGCGGGCGAAGTCAGCTCGCCTTCGCCGGCGGGACGTCCAGTGCGGTCGGAGATGATCGGGATCTGCGGCGGGTGCCATGCGAGCCCCTCCGCGACGCGGCGGAACTCGTCCAGCATGGGATCCATGCGCGGCGAGTGGAAGGCGTGGCTGACTCGCAGGCGGCGGGCCTTGCGGCCGAGACCGGACCAGTGCGCGACCAGGCGGTCCACCGCGTCCTCGTCGCCGGACACGACCGTCGCGGCGGGACCGTTGACGGCGGCGATCACGACTCCGTCCCGCAGAAGGGGGACGATCTCCTCTTCGGCCGCCTCGAAGGCGGCCATGGCTCCCCCGGACGGGAGCGCCTGCATCAGGCGCCCGCGTGCGGCGACCAGCTCGGCGGCGTCGTCGGCGGTCAGGACGCTCGCGGCGTGCGCCGCGGCCAGCGCACCGATGGAATGACCGGCCAGCAGGTCGGGACGCAGGCCCCATGCGACGAGGGTCCGGAACAGCGCGACCTCGACGGCGAACAGCGCGGGCTGGGTCCAGCGGGTCTCGTGCAGGATGTCCTCGCCTGTCTCACCGAACACCACGTCCCGCAGACTTCCGCCGAGGAGGCGGTCGAACCGTGCGCACAGGTCGTCGAACGCGGCGGCGAACTCCGGTATCGCCTCGTACAGGCCGCGGCCCATGCCGGGATACTGCGCGCCCTGACCGGAGAAGAGGAACACGGTCTTGCCGGAGCGGGCAGGGCCGGTGCCGCGCGCGCCTTCGGTGGCCAGCGTCGTGAGGAGCGCCGCGGCGTCGTCGCCGTCGTGGGCGTCCAGCACGGCGCGGTACGGGTGCAGGGCGCGCGAGGTGATCAACGTCCTGCCCAGGTCGCGCAGGTCGAGGGAGGGGTTCGCCTCGACGAACCGGGCCAGCCGCCCGGCCTGGTCCGCCAGCGCGTCCGGGTCTCGGGCCGACAGGACGAGCGGGACGAGCGCCAGGTCCGCCGCGGGTGCGGGCGGGCCTTGCGGACCCTGCTCCCCGGGCGGCGGCTCCTCCAGGATGAGGTGGGCGTTGGTGCCGCTCGCGCCGAAGGACGACACGCCCGCGCGACGCGGCCGCCCGCCGGACGGCCACGGCACCGGCTCGGTGAGCAGCCGCACGTCCGCGGCGGACCAGTCCACGTGCGGGGTCGGTGCGTCGACGTGCAGGGTGCGGGGCAGCACCGCGTGCCGCATGGCCTGGACCATCTTGATGATCCCGGCCATTCCCGCGGCGGCCTGGGTGTGCCCGAGGTTGGACTTCACCGAGCCCAGCCACAGGGGCCGTTCGTCCGGCCGGCCTGCGCCGTACGCCTCCTGGACGGCCTGCGCCTCGATCGGGTCGCCGAGGGTGGTGCCGGTGCCGTGCGCCTCGACCGCGTCGACGTCGGCGGGGGCGAGTCCGGCCGCGTCGAGCGCCTGCGCGATGACGCGGCGCTGGGCGGCGCCGTTGGGAGCGGTAAGGCCGTTGCTGGCACCGTCCTGGTTGACCGCAGACCCGCGGACGACGGCCAGGACGCGATGGTCGCGGTGCCGTGCGTCCGACAGCCGCTCCAACACCAGAACGCCCGCGCCCTCGGACCATCCCGTCCCGTCGGCGGCGGCCGCGAACGGCTTGCAGCGGCCGTCGGGGGCGAGGCCGCGCTGCCGGCTGAACTCGGTGAACAGCACCGGGGCCGGCATGACGGTGACGCCGCCGGCGAGCGCGATGCCGCACTCCCCCGCCCGCAGCGCCTGTGCGGCGAGATGCAGCGCCACCACCGAGGACGAGCAGGCGGTGTCCACCGTCATCGCGGGGCCCTCCAGCCCCAGCGCGTAGGCGATCCGCCCGGACACCACGCTGGTCGAGGTGCCGCTGAGCAGGTAGCCCTCGGCCTGGTCCGGAGGCGCGCCGCCCGCGTAGTCTTGGTGGATGGCCCCGGCGAACACCCCGGTGGCGGTGCCGCGCAGCGAGTCCGGGTCGATCCCGGCGCGTTCCAGCGCCTCCCACGTCACCTCAAGGAGCACTCGCTGCTGCGGGTCCATCACCGCGGCCTCGCGCGGGGAGATCCCGAAGAACCCGGCGTCGAAGCAGGCCGCGTCGTCCAGGAAGCCGCCCACGCGTACGTAGGTGGCCCCGGGCGCGTCCGGGTCGGGGTCGTACAGCGCGGCGAGATCCCACCCACGATCTGCCGGGAACTCCGACAGGACCTCCCCGCCGGTGGCCACCAGGTCCCACAATGCCTCGGGCGAAGACACCCCGCCCGGGAAACGGCACGCCATCCCGACGATGGCGATCGGCTCCGCCGACGCGGGCACGGGCCGAGCCGCGACGTGCGGCCTCGCGAGGGCGGCGGGCTCGCCGCCCGCACCGGCGAGGGCGGCGAGGGTCCGGGCGACGGCGGCGGGCGTGGGGTGGTCGAAGACGAGCGTGATCGGCAGCCGGAGCCCGGTCGCGCCGGCGAGCCGGTTGCGCAGTTCCACCCCTGTCATCGAGTCGAACCCGACCTCTTTGAAGGCGCGGCCGGGGTCTAGGTCGTCGGGCGAATCGTGACCGAGGACGCTCGCGGTATGGCTCATGACCACGGTGAGGAGTTCGCGCTCCCTTTCTTCCCGGGGCAACGCCGACAGCCGCTCGACCGCTTCGTCCGTCTGCTCGCCGCTCACGTCCCGGCCCTCAAGCCGGCGGCGGGACGGACTAGCCGGGACGAGTGGACGCAAGGGTGCGGGCACCAGCCCGAGGGCGGCACGGTCGCGGAGCCCCGGCAGGTCGAGGCGGACCGGCAAGAGGGCCGGGTGCCCACTCGCCAGTGCGGCGTCAAGAAGACCGAGGGCTTCGCCCCGGTCGAGCGCGACCGTTCCGGCTCCGGTCGGTCCCGTGGGTGCGGCGCCGGAAAGGTGCTCGGTCATTCCGCTGTGCAGCGCCCACGGCCCCCAGGCCAGAGAGGTCGCGGGCAGGCCGGCCGCGCGGCGGAGGTGCGCCAGGGCGTCGAGGGCGGCGTTCGCGGCGGCGTAGTTCCCCTGGCCTGGATTGCCGAGGACCCCGGCGGCCGAGGAGAAGAGCACGAAACGGGTGACCGGCAGATCCGCGGTGAGTTCGTGCAGGTGGAGCGCGGCGTCGAGCTTGGGTCGCAGGACACGGTCCACGCGGTCCGCGTCGAGGGACCCGATCGTCCCGTCGTCCAGCGTGCCGGCGGTGTGGACGACGCCGGTGAGGGGACGGTCGGCAGGAAGCTCCGCCACGAGGCGCGCCACCGCGTCCCGATCGGCGACGTCGCATGCGGCGACCGTGGCCTCCGCGCCGAGCCCGGCCAGCGAGGCCACGAGTTCCCCGGCGCCCGCGGCGTCCGGACCACGGCGGCTCACCAGCAGCAGCGACCGGACGCCGTGCGCTGCGGCGAGATGGCGCGCGACGGCGGAGCCGAGCGCACCCGTGCCTCCGGTCACGAGGACCGTGCCGTCGGGATCCCAGCCCGGGTCGGCGGGCGCCGCGGGCCGGGCAACACGGGCCAACCGGGGGATCAGGACCGTCTCCCCGCGCACTGCCGCCTGCAAGTCCTCTTCGCGGGCGGCGGCCGCGCAGGCCGAGCGTGTGGCGGAACCCGGTTCGGCGGCGGGGTCCAGGTCGATCAGTGCGATGCGGCCCGGGTTCTCCGATTGCGCCGAGCGGGTCAGACCCCACACCGCGGCAGCGGCGAGATCCGGAGTCTCCCCTTCGATGCCGGCGGCGTTCCGGGTGACGAGGGCCAGTCGCGTTCCCGCGAGGACGTCACCGGTCGCGATCCACTCCTTCAGCACGGCCAGCGCGGCGCCCAGTTCCGCACGCGCAGTGGCCGTGAAGCCGCCGCCGGACGGCGCGTCCGGGGAGAACAGCAGCAGGTCGGGTCCGGGCGCGCCCTCGCGGACGGTGTGGACGAGAGCGGCCAGGTCCACGTGGTTCTCGACCGGGTGCTCGACGGTGCCCAACCGTCCGGCGAGATCGTGGACGTCGTCACCGAGTACGGCGTACCGGATGGACGAAGCCTCCCAGACGGGCTTTGCGGGCAGTGCCGTCCAATCGAGGCGGTAAAGGGAGTTGCCGGCGCCGTGCGCGAGCGCGCCCTCGGGTGCGGGGCGCACGGTTAGGGAGCCGATCCGGCCGACTCTCTCGCCGCCGGGGGTGAAGAGGTCCACCGAGACTGCCCCGTCACGCTCCGGGCTGATGCGTACGAGCAGCTCCGTGGCACCTTCGATCTCCAGGGAGACGTCCGACCACGCGAACGGCAGCCGTGGCCCGGGCCGCTCCCGGGAAGGATCCGGCAACTCCGCCACTGCGTGCAGCGCCGCGTCCAGGAGGGCCGGGTGGATGGCGAAGGGGCCGGTCTCCTCGCGATGTTCTTCGGGCAGGGCCACATCGGCGACGACATCCTCGCCGTCCCGCCAGACGGCCCGCACGCCGCGGAAGGCGGGTCCGTATCCGTGACCTCGGTCGTTCAGGCGGGCGTAGAGGTCGTCGGCGGGTGCGGCGTCTGCGGGGCGAACGGGCAGGAGAACCGGTTCCGGATGGTCTCCGAAAATGGTGGGGACGAGCGTCCCGGTCGCATGCCGGGTCCAGGCCGCCTCCGTCTGTGACCGGGCGGGCCTGGCGTGCACGGTGAGCCCCCGCCGCCCAGCGGCGTCGGCTGCTCCGACCGCGACCTGGATCTCGGTCTCGTCGTGGCCCGGGAGGACGAGCGGTTGTTCCAGGACCAGTTCCTCGACCCCGGCGCATCCCATCTTGTCGCCCGCCTGGATGGCCAATTCCACCAGGGCCGCGCCCGGAACGACGACCATGCCGTTGACCGTGTGATCGGCCAGCCAGCCAGGGGACGACGCCGAAAGGCGTCCGGTGATGACGGCGGTGCCGGCGTCGGCGAGCCGCAGCAGCGCGTCGAGCAGGGGATGCTCGACGCGTTCGACTCCGGCCGAGGCGGTTCCCGAGAGGGGGCGTCCGGCCGCCTCCAGCCAGTAACGCCGGCGCTGGAATGCGTAGGTCGGCAGATCGGGGCGGGGTCCCGGGCCGATCAGCGCCGTCCAGTCCACCGTGATGCCGCCGCTGTGCGCCTCGGCGGCCGAGCGCAGCAGGCGGTCCGCGGATCCCTGGTCGCGGCGCAGCGATCCGACCGCGACGACCTCCGCGTCTCGTTCCGCGGCGATCTCGGCGATGTTGGGGACCAGGATGGGGTGCGGGCTGCACTCGATGAAGGCCCGATGGCCCTCGGCGAGCAGGCCGCCGATCGCCCCGGCGAAATCCACCGGACGGCGCGCGTTGTCGAACCAGTACTCCGCGCCCAGCGCCGAGGTGTCCACCGGGGCGCCGGTCACCGTCGAGCAGAAGGTCACGTCGGTGGCCACCGGACTCACGGGCTCCAGGAGATCCAGGAGTTCCCCGCGTAGTGGATCGACCTGCGCGCTGTGCGAAGCGACCGTCCCCGCCACGACACGCGCACGGATCCCCCGCTCCCCGCACAGCACCACCAGCTCATCCAGCAGGTCCTCCGGACCCGCCACCATCGTGGCGCCCGGCCCGTTGGCACCCGCCAGCGACAGCGCCCCGCCCCACCGCCCGATCAGCTCCTCGGCTACGGCGCGTCCCGCGGCCAGCGCGGCAACGGCTCCGTGTCCCACGAGCGCGCGAGCGAACAATCGCGACCGCAGCACCACGACCCGTACGGCGTGATCCAAGGACAGCGCGCCGGCGACGTACGCCGCAGCGACCTCACCCTGCGAATGACCCACGACAGCACCGGGCACCACTCCCCAGCTTCCCCAGATCCGGGCGATTCCGACCATCACGGCGAACAACAGCGGCTGGAGAACCTCGATACGCGCCAGATCCGCCTCATCAGCCCGCTCCAGCACCTCCCGCAACGACCAATCCACATACCGCGACAGAACGAGCTCGCACTCCTCCACCCACCCCCCGAACACCTCCGACGAATCCAGCAGCTCACGCCCCATCCCCACCCACTGCGACCCCTGCCCCGGAAACACCAGAACCGGACGGCCCACCTCCACAGCCGTGCCGGTCACGATGGCGGGAGCGGACTCGCCTGAGGCGAACGCACCCAGCGCGTCGCGCAGGCGGAGGAGCTCACTGCCAAGGACTACGGCTCGGTGGGTAAGAGCGGCCCGTGAGGTGGCCAGGGTTCGCGCCACGTCGGCAGGTCGGGTGTCCGGGTGAGCGTCGAGCCAATCGCGGAGCCGTTCGGCCTGTGCGCGCAGCGCGGTCGCATTCGCCCCTGAGAGCGTCCAGGGGATCGTGCTGAGCACCGCGCCGGCGGCATTCGGGGCCCCGGTCTCGGCCTCGGCGGCCTCCACGGGGGCCTGCTCCAAGATCAGGTGCGCGTTGGTTCCGCTGATCCCGAACGACGACACCCCCGCACGGCGCGGGCGCCCCGTGTCCGGCCAGTCTTTCGAGGCGGTCAGCAGTCGGACCGTGCGCGCGGACCAGTCGATCTCGTCGCTGGGCTCGTCCGCGTGCAGGGTTGGAGGCAGGACGCCCTCGTCCAGCGCGTGAACCATCTTGATGACGCCGGCGATGCCGGCGGCGGCCTGCGTGTGCCCGATATTGGACTTCACCGACCCCAGCCACAGCGGCAGCTCGACATGACGGTCACGTCCGTAGATCGCCATCAGAGCCTGGGCCTCGATGGGGTCGCCGAGCCGCGTGCCCGTCCCGTGTGCCTCGACCGCGTCCACCTCGTGGGGGCCCAGACCGGCGTTCGCGAGGGCCTGCCGGATGACGCGCTGCTGCGACGGCCCGTTGGGGGCGGTCAGCCCGTTGCTCGCCCCGTCCTGGTTGACCGCCGATCCCCGCACCAACGCGAGCACCCGGTGGCCATTGCGCCGGGCGTCCTCAAGACGCTCCAGCACCACCATCCCGACGCCCTCGGACCACCCCGCACCGTCCGCCCCGGCACCGAACGCCTTGCAGCGGCCGCTGGGCGAGAGAGCGCCCTGCCGGCTGAACTCCACGAACTCGCTGGGGTTGGGCATGATCGTGACACCGCCCGCGAGCGCCAGCGAGCACTCGCCCGACCGCAGCGCACGCCCCGCCAGGTGCATCGCCACCAACGACGACGAACACGCCGTGTCCACCGTCAGCGCAGGCCCCTCCAGACCGAACGTGAACGCCACCCGGCCCGAGATGACGCTGCCGATGTTGCCGACGAGGGCATAGCCGTGCGCGTCATCGGCCGCCTGCTGCATCCCCACGAGGTAGCCGAAATTGCCGGCGCCGACGAACACGCCTGCCGAGCTGCCGCGCAGCGACAGGGGATCGATCCCCGCCCGCTCCAGGGCTTCCCACGACGTCTCCAACACCAGCCGCTGCTGCGGATCCATCGCCAGCGCCTCACGCGGCGAGATCCCGAACAACCCCGCGTCGAACTCCCCCGCGTCGTACAGGAAACCGCCCTCGCGGGCGACGCTGCGCCCGGGGCGGGTCGCGTCGGAGCCCAGCAGGTCCCCGAGATCCCAGCCGCGGTCGGTCGGGAACTCGGAGATCGCGTCCCGTCCGGAGACGACCGTCTCCCAGAGGCCCTCAGGGTCGCGGACACCGCCGGGAAAGCGGCAGGCCATGCCGACGATGGCGATCGGGTGGCGGTCGCGCCGTTCGGCCTCGGCCAGCCTGCGCCGGGTCTCGTGCAGGTCCGCGGCGACACGCTTGAGGGTCTCCAGCAGCTTGCCATCGTCCGCCATCGGTGCCCGACTCCACTAATTCGGGGTCTGTGATTCGCGACTTTTACACAGCGGTTCCGGCCCTTCAAGAACACGGTGGGCAAACCTTCATGCACACGCCGCGATAATGTCCAGGCAGTTCCCTTGACCCTATTTTTCAGCCCCTCAGCACAGGGGGACGACATCCTCTTTTAGGGGTCAACGAGAACCGCTAGGGGAGGCCAGAATGGGTGGTGCGACATGGCCGGCCGCAAGCACCTTGAGGAGATGTCCATGCTCGATGACCGTGCTTGCAAGGATCTAGTGGTCGAGCACTGCAGGAGGGTCAACGCGCGCGACGTCACCGGCCTCCTGCGCCTCTACTCACCCGGCGTGCGTTTCGAAGACCCCGTCGGGTCGGGTATTCGGCGCGGGCACGCGGAACTCCGGCAGCACGCCATGGGCGCCATTCATTGCGGCGTCCATGAATACGCGCACGATCCGGTCGGCGCACTGAACGGAAAGCAAGCCGCGGTGCCGGTGACCGCGCACCTGGACTTCCGCACGACGGCGCCCCTTCTATCCTCCCAGGGCTTCATGGATTGGGACGGGAAACCCGCCGGCCCAGGCAAACGGCTCCAGATCCACTACGTGATGGTGATCGAGGTGGACGGGAGCGGCCTCATCGCCGTGATGCGCGCCTATTGGGGCCGCACCGACGTGACCGTCGTCGACGAACGAGATGTCCTGACCATGCCCGCCCGGCCCACCACCCGGTCCACCGCCGGGGGGCCTGACTAGCGGGCCGTCCGAACCGTGCCGCGAACGGCCAGCTCCGCGGGTGTGAGCTGCGGGCGGCTGAGCGGCGGACGGGTCGGCCCGCGCCGCAGCGCGGCGATCACGTCGGGATGCTCCAGGCTGTTCAACGGGGCCGACAGGCTGGTCACGCCCGCGACCGCCGCGCCCACGCGAGGATCCCGGATCGCGGTCTCGGTGACGAGGTCGGCGAAGGCCCGCTGTCTCCTCAGCACCGCGATCCAGCGGGCGTCGGCGACGTCCACCCGGCAGCCCGGGTAGAAGATGTCCTGGGAGACCGCCAGCGACCACGGGCCGTCCACCACGGCCCCGATCGACTTCTGCGCACGACGCGCCGCGCCGCCGCCGACGCCGTCACGCGAGATCTCCTCGCCGAGCGCGGCCGCGCTGAGAGCCGCCGCCCCCATGCCGTGCCCGTACACCGGGTTGAAGGCCACCAGCGCGTCCCCGAGAACGGCCAGTCCGTCGGGCCAACGGTTCAGTCCCTCGTAGCGGAGCCGGCGATTGGACGTGCTGCGCGTGCCGCGCACCTCCGTGAGCGGATCGGCCCCGGCGAGAAACTCCGACACCAGGGGGTGCCGCGCGGCGCGCACGAACTCGGCGAACCCTTCCTCGCCGGCCGGCGGCTCGCCGCCCCGGGTGCCCGACACCGTCACGATCCACTGCCCGTCCTCGATGGGCAGCAGCACCACGTTGTGCCCCGGCCGTCCCGTGCGGTGGTCGGCGTAGTGCGACACCACCGGGAAGGGCTCCGCCGGCGCGCGGAATATCCTCGTGGCGTAGGCGATGCCGGAGTCCACGACCTCTTCGGGCACCTCCGGGAGCCCGAGCCCGGCCAGCCAGCGCCGCAGCGGGGAACCTCGCCCGGTCGCGTCCACGACCAGGTCCGCCTCCAGGTCGGTGACGGTCCCCTCCGCCGTCCCGCGCAGGCGGACGCCGCGCACCCGCTCGGCGTCGCCCAGGAGCGCGGTCGCCTCCGTCCCGCCGAGCACCGTGACGGAGCCCCCGGCTCCGACCTGGTCCCGGACGGTCCAGTCCAGCAGCGGACGCGAACAGGCGATCATGAAGTGCTCGGTGGGGAACCGATGCTGCCACCCGTGCGACGTGAGCGACACCATGTCCTGATACATGCTGATCTTGCGCGCACCGGCCCGGTACAGCCGCTCCATCGTGCCCGGGAGCAGCTTGTCGATCACCCTGGCTCCCCCGGACCACAGCAGATGCGCGTGGCGCGCCTGCGGCAGCCCGCGCCGATGGTCCGGCCCGCCGGGGAGGACGTCGCGCTCCACGACGGTCACGGCGTCCAGGTGACGTGCCAGGGCCGCGGCCGCCAGCATCCCCGCCACACTGCCGCCCAGCACGACGGCATGGGTCCGTCTGGTCATCTCGGGCGTCTCCTCAACCTTGTTTCCCTCACGCTCGCAGCGCGATACGGGACCGGCAAGAAAACCGACCCCCTATTTCCGGCCGCCATCGCCCCTGATTCATCCGCGCTGAATTGAATGCGGGCGAGCCGCCCATAGAATCCCCTTAGCCGAGCGGCGGAGGATTTCATGGCCGGCGAAATGGCCCGCAAGAGGATCGCTCTGGAGTACTGCGCCCGGATGAACGCGGGAGACCTCGAAGGGGTCCTCGCGCTGTTCCGCGACGATGCCGTCTTCGAGGATCCGGTCGGCTCCCCCAGAGCCCTGCGCGAGCACCTCGCCCGGGCCATCGCCGGACGGGTGAGCGAGGAGCCGGGTACGCCGGTGGCCGCCATGGACGGCCGGCACGTGCTGCTGCCGGCGACCGTCACCGTGTCGGACCCGTCCGTGCCTCGCGGCAAGCGGGTCCGGTACACCCTGATCGGCCTGCTCGGCGTCGGCGACGACGGTCTCATTGAGGACGTCCGGGTGTTCTGGAGCGCCTCCGATGTGACGCTGGTGGACGAGGAGCCGGCTACCGGCCGGACCGGGACACCGTGACGGGCAGCCGCTTCATCCCGAAGAAGTTCTGGGGGTAGAACTCGAGGTCCGCTCCCGGGGTGATGCGCAGGTCCGGGAAGCGGTCGAACAACAGGTTCAGCCCGAGTTCGCCCTCCAGCCGGGCGAGCTGGGACCCCAGGCAGTAGTGGATGCCCTTCCCGAAGGCCAGGTGGCCGTTGGGGTGCCGGCCGAGGTCGAAGACGTCCGGGCGGTCGAACTGGCGCGGGTCCCGGTTCGCCGCGACGATCCACACCTTCACCACCGAACCCGCCGGGATGCGGGTGTCCGCAAGCTCGACGTCGGTCCGGGTGTAGCGCAGCACCATCAGCACCGGGGGCCGGTACCGCAGCAGCTCCTCGATCGCGCCCGGCAGGAGCGAGCGGTCCGCCCTCAGCCGGGCGGCCAGCCCCGGATCCTCCTCGAAGCACCAGATCGCGTTGCTGAGCATCATCGTCGTGGTGACATGCCCTGCCTCCAGCAGGACGCGGCTGAAGTTCACGACCTCCTGGTCGTCGAGCCGGTCGCCGCCGACCTGCGTGGCCACCAGCCGGCTGAGCAGGTCCTCGCGCGGGGCCGCCCGCCTGCGCCGCACGTGCTCCAGCAGGTAGGCGTTCATCTCCATCGTGCCCATCGCGATCTCCCGCCGCGCGTCCTCGTTCGCGAGCGGGTCGAGCACGACGGCGCCCAGCATCCGGTCCGCCCAGGCCTTGAACTGGGCGAGGTCCAGGCTCGGGATGCCGAGCAGCTCGGCGATGACGATCACGGGCAGCGGCTGGGTGAACTGAGAGACGAGCTCGATCTCGTCCGCGCCGCCCGCCGCGTCCAGCAGGCCGGCGGCAACCTTCCGGATCTCGGGCTCCAGCGCCGAGACCGCCTTGGGGACGAAGACCCGGCTGACGATGGTGCGCAGCTTGCGGTGCTCGGGCGGATCCAGCCAGAGCATGTTCCCCCGGAAGCGGCCGGCGGCGGGGAAGGCGTGCGAGGGATCGCTGGAGAAGGACGACGGTTCCGACAGCACGCGCTGCGCCTCCGCGGCGCGAACGACGTTCCATACGCCCTGCGCGTCCCGTCCGACCGGGCACTCGTCCTGCATCCGGTGCGCCCACGCGATCAGGTCAGAGCCGCCGTCCGCGGCGGACGGTGCCGTCTCGCAGATCGTCTGCTGGGCCATGGGCGCCTCCCGGGGAACGTCTGGAGCGACGGTAGTTCCGCGCTCCCGGGCGGGATAACCCCTACCGGACCCCTATTCGGCACCGGCGCTCCGCGCTTTTCCGATTCCATTCGCGTCACGCCCCCGGGCCAGATATTCCAGCGTCACCCATTGGCTGGCGGCCACGACGTGACGGGCCACGTCATCTGCTTTCGCGCCTTTCCGGTAGAGGAGGCGGGCCGAGCGCATGTGCAGATCGCTGCGCCGCGCGGGTTCCATGCCGGCCAGGACGGCCAAGCGAGCGGCCTCGTGCCGGAACCGCACCGAGTCAAGCAGTCCGGCCGTGCCGAGGGCGTTCAGCGGCCCGCCCAGGTCCGGTTCCGCCCAGCCGAGCAGGTCGGCCACCGTGCGCGGGACGGCCATGTCGCCGAGCACGGCCACGGCCTCGGCCAGCCGCCGGGTGTCCTCGTCCCCGCGCCGCAGGCAGTCCAGTACCGCGCGCTCGAAACCGGGCCCGACCACCAGCCGGCCGGCGTTCCCCGTGGCGGCGTCCCGCTGGTCCTCCAGCAGGCCGCGCAGCAGCAGCGGGCTGCCGCCGGTGATGGCCAGGGCGCCCGCGGCGAGGCGCTCGGCGCGGGCGGCGCCGAGCCGGGAGGCGAACATGCGGGCCGCGCCCTCGCGCGACAGCGGGCGCATCCGCAGCAGCGGTGTGCCGGGCAGCCGGGACAGCTCCTCGCGCAGCACCCCGCGTCCGGGGTGGGCCACCCCGGCGTCGGTGAAGATCATCATGACGCGCGCGCCGCGCAGGCCGCGGACCACGCCGAGCAGGTCCCTCAGCGAGGAGAGGGTGACCCGGTGCGTGTCGTCCACGCCCACCACGACCGGATCGCGCTCGGCTAAGGCGAGCAGCAGGGCGTGCAGCCGCCGCGCAGTCTCGTCGGAGGGCAGGCCGCCTCCGCGCGGCCCCGCGGGAGTCGGCGCGCCGGGTCTCGGCCTCCCGGTCTCCTCGGCGAACAGCTCCATGCCTTGTAGCAGGCCCTCGGTGAGGTCGGCGGGATCGCCGGGTTCGCCGAGAGGGGTCCCGGCCTCGAAGTACAACGCTCCCGCCGCGACGGCGCGCTCGGTGAAGGCGTGCAGCAGCTCGGTCTTGCCGGACGCCACCGCGCCGCTCACCAGCGCCGCTCCCCCCGCGCCGTGCCGGCAGTCGGCCAGCAGGGCGTCCAGCCGCTGCAGTTCTTGGTCGCGCTCCACTGTGTGCAAGCCACGTCTCCTTCGTCGAGGAGGCGACGGGCCGCCCGCCGGACTCGATCCCCGGCGGGCGGCACCGGTGCCGCGCAGTGTGGCCGTGCCGCCCAGCCGGTCAGGCGACCGACTTGACGTCGCGGGTGCGGAACCGCAGCAGGCCCGCGACGGTGAGAACGGCCGCGATGGCGGCCAGCCAGACCAGCGGCTGCACCGCGACCTCTCCTCCCGGCAGCTTGGGAATGTGGGTGAACGGGGAGACGTCCAGCGCCTTCTGGCTGAGCTGCATCGCCGATCCGATCTGCCCGAGCAGGACGAACACCGCGAGCGCGCCCCAGCTCGCCAGCGTGAACTGCGGCAGGATACCGAACAGCGCGATGGTGAGTCCCGCGAGCACCCACACGGCGGGGAGCTGGACGAGGGCCCCGCCGAGCACGCGGGGCACCTCGTGCCCGGGGTCGCCGGTGTTGATGCCATGCGTCAGCCCCGCGGCGAGGCCCGCGACCGTCAGCACGACGGCCGGGCCGAGCAGCGAGAACAGCAGGTGCCCTCCCGCCCACTGGAGCCTCCCGACGGAGGTGGCGAGCACGGGGTCGGCTCTCAGCCCGTCCTCCTCGGCACGCATCCGCAGCGCCGCCTGAATCGCGTAGGCCGCCGCGATGAGCCCGAACAGGCCCATCATCGAGCTGAGGAAGGCGTCACTGAAGCCCGAGGCACCGCCCATCCGGGTGAAGACGTCGTGCAGGCTCTCGTTGTCGCGCATCATGTCGGCGACGCCCTTGGCCACTCCGCCCAGCACCACGCCGATCACGGCGAAGCCCGCCGTCCAGCCCAGCAACGGCGCCCGGTGCAGCCGCCAGGCGAGGGCCAGGGGGCTGCGCAGCCGTCCCGCCGCCTCGGCCGGACCGAGACGCGGCGGCAGCACACCGGCGCCGACGTCGCGGCGTGCCGACAGGGCAACGCTCGCGGCGACGAGGCCGGCGATGGCGACGACGACGATCCCGAGCACCCACCAGCGCTCGTCCGCGTACGGCCGGATGCGGTGGACCCATCCGATCGGCGACAGCCACGAAAGCCAGGTCGCTCCCCCGCTGTCACCGGCGATCCGCAGCAGAAGGGAGGCGCCGAGCACGCCGATGGCGATGGCTCGCGCGCCGCCGGCGCTCGTGGTGAGCTGGGCGGCCAGCGCGCCGACCGCCGCGAAGATGCAGCCGGCGGCGGCGAACTCCAGCCCGAGCGCGACACCGCCCGCGGCCGGCAGATCCTGCTTGTTGAGTCCCGCCATCATGATGAGCGCGAGGACGAGGTTGGCGCCGATCGTCACGATGAGCGCGGCGGCCAGGCCGGCGTGGCGGCTCACGGCCGCCGAGCCCAGCAGCTCCCGGCGCCCGGCCTCCTCGTCGGTGCGGGTGTGCCGGATGACCGTGAGCAGGCTGAGCAGCCCGACGACGAGCGGGATCAGCCCGAGCCGCTGGGTCACGATGCCGCCGACGCCCTCGTCGTAGAGCGGCCCGAACAGCGCGATGAAGGCCGGGTTGTTTCCGCTGACCTGGGCGTACTCATGGCGGTCGGCGACGGTCGGGTACAGGTCGGCGGTACTGGAGGCGAACGCGGACGGCACCACGCCCAGGTAGATGACCCAGATCGGCATCAGGAACCGGTCGCGGCGCAGGATGAGCCGGACGAGCCCGCGCGTCCCCGTCAGCGCGCCCATCAGGCGACCCGGCCGTTCCGGGCGCCCTGCCCCCCGGCACCGGCCGGTTCCTTCTGGTAGTGGCGCAGGAACAGCTCCTCCAGCGTCGGAGGCCGGCTGATGAGGGACCGGACACCGGCCTTGGAGAGCACCTGCAGCACCTCGTCGAGCCGGTCGGAGTCGACCTCGCAGGTCAGCCGCCCACCGGGCTGCTCCTCCAGGTGGTGCACCCCCGGCTGGGAGCCGAGGCCCTCGTGCGGCCCGGCCAGCTCGGCCTGGATGGAGATCCGGGTGAAGTGCCGCAGATCGGCGAGGGTGCCCGTCTCCACGGTCCGGCCGTCGCGGATGATGCTGACGCGGTCGCACAGCGCCTCGACCTCGGCGAGGATGTGGCTGGCCAGCAGGACGGTGCGGCCGCTGCTGCGCTCCTCGTCGATGCACTCGCGGAAGGCCGCCTCCATCAGCGGGTCCAGTCCCGAGGTGGGCTCGTCGAGGATGAGCAGCTCGACGTCGGACGCGAGCGCGGCCACCAGCGCCACCTTCTGCCGGTTGCCCTTGGAGTAGGAGCGCGCCTTCTTGCGGGGGTCCAGGTCGAACCGGTCGAGCAGTTCGGCCCTGCGGTTCTTGTTGAGCCCCCCGCGCAGCCGGCCGAGCAGGTCGATGACCTCGCCGCCCGAGAGCCCCGGCCAGAGCGTGACGTCGCCGGGGACGTAGGCCAGCCTCCGGTGCAGCGCGGTGGCCTCTTCCCACGGGTCGCCGCCGAGGAGCCGGACCTCGCCGGCGTCGGCCCGCAGCAGGCCGAGCAGGATGCGGATGGTGGTGGTCTTGCCGGCCCCGTTCGGTCCGAGGAACCCGTGGACCTCGCCGGTGCGGACCTGCAGCCGCAGCTCGTCCAGAGCCCGGGTGCGGCCGTACGCCTTGACGAGACCCTCGATGTGGATCGCGTCGCTCATTGCCGTTACTCCTCTGCGGTGGGGGGACCTGCTAGGAAACGTTCGAGTCCGGCGCGGGCCTCGGCGGCCGTCTCCGGGCTGACGAGCGCGTGCGAGTGGATGTCGAGCAACGCCAGGACCAGGCGGGGGTAGGTCTCGGGGCTGAAGGTCTCGGTGCCCAGCGTGCGCGACAGGTGGGTGTGCAGGACGATGACGCCGAGCTGCATGGCGGTCAGCACGGCCGAAAGGCCCTCGCGGTCATGGTCCGGGGGAGCGATGACGCCGGGCATGCCCGCCCAGAGCGCGTCCTTGGTGTAGTCGACCAGCTCGTCGAAGAGCTGCGCTGAGGACGGGGAGTCGTCGACCAGCGCACGGGCCAGGTAGCGCAGCACCGGCATGCTGGTCCGGAAGGCGATGGACAGGAAGTTGGGGTCCGCGAACTGGCCTTTGGCGTGGGCCTCGTCCTTGGTCCTCCGGAAGAAGTCGAAGGCGTACTCGTCGCACGCCTCCCGCAACGCCTCCTTGCTCTTGTAGTGGTACTGGACGAGTCCGGACGACACGCCCGCGGCCTCGGCGATGTCCCTGATCGTCGCCTCTTTGGCGCCGCGCTCGGCGAACTGCAGCAGCGCGGCGTCCCTGATCCGCGCCCGCGCGGTCAGGTCGGCATCGGCAGGACGTTCCGCGGGCGGGACTGAACTCATATACAGCTTCCTTAACACATGATCAGTTGTCCATATCAACGTACTAGATCCCTATACACTCGTCCAGCATTCTGGCCAGGTGCTCAGGGGCGAACCGCCGCCGGGCCGGCTCAGCGGTCGGCCGCGAAGCCCGCCAGATCGGCGGCGATGGCGGCGGCGACCTCGGCGCGGCGCTCGCTCAGGTAGAAGTGGCCGCCGGGCAGGGTGCGCATCCGGAAGCCGCCGCCGGTGTGGGCGCGCCATGCTTCGGCCTCCGCGGTGGAGACGCGGGGGTCGCGGTCACCCGTCAGCACGCTCACCGGGCAGGCCAGCGGCGGGCCGGGACGGTGCCGGTAGGTCTCGATCGCCCGGTAGTCGGCGCGCAGCGCGGGAAGGATCATGCGCCGCAGTTCCTCGTCCTCCAGCAGGGCGGCACTGGTCCCGCTCAGCCCGGCCACCTCGGCGAGCAGCGCGTCGTCGGAGCGGCGGTGCACGTCTTCGTGGCGGTGCGTGGACGGCGCCCGGCGCCCGGAGACGATGAGCACGGCCGGATCCGTCCCCTCCCCTTCGAGCCTCCGTGCCACCTCATAGGCGAGCACGGCGCCCATGCTGTGCCCGAACAGCGCCAGCGGCCGTCCCGGTTCCCGCGGCAGCACCTCGTGGACGAGCCCGGCGAGGGACTCCAGGTCCGTGCACGGGGCCTCGGCCCGCCGGTCCTGGCGTCCCGGGTACTGGACGGCGACGACCTCGCAGGCGCCGGCGAGCTCGCGGGCGAACGGGTGGTAGAAGCTCGCCGAGCCGCCGGCGTGTGGGAAGCAGACGAGACGGGGGCGCGCGGGCACAGCGGGTGCGGGGGACGCGGGGAACCGCCGGAACCAGCGGTCCGCCACCTCTGCGGACGTGCTCATGGCTGCCACCACCTTCGGCGGACGGAGGGCTCCGCGCGGTCAGCGGAAGAGGTCGATCTTGGCGGCATGCCTCTCCCGCATTTCCGGGTCGGTCACGCCGAGCCCCTCCCGCGGGGCGAGGCAGAGAATGCCGATCTTTCCCTGGTGGGTGTTGCGCTGCACGTCGCGCACGGCCTGGGCGGCATCGGCGAGCGGGTAGCTGCGTGACAGGGTCGGGTGCACCCGCCCCCGACGGACCAGCTCGTTGGCCCGCCACGCCTCCTGGTAGTTGGCGAAGTGCGACCCGATGATCCGCTTGAGGTTCATCCAGAGATAGCGGTTGTCGAAGTAGTGGTCGTAGCCGCTCGTGGAGGCGCAGGTCACGATCGTCCCGCCCCGGCGGGCGACGTACACGCTCGCTGCGAAGGTCTCCCGCCCCGGATGCTCGAACACCACGTCGGGGTCCAGACCGCCGGTCAGCTCCCGGATGGCGCCGCCGAAACGCCGCCACTCCTTGCGGTTGGGGACCCCGCGATCCTGCCAGAACTGGAATCCCTCGGCCGACCGATCCAGCACCAGCTCGGCGCCCATCGACAGGCAGATGTCGCGCTTCTCCGGCGAGGAGACCACGCAGACGGGATCCGCGCCGCCCCGCAGGGCGAGCTGGGTGGCGTAGGAGCCGAGTCCGCCGCAGGCCCCCCAGACCAGCACGACGTCGCCCTGCTTCATATCCGCGCCGTTGCGCGAGACCAGTTGCCGGTAGGCGGTGGAGTGCACCAGCCCCGGGGCCGCTGCCTCCTCCCACGTCAGGTGCTCCGCCTTGGGCATGAGCTGGTTGGCCCGGACCAGGGCCAGTTCGGCGAGTCCGCCGAAGTTGGTCTCGAAGCCCCAGATCCGCTGCTCGGGGTCGAGCATCGCGTCGTCGTGCCCCTCGGGCTCCTCCAGCTCGACCGACAGGCAGTGCGCCACGACCCGGTCCCCCGGACGCCAGCGGGTGACACCGGGGCCGACCCGCAGAACGACCCCCGACAGGTCCGAGCCGAGCACGTGGTAAGGCAGGTCGTGACGGGCGGCGAGCGGGGAGCGGCGGCCGTATCGCTGCAGGAACTCGAACGTCGGAATGGGCTCGAAGAGGGCGGACCACACGGTGTTGTAGTTGACCGAGCTCGCCATGACGGCGATCAACGCCTCGCCGATCCCCAGTTCCGGGACGTCGACGTCGTGCACGTGCAATGAATCGCGCGGGTCCCGGTCTTCGACCGGGATCCCCTCGAAGACTCCGACCTCGCTCTTGTGCACGGTCAGCGCGCGATAGGAGTCGGGCACCGCGATGCCCTCCCATTCCAGGGCTGGAGCACGCTGTTCGATCGCTTGCAGAATCTCCCGCATTTTCCGTCCCTGAGAATGGTGCACGGTCGTTACGGTCGAAGGTCGCATCGGGCCTGAAACAGGGCAAGGCGCCACTGGGTTTATAGGGGGCGGCACGCCGAGAACTGGGGGCACGGAGCACCGCCCTCGGGCCGCTTACAGGCCGAGTTCGTTGCGGACGAAATCCAGCACTTCGGTGGAGGAGGCGGCCGCGAGCCGCTCCCCTACGCCGTCGTCGTGAACCTCCGCGGCGCCCTCGGGTGCGGACCGCGCCCGCCATTCCTCCAGCAGCCGCTCCAGCCGGGCCGAGATCATGGCGCGCTCCTCCTCCGCGGCCCTGGAACCGGCGCGCGCCATCGCCTCCGCCAGCCGGTCCAGGCCGCTGAGGACCGCGTCGGCCGCGGACGGGGCGCTCGGCGCCAGCGTCTGGCAAAGGTGTTCGGCCAGCGCGGTCGCGGTCGGATGGTCGAACACCAGCGTCGCGGGCAGCCGGGTGCCCGCCGCGGCGCTCAGCGCGTTGCGCAGCTCGACCGCGCCGAGGGAGTCCACGCCCAGCTCCTTGAAGCTGGCCTCGGCGTCGACAGCATCCGCGGACGCGTGACCGAGAACGGCGGCAAGGCACTCCCGGACCTCCCGCACCATGACCTCCCGCATCCGCTGGGGCGGAAGGTCCGCCAACCGCCGGGCAAGGGACCCGGACGCGCTACTTCGCACCGAGCCGCCGGCGGCACGGCGGAGCGGAGCCTGCGTCCCCTCACCTGCCCGCCAGGGCGCGAGGTGCGCTGGGACGAGGACGGCGTCCTCCCGTTCCAGGGCATGATCGAACAGGGCGAGCGCCTCGGCCGACGGCATCGGCCGGATGCCCAGTCGCCCCATCCGGTCACGGTCGGCGTGGTCGAGGTCGGCGGTCATCCCGCTGCCGTGCTCCCATAGCCCCCATGCCAGAGAGACCGCCGGGAGCCCCTCGGCACGGCGGCGCGTGGCGAGGGCGTCGAGCACGCGGTTGGCCGCCGCGTAGTTGCCCTGGCCTGGTGTTCCCAGCACGCCGGCGACGGAGGAGAACACCACGAAGGCGGTGAGGTCCAGCCCGCGGGTCAGCGCGTCCAGATGCAGCGCCGCACCGGCCTTCGGGCCGAGCACCCGGGCCAGGCGCGGCGGGGTGAGGGAGGCCACCACCCCGTCGTCGAGGACGCCCGCCGCATGGACGACCGCGGTGAGCGGGCGGTCTCCGGGAATCTCCGACAACAGCCCGGCCAGGGCGTCGCGGTCTCCGACGTCGCAGGCCCGCACCGTCACCGAGGCACCGAGGGCCCGCAGGGCGTCCGCCAGTTCCACCGCGCCCTCGGCGTCCGGCCCGCGCCGGCCGGCGAGCAGGAGGTTGCGCGCACCGTACCGTGTCACCAGGTGGCGGGCGACCCGGCCGCCGAGGGCGCCGGTGCCGCCGGTGATCAGGACCGTGCCCGCGGGATCGGGCCGCCGCGGCACGGTGAACACGATCTTGCCTACGTGTCCGCCGCGTCCCATGTGCCGCATCACCTCCGGTGCGGCACGCAGGTCGTGGACCTCGACGGGAGGCGGGCGCAGCGTCCCCCGCTCCAGCAGATCCACGACCTCGGCCAGGATCTCGCCGAGTCGTTCCGGAGACGCATCGCGCAGGTCGAAGGCGCGGTAGGTCGCATCCGGGCGGAATGCGGCCGCTTCGGACGGGTCGCGCAGATCGGTCTTGCCCATCTCCACGAACCGGCCCCCGGGCCCGAGCAGTCCCATCGAGGCGTCCACGAACTCGCCCGCGAGAGAGTTGAGCACTACGTCCATGTCCGCCGGGGCGAACTCCCGCGCGAAGGACAGGTCGCGGGAGGACGCGCGGTGCGCGGCGTCCAGGCCGAGCCCGGCGAGAACCCCCTGCTTGCCCGGGCCTGCGGTGCCGTACACCTCGGCCCCCCAATGCCGGGCGAGCCGGACGGCGGCCGTCCCCACCCCGCCGGCGGCGGCGTGCACCAGGACGCGCTCTCCCTCATGCAGGCCCCCCAGATCGCGCAGGCCGTAGTAGGCGGTCATGAACGCCACGGGCACCGCGGCGGCCCGCTCGAACGACCAGCCGTCCGGGATGGGCACGAGCAGCCGGTGGTCGGTCACCGCGACGGGCGCGAACCCCTCGTCCAGCAGACCCATGACGCGGTCGCCCGGGGCGATCCCGGTCACGCCGGCACCGACGTCCACCACTGTTCCGGCGCCCTCGCTGCCGAGCGCGGCGGAGCCCGGGTAGACCCCCAGGGCGATCATGACATCGCGGAAGTTCAGACCGGCCGCGCGGACGGCCACTCGCACCTCGCCGGGCCCGAGCGGTCGGCCGGTGCGCTCCGACACCGTCGGACGCACGCCGGACGGTGAGCCCGGCTCGACCGGTGCCAGGTGCCAGCCCGTGTCCCGGGGCAGTTCGAGCCGCTCCCCTGTTTCGGCGCGGATGAGACGCGGCGCCCGCACGCCGCCTTCGCGGACCGCGAGGCAGGGTTCGCCGGGATGGGAGGCCGCGCGCGCGGCATCGGCGAGGGCGGCGGCCTCGTCCCGTTCGCCGCTGTCGACCAGGACGAAGCGTCCGGGGTTCTCGGCCTGGGCGGACTTCACCAGTCCCCAGGCCGCCGCGGCGGCCAGGTCCTCGGCGGGCTCTTGCGGCCCGGTGGCGACGGCCCGGCGGGAGACCAGCGTCAGAGGGACCCCGGACAACCGGTCCTCCGCCAGCCATCCCTGCAGCAGCGCAAGGACCTCGGCCGTGGTCGCCTGTACGGCCTCGGGAAGGTCCGAGGCTCCGGCGCGATCGGCGAGCAGTACCGCGACGCCGGTGCCGGCGCTCCCACCGATATCGCCCCCCAGTTCCGCCGGGTCGGGCCACTCATCAGGCCCGAACGCGGTCCCACGCTCCGCCGTCTCTGCCTTCTCTGCCGGCGCCGGCGGCAGCAGAGCCCACTCCTCGCGGAACAGCGCCGCGCCCTCACCCGTCGATGTGGCCGCGAACTCGCCGGGCGGGGCCTCCCGAAGCGAGAGGGACTCCACGGCGAGAACCGGCTCGCCGGCCGGATCGGTCAGCAGTACCCGGACGCTGTCCGGGCCCGTGCGCGTCAGGCGCACGCGCAGCGCCGTCGCCCCCAGCGCGTGCAGCGTCAGGCCGTGCCAGGCGAACGGGAGTCGGGGCGCCGTTCCTGGTTCGGCACGCACGAGCAGATGCAGGGAGGCGTCCAAGAGCGCCGGGTGCACGCCGAAACCTCCGGGATCCTGATCGCCTGGCAGGGCAGCCTCGGCGTACAGGTCGTCGCCGTGGCGCCACGCGGCGGTGAGCCCGCGGAACGCCGGGCCGTAGTCGTATCCGGCGGCGGCCGCCTCCTCGTAGAACCCGTCCAGGTTCAATGGCTCGGCGTCGGCCGGAGGCCAGTCGTCGAGCCGCTCCGGCAGGGCGCCCTCATCGCGCCCCACCATGCCCTGGGCATGGCGCGTCCACGCGGCGTCGCCATCGGCCGGACGTCCGTAGACGGCGATCGGGGCGTCGCCGGACTCGTCCTCCTCGCCGACGACGATCTGGAGCCGGATCCCTCGGCCCCCCGGGAGCGTCAACGGGTGTTCGAGGACCAGTTCGGCAAGGCGTGGGCGCCCGGTCTCCTCCCCGGCACGCCGGGCCAGGTCGGCCAGCGCCGCGCCTGGGACCAGGACGGTCCCGAGCACGGCATGGTCGGAGAGCCAAGGGTGCTCCCGGACGGACAGGCCGCCAGTGATCACCGTCTCGCCCGAGCCGGCATGCGTCATCCGCGAGGCCAGCAGAGCGTGCCCGTCGATCCGTTCGCCCGGCCCGCCGCGGTCCGCGCCGGGTGCCGCCTCCAGCCAGAGGCGCCGCCGCTGGAAGGCATAGGTGGGGAGGTCGACCCGCCGCACCGGCCCTGCGGGCAGGAACGCGGCCCAGTCGACGTCGTGGCCTCGGACATGGGCGGCGGCCACGGCGGACGCCAGGGTGCGGTCGGCCGGCCGGTCGGCACGCCCGGTCGGGAAGAGGACGGCCTCCTCCGGTCGCAGCAGGCAGTCCGGCCCGAGCGCACTCAGCACCGCGTCGGGTCCCAACTCCAGATACTCCCGGACGCCTCGGGCTTCTAGGGCGCGCATTGCGTCGGCGAACCGCACCGGCGCGCGCACCTGGCGCACCCAGTACCCGGGGTCGCGGACGTCGCCGTCGGACGTTGTGACGATGGGGATGGCAGGGTCGCCGTAGCTCAAGGAGGCGGCCACCTCGGCGAACCGCTCCAGCATGGGTTCCATGCGGTGGGAGTGGAAGGCGTGGCCGACGCGCAGCCTCCTGGTCTTGCGGCCGGAGGCGGCCGCTTCGGCCTCGACCTCGGCGACGGCGTCCTCCTCCCCGGACACCACGACCGCGGACGGGCCGTTCACCGCGGCGATCGACACACGCCCGGAGCGCTCCCCGATCAGGTCCAGCACATCCCGCTCGCTCATCCGCAGGGAGACCATCGCACCGCCGGGCGGCAGCTCCTGCATGAGCCGTCCCCGCGCCGCGACCAAGGCGCACGCGTCCTCCAGGCTCAGGACTCCCGCGACGTGCGCGGCGGCGACCTCGCCGATGGAGTGTCCGGTCACCGCGTCGGGGACCAGGCCCGCGCTTTCCAGGAACCGGTGGAGCGCGACCTCCAGCGCGAACAGCCCCGCCTGGGTGAAGACGGTCCGGTCCAGCAGCCCGGTCTCGTCGTCGGTGTCGAACACGACGTCCTTGACGTTCTGGCCGAGCCGTTCGGAGACGCCCGCGCACACCTCGTCGAACGCGGCCGCGAAGACGGGGTGCTCCCGGTGCCATTCGCGTCCCATGCCCTGCCGCTGGGATCCTTGGCCGGAGAACAGGTACGCGAGCCGTCCGTGCGTACGAGCGTTGCCGGTGACGACGTCCGGGCCGGGCCGCCCCGCGGCGAGCGCCGCGAGCGCGGTCTCGGCCGCGGTGCGGTCCTCGGCGAGGATGACCGCGCGGTGCGTCAGGGCGGCCCGGCCCGTCGCGAGTGCCTTGCCGACGTCGGCCAAGGAGGCGTCCACGCCCCCGGCCTGGAGGAATTCGCCGAGGCGGCCGGCCTGCGCCCGCAGCCCGCCGACGCCCTGTCCCGAGATGGTCCAGGGCACCAGCGACGGGCCCGAGGCGGCGTCGTCGGCGTCGCCGGCGTTGTCCGCGGGTCGGGCTTCGGGCGCCTCCTCCAAGACGACGTGGGCGTTGGTACCGCTGATGCCGAAGGAGGACACGCCCGCCCGGCGCGTCCGTCCGCCGGGTTCCCAGGGGACCGGTTCGGTCAGCAGCCGCACCGCGCCCGACGACCAGTCCACGTGCGGGGTCGGCCGGTCCACATGGATGGTCCGCGGAAGCAGTCCGCGGCGCAGCGCCATCACCATCTTGATCACGCCCGCGATCCCGGCCGCGGCCTGCGGGTGGCCGAGGTTGGACTTCACCGAGCCCAGCCACAGCGGCCGGTCCCGCGGCCGGTCCGGGCCGTAGACGTCCAGGACGGCCTGCGCCTCGATCGGGTCCCCGAGGGTGGTGCCGGTGCCGTGCGCCTCGACCGCGTCGATGTCGGCGGAGGCGAGCCCGGCCGCGGCGAGCGCCTGCTGGATGACCCGCCGCTGCGAAGGGCCGCTCGGGGCGCTGATGCCGTTGCTGGCCCCGTCCTGGTTGGTCGCCGAGCCGCGGATGACCGCAAGCACCGGGTGGTCGTTGCGGAAGGCATCGGAGAGACGTTCGACGAGGACGATCCCGACGCCCTCGGACCAGCCCGCGCCGTCCGCGGCGGCGGCGAACGACTTGCAGCGCCCGTCGGGCGCGAGCCCGCGCTGCCGGCTGAACTGGACGAACATTCCGGGGGTGGCCATGACGGTGACCCCGCCCGCGAGGGCCAGTGAGCACTCTCCGGAGCGCAGAGCCTGGCCGGCCAGGTGCAGTGCCACCAGGGAGGACGAGCAGGCGGTGTCGAGCGTGACCGCGGGCCCCTCCAGGCCCAGGGTGTATGCGACCCGGCCCGACACCACGCTGCCCTGGGCGCCGGTGGTCAAGTAGCCCTCGACGGCACCGGGCACCTCACCGAGGCGCGAGACGTAGTCGTGGTACATCAGCCCGGCGAACACCCCGGTCCTGCTTCCCGCGAGAGAGCGAGGGTCGATCCCGGCCCGCTCTATCGCCTCCCACGACGTCTCCAGCAGGAGCCGCTGCTGAGGGTCGATCGCGAGCGCCTCGCGGGGCGGGATGCCGAAGAAGCCGGGATCGAAGTCCGCCGCGCCGTCAAGGAAGCCGCCCTCTCTGGCGTAACTGGTGCCCGGATGGTCGGGGTCGGGGTGGTAGAGGGCGTCGAGATCCCATCCACGGTCGCCGGGGAAGGCGGACACGGCGTCGCGGCCCGCGGCGACCAGGTCCCACAGATCCTCCGGCGAGCACACCCCGCCGGGATAGCGGCACGCCATCCCGATGACGGCGATCGGCTCGGCGGACGGCGGACGCGGGGCGAGGCCGGCGGCCGCCGGGACTCCGGCATCGCCGGGCGCGCCGTCCAGTGTCGCGTGGAGGAGCCGGGCCACCGCCTTCGGCGTCGGGTGGTCGAACACCAGCGTCACCGGCAGCCTGACACCGGTCGCGGCCGACAGGCGGTTACGGAGTTCCACTCCGGTGAGCGAGTCGAATCCGAGTTCCTTGAAGGCGTGCTCGTCCGGGACGGCGTCGGAGGACTCGTGCCCGAGGACCTCGGCGGTCAAGGACCGCACCAGGTCGGCCAGCTCCCGCTCCCGCTCGCGCGGCGGAAGGTTCGCGAGGCGGGCGAGCGGCGAGTCCGGTGCGGTGCCGGGCAGGTCGGCGGCCGCGGTGGCGGCCCGGCGGCGGGCGGGCGCCCCCGCCAGGTCCCGCAGGGGTGCCGCGACCGTACCGTCGGCGACGCGGGCGCGTACCGCGGCGGTGCTCAGTCGCGCCGCGACCAGGAACGCGTCGTCGCGGGCGAGGGCGGCGTCCAGCAGCCGCAGACCGTCGCCGGTGGGCAGCGGGAGGACTCCCGCGCGTCCCAGCCAGGACAGGTCCCTGTCGGCAAGGTGCCCGGTCATGCCGCTGCGCTCCTCCCACAGGCCCCAGGCCAGCGAGGTGGCGGGCAGGCCGCGCGCACGGCGCCGCTCGGCGATCGCGTCGAGGGCTGCGTTGGCGGCGGCGTAGTTGCCCTGGCCCGGGTTCCCGAGCACACCCGCGACCGAGGAGAAGAGCACGAACATCGACAGGTCGAGGTCCCTGGTCAGTTCGTCCAGGTGAAGGGCGGCTTCCACTTTGGGACGCAGGACGCGGTCGAGGCGCCCGGGGGTCAAGGACCCGATCAGCCCGTCGTCGAGTGCGCCCGCGGCGTGCACCACACCGCGCAGCGGACCGTCCTGCTCGATCTCGGCGACGAGCCGCGCGAGCGCCGCGCGGTCGCTCACGTCGCAGGCCCTGATCCAGGGCCGGGCGCCCATGCCGGTCAGCTCCGCGGCGAGCTCGCGCGCGCCGGGCGCGTCGATGCCCCGGCGACTCGCCAGCAGCACCCGCCGCACACCGTGGCGGGCCACGAGGTGTCGGGCGACGGCGGCGCCGAGGGTCCCCGTCCCGCCCGTGATGAGGACGGCGTCGTCGGGGCCGAGTTCCGGAGGCGGCCCGGCCGCGGGCTCGGCGCGGACCAGCCGGGGCACCGAGACCGCACCGCCGCGAACGCGCACCCGCGGCTCACCGGTGGCGAGGATCGCCGGCAGCAGCGGCCCGGCCGAGCCGGGGTCGTCGGTGTCCACCAGGACGAACCGGCCGGGATCCTCGGCCTGGGCCGAGGCGACGAGGCCCCCGGCCGCGGCACCCGGCACACCGCCCGTGGTGATCACGACGACCGTCCCGGGGTCTCCGGCGGGCGGCGGCTCGGTGAGGGCGGACAGCACGCGAGCGGTCGCCGTACGCACGGCGCGCGCAACAGCCGCGGCATCCGCGTCCTCACCTGGCTCGCTCACCAGGACGGTCCTCGGTCCGGTGCCGCCGGACGCGGTCAGGTGCAGCGGCGACCAGGCGAGCGTGTAGAGGTCGCGCCGGGCCGGCGCCTGGGCGGCGGAAGGGCCGGACCGCGGCATCGGCCTCAGCCGCAGCGCGGCCACGCGCGCGACAGGCCGTCCTTCCTCGTCGGACATCGCCAGGGACACCCCGTCGTCGCCGGCCGGGGCCACGTGCACCCGTAGCGCCGCCGCGCCGTCGGCGCTGAGCGACACGCCCTCCCAGGCGAACGGCAGCCAGACCCGGTGGTCGGCCGCGACGTCGCTCAGCCCGACGACGGCATGCAGCCCGGCGTCGAGGAGGGCGGGATGGAGGGCGAACCGTCCCGCGTCAGAGCGCACGTCCGCCGGAAGGGCCACTTCGGCGAAGACGTCGCGGCCGGCCCGCCATGCCGCGCGCAGCCCCTGGAACGCCGCGCCGTACTCGTAGCCGATCTCGGCGAGCCCGTCGTAGAAGCCGTCGAGGTCGATCGGTGCGGCGTTCGGCGGCGGCCACGCCCCGGGCTCGCGTCCCGCGGGCTCCGACGGCGCTCCCGTGAGGACGGCGGTCGCATGCCGTGTCCACGGCGCGTCGGGCGAGGTCCGGGAGTGGACTCGCACCTCCCGGCAGCCCGCTTCGTCCGGTGCCTCGACCACCACCTGCACGTACGCGTCCTGCCCTGCCGGCATCTCCAGCGGCGATTCCAGGACCAGGTCGGCGATCTCGCAGAGCCCCACCGCGTCCGCCGCCCGGACGGCCAGCTCGACGTAGGCGGCGCCCGGCAGCAGGACCGTTCCGTGGACGGCGTGGTCGGCCAGCCAGGGATGGGAGGTGAGCGACAGCCGCCCCGTGAGGGTGACCGGGCCGTTTCCCGCCTGCCTGATCACCAGGCCGAGCAGCGGATGACCCGCCACCTCGACGCCCTCTCCGGGCGCGTCGCGCAGCGGGCGCCCGGCCGGCGCGAGCCAGTAGCGCCGGCGCTGGAACGCGTAGGTCGGCAGGTCCGTGGCCGCACCGCCGGGCACGAGCGCCGCCCAGTCCACCGCGACGCCCCGCACGAAGCCCTCGGCGGCCGAGCGCAGCAGCCGGGCGAGGCCGCCCTCCTCGCGGCGCAGCGAACCGGTGGCCACGACCGGGACATCGGCCTCGTCGGCGATCTCGGCGATGTTGGGGACCAGGATGGGGTGCGGGCTGCACTCGATGAAGGCCCGATGGCCCTCGGCGAGCAGGCCGCCGATCGCCCCGGCGAAATCCACCGGACGGCGCGCGTTGTCGAACCAGTACTCCCCGCCCAGCGCCGAGGTGTCCATGACCCCGCCCGTGACGGTTGAGCAGAACGGAACCTGCCCCGCGGCCGGGGCTACTGGTTCCAGGAGGTCGAGCAGTTCCCCGCGTAGTGGATCGACCTGCGCGCTGTGCGAAGCGACCGTCCCCGCCACGACACGCGCACGGATCCCCCGCTCCCCGCACAGCACCACCAGCTCATCCAGCAGGTCCTCCGGACCCGCCACCATCGTGGCGCCCGGCCCGTTGGCACCCGCCAACGACAGCGCCCCGCCCCACCGCCCGATCAACTCCTCGACCGCGGACCGCCCGGCCGCGATGGCGGCGACCGCTCCGTGGCCGACAAGCGCGCGAGCGAACAATCGCGAGCGCAACACCACGACCCGTACGGCGTCGTCGAGCGAAAGCGCGCCGGCGACGTACGCGGCGGCCACCTCACCCTGCGAATGACCCACCACCGCACCCGGGAGGACGCCGAGGGAAGCCCAGATTCGGGCGATTCCGACCATCACGGCGAACAACAGCGGCTGGAGAACCTCGATACGCGCCAGATCCGCCTCATCAGCCCGCTCCAGCACCTCCCGCAACGACCAATCCACATACCGCGACAGAACGAGCTCGCACTCCTCCACCCACCCCCCGAACACCTCCGACGAATCCAGCAGCTCACGCCCCATCCCCACCCACTGCGACCCCTGCCCCGGAAACACCAGAACCGGACGACCCACCTCCACGGCCGTACCCGAGACCACTTCGGCGCTCGTGTCGCCATTGGCGAGAGCGCGGAGTCCGGCGGTCAGTTCCTCGGCTCCGGCCCCGAGGACGACGGCGCGGGCGGGCAGCAGGGCACGGGTGCGGGCCAGTGACCACGCCGCGTCGCCGATGTCGAGTGACGCGGCCGTCCCGGCCAGACGCGCCGCCTGGGCGCGGACCGCGGCCCCGTCGCGGCCCGAGATCACCCAGGGCACCACCTTTGCGGGCCTGTTCGAGACGCCGCCACCGGGCCGCACGGACGGCCGCCCGGCCTCGGCGTCGGGTGCCTGTCCGGGGATGTCGGGCGCCTGTTCGAGAATGAGGTGCGCGTTGGTCCCGCTGATTCCGAACGACGAGACCCCCACGCGGCGCGGGCGCGCGTCGTCCGGCCACGGCATTCGTTCTGACAGGGGTCGCACGGCGCCGGACGACCAGTCCACGTGGGGTGTCGGTTCGGCCGCGTGCAGGGTCCGCGGCAGCATCCGATGGCGCAGTGCCTGCACCATCTTGATGACGCCCGCGACGCCGGCGGCGGCCTGCGTGTGCCCGATATTGGACTTCACCGACCCCAGCCACAGCGGCCGTTCCGCCGCGCGATCGCGCCCATAGGCCGCAAGCAGGGCGCGTGCCTCGATGGGATCGCCGAGCCGCGTACCCGTCCCGTGCGCTTCCACCGCATCCACCTCGTCAGGAGCCACTCCCGCGTCGGCCAGCGCATGGGCGATCACGGTCTCCTGCGCGGGGCCGCTGGGGGCGCTGAGGCCGTTGCTGGCGCCATCTTGGTTGGTCGCCGACCCGCGTACCACCGCGAGCACATGGTGACCGTGGCGCCGGGCGTCCTCCAGGCGCTCCAGTACCACCATCCCCACACCCTCGGACCACCCCGCACCGTCCGCCCCGGCACCGAACGCCTTGCAGCGGCCGTCAGGGGACAGGGCCCCCTGACGGCTCAACTCGACGAACATCCCTGGGGTCGCCATCACGGTGACGCCGCCTGCCAGAGCCAGCGAGCACTCGCCCGACCGCAGCGCACGCCCCGCCAGGTGCATCGCCACCAACGACGACGAACACGCCGTGTCCACCGTCAGCGCAGGCCCCTCCAGACCGAACGTGAACGCCACCCGACCGGACACGACGCTTGGTGTGCTGCCGGTCAGCAGATGCCCTGCGACTCCTTCACCGCCTTCGTGGAGACGAGGGCCGTAGTCCTGGAAGGTGGTGCCGACGTAGACGCCGGTGGACGAGCCGCGCAGCGACAGCGGATCGATCCCCGCCCGCTCCAGGGCTTCCCACGACGTCTCCAACACCAGCCGCTGCTGCGGATCCATCGCCAGCGCCTCACGGGGCGAGATCCCGAACAACCCCGCGTCGAACTCCCCCGCGTCGTACAGGAAGCCGCCCTGGCGCACATAGCTGCGTGCTCGCGAGTCCTCGTCGTCCGAGAACAGTTCCTCCAGGTCCCATCCCCGGTCAGAGGGGAATTCGGAGATCGCGTCGATCTCGTTGGAGACGATGTGCCACAGGTCTTCGGGAGATCCGACGCCCCCCGGGAAGCGGCAGGCCATGCCGATGATGGCAAGCGATTCGCCGGCCGCCGGCGTGCCCACGGCGGCATCCGCGCGAGCGCCGTCCCGGCCGGTGTCCTCCAGTTGTCCCTTGATGAAGTCGGCGACCCGATGGGGCGTGGGGTGTTCGTAGAGGAGCGTCGCGGGAAGCGCGAGGCCGCTCGCCGAGGCGATGCGGTCGCGCAGTTCGACTCCGCTGAGGGAGTCGAAGCCGAGTTCGCGGAAGGAGATGACCGGATCGACGTCGTCCGCGCCCGAGTGCCCGAGCACAGCCGCGGCGTGCGTACGCACCCAGGTGAGCACCGTCCGGGCGCGCTCCTCGCCCGTCCGCCCCTTGAGCTTCTCGGACCAGCCGCCGGGGCGACCGTCGGTGACCGGCGCCTCGGGCCGGCCGGCCGGGGCCTCGACGGGAGCCGGCTCCCCTGACCCGAGCATCTGGGGAACGTTGTCGAGCCAGTGGCGCCGGCGCTGGAAGGCGTAGGTCGGCAGCGGGACCGGACGGCTCGGCTCGGCGCCTAGGACGGCCGTCCAGGTCGGCTCGACACCGCGCACGTGCAGCGCGGACGCGGCCCGCAGGACCTCGTCTCGTTCGGGGCGTCCTGGGCGCAGCATGGGAACGAACGCGGCCTCGGCACCGGAGGCGCAGTCCCGTGCCATGCCTGAGAGCACTCCGTCGGGCCCGAGTTCCAGGAAGGTGGTGGCGCCCTCGTCGAGGAGGCGGCGCACTCCGCTCGCGAACCGCACGGTCTCCCGGGCGTGGCGGACCCAGTACGCGGGTGAACCGAGCGTCTCGGCCGGAAGCAGATCGCCGGTCACGTCGGAGACGATCGGGATCCGAGGTGCCCGGAACTCCAGCCCGGCCGCGATCGCTTCGAACTCGCCGAGCATCGCGTCCATGTGGACGGAGTGGAAGGCGTGGCTCACACGCAACCGCTTGGCCTTGCCCCCCGCCTCCCGCCAGCGGCGCGCGATCTCTTCGACGGCGGGCGCGTCACCGGAAACGACGGTGGCCGCCGGGCCGTTCAGCGCGGCAATGTCCACCTGTCCCCGGTGCGGCTCGATCAGGGCGGCCACCTCCTCCTCACCGCCGTCCAGCGAGGCCATGGCACCGCCCTCGGGCAGGGCCTGCATCAGCCGTCCGCGTGCCGCGACGAGGACGGCGGCGTCCGGCAGGCCGAGGACGCCCGCCGCGTGTGCCGCGGAGAGTTCGCCGATCGAGTGCCCGAGCAGCCGGGCGGGACGTACGCCCCAGTCCTCGACCAGCCGGAACAGGGCGGTCTCCAGGGCGAACAAGGCCGCCTGGGTGTACATGGTCTGGTCGAGCAGCGCCGACTCGGGGGTACCCTCGCCGGCGAGGACGATCTCGCTGAGCGGGCGCTCAAGGTGCCGGTCCAGTTCCCCGCACGCCGCGTCGAAGGCTGCGGCGAAGACCGGGAAGGCCGCACGCAGGCCGCCGCCCATTCCGGGCCGCTGGCTGCCTTGGCCCGCGAACAGGAAGACCGGCCCCGGCCCGTTCAGGCCGTCGCGGACCGGACGGTCCCCCTCGACGAGCGCGGCCGAGGGCTCGCCCGCCGCCAGCGCCGCCAGCCCCGCCGCGGCCACCTCGGGTGCGGGCGCGAGGACCACGGCACGATGCTCGAAGGCCGTCCGCGTCGTGGCCAGCGCGAGCGCGAGGTCGAGCGCGTGCTCCCCCGCAGGCATCGTTTCGATCCGCCGGCCGAGCCTCGCCGCCTGCTCGCGGAGTGCCTGCGACGTGCGCGCCGACAGCAGGTACGGCAACAGGACCGGCTCCTGAGGGCCGGGTCCGGGCTCCGGTGGACGCGGCCCTTCCTCCAGCACCAGGTGGCAGTTGGTGCCCCCCATGCCGAAGGAGCTGACGCCCGCGATGAGCGGCCGGTACGTGTCGGGCCAGTCCTGCCACTCGCCGACCACCCGCAGGTTCAGCTCGTCCATGGGGATCCGCGGATGCGGCTCGGCGTAGTTGAGGCTGGCCGGAATGCGCCGGTGCCACAGCGCCAGTGCCGCCTTGATCAGTCCGGTCACTCCGGCCGCGCCCTCCAGGTGACCGACGTTGGTCTTGGCCGACCCGACCGCCAGCGGCCGGTCCGCCCGCCTGGACCGCCCTATGACCGCGCCCAGTGCCGCCGCCTCGACCGGGTCGCCGAGCCGGGTGCCGGTCCCGTGCAGCTCGACGTACTGCACGTCCGCCGGATCCACGCCTGCGGCCGCGTAGGCGGCGGCCAGCACCTCTTCCTGCGCGGACTGGTCGGGCACCGTCAGCCCGTCGCCGCCGCCATCGTTGTTGACCGCGCCACCGCGAATCACGCAGTACACCCGGTCTCCGTCGGCGACCGCGCGTTCCAGCGGCTTGAGCACCACGACCCCGCCGCCCTCCCCACGCACGTAGCCGTTGGCGCGCGCGTCGAAGACGTGGCATCGGCCGTCGGGCGACAGGGCCCCGAACCGGGCCGTGCCGAGGGCGCTGTCGGCGGCGAGGTTGAGGTTGACGCCTCCGGCCAGCGCGAGCTCCGACTCCCCGCGGCGGAGGCTGTCGCAGGCGGTCCGCACCGCCACGAGCGACGACGACTGCCCCGAGTCGAGCGTGAGGCTCGGGCCGCGCAGCCGCAGCAGGTACGACACCCTGTTGGCGATCATGCTGCGGTGCAGGCCGGTGACGGTGTGCGCGGTGACGGCGCCGAGGCCGCCCCGGCGGGTCAGCGCGGCGTAGTCGTCCCAGATGGCGCCGAGGTGCACCGCCACCGGGCGGCCGGCCAGCCGTCCCGGGACGATCCCCGCGTCCTCCAGTGCCTCCCAGCTCAGCTCCAGCGCGAGCCGCTGCTGCGGGTCCATGGCGGCGGCCTCGCGGGGCGCGATGCCGAAGAAGGCCGCGTCGAACTCGTCCACCCCGTCCAGGAAGCACGCCCGGCGCGGCAGATCCGGGTGCCGCTCCTCGCTCGCCCAGCGCCCGGGCGGGACGTCCCGGACGGCGTCCCGGCTCTCCGCCAGCATCCGCCAGAACGCCTCCGGATCGGCCGCGTCGGGCAACCGGCAGGCCATTCCGACGACGGCGACCGACTGGTCCATAATTGCGTCCATTCTTTATCGCCAACGAGTTCGGATATTCGCGCACCAGGGCGCCGAGAAAGGAGTCAAAGAAGATGATAGACACCCCTATGCGGGCGGCACAGCCCCTAATCCGCCTTTCTAGTCCCCTATTCAGGTCAGCATTTCCCGGTTGCCGCATTTTCCGGCTTAGCGTGGTGGGGTGGCGATAAACCCGCCCGCGGGTCCGCGGGACATCGGAATAATCGGGACCGGTTCGTACCTGCCGGGCGAGGCCGTGTCGAACAGCGACGTCGGCGCCCTGTGCGGCGCGAGCGAGGAATGGATCCTCCGCAAGACCGGCATCACCGGCCGCCACTACGCCGCCGCACACGAGGCGTCCTCCGACCTGGCGGTCCGGGCGGGCGCGGCGGCGCTCGCCGACGCCCGGACCGGCCCCGGCGGGATCGGCCTGATCGTGGTCGCGACCTCCACTCCCGACCATCCGCAGCCGGCCACGGCGTGCCTGGTGCAGGACCGGCTCGGGGCGCGCGCCGCGGCCGCGTTCGACCTCAACTCGGTGTGCAGCGGCTTCGTCTACGCGCTCGTCGCCGCGGCCGCCCTGCTGGCGGCCGACCCGCGTGCGGGCCGCGCCCTGGTCATCGGCGTGGACGTCTACTCGCGCATCATCGATCCGGCCGACCGGCGCACGGCCGTCCTGTTCGGCGACGGCGCGGGCGCCGCGGTCATCGGACAGGTCCCACCGGGCCGGGGCCTGCTCGGCTGGCGCCTGGACAGCCACGGCGAGCACCACGCCATGATCGGCGTCGAGGCGGGCGGCAGCCGGACTCCTGCCAGCTCCGAAACGGTGGCCGGCGACCGCCACCGATTTCGGATGGACGGGCGTGCCGTCCGCAGATTCATCGCCGACGAACTGCCTGCCGCGATTCGCGCCCTGGTCGCCGATCTGGAGATCGCGCCCGAGGAGATCGACCATCTCATCCCCCACCAGGCCAACGACGTCCTGCTCGGCGAGGTGTTCCCGTCCCTCGGGCTGCGTCGCGCACGGATGCACCGGCCGGTCGCCGCGCACGGCAACACCGGGGCGGCGTCGATTCCGGTGGCGTTGGACCTCGCGAACCGGGCGGGCGAGCTCGGCCACGGCGACCTGGTGATGCTCGCCGGTTTCGGAGGCGGCATGTCCCTCGGCACCGCTCTGCTGCGCTGGAACGCGCCCCGTCCCTGAAAGGAAGTCCGCGATGACCCAGCCCCTCACCTCCGCCGCCGTGATCGGCCCCGGTACGGCGGGCTCCGCACTGATCGCGGCGTTCGCCGCCGGAGGGCTCGACGTCGTCGCGGTCGCGCGCGACGAGGCCGCCGCGGCGCGTGGGCGCCGCCGCGTCCTGACGCGGCTCGGCGGCGAGGCCGAGGCGGCCCGCAGGGTCGAGTTCACCACCGATCCCGGCCGCGCGACCGCGTGCGAGCTGGTGGTCGAGGCCCTCCCGGAGCGGGACGGCCTGAAGGACCGGGCGCTCGTCCGGCTCGGGGCGGCCTGCGCCGCCGAGGCCGTCCTGGCCACCACGGCGACCGGGGCATCGGTCACCCGGCTCGCCTCCGTCTCGGGACGCGTGGACCGCCTGATCGGCATCCGGCCCGCCGGGACCGCTGCGCTTCCCGCCCTGCTGGAGATCGTCCACACGCCCTTCACCGATGCGGCGGTGCGCGCGTGGGCGGAGGCGATGGCGGAGGCGCTCGGCATGGACCGGGTCATGGTCGGCGACCGGCCCGGCCACATCGGAGGCGGCCTGGTGTTGGCCTACCTCAACGCGGCCGTCCGGATGCGGGAGCGCCGGTACGCCTCTCCGCGCGACATCGAGACCGCGATGATGCTCGGCTGCGGGCTGCCGCGCGGACCGCTCGCCGAACTGGACCGCATCGGCCTGGACACGGCGCTCGACGCGCTCACGGAACTTCACGACAGGACGGGCGAGAGCCGCTACGCGCCGGCCCCGCTGCTCCGCCAGATGGTCGCCGCGGAGATGCTCGGCGAGAAGTCCGGCCGGGGCTTCCTCGTCGGCGCCGCCCCGGACCGCGGCCCCGTCGCGCACCCGGATCCAGTCGTCCCGCCCGCGACCTCCGCCGTGGGAATACTCGGCACCGGGACCATGGCGACCGGGATCGCGGAGGTGTGCGCACGTGCCGGGCATTCCACGGTCCTGGTCGGCCGGACCGAGGTCCGGGCCAAGGAGGCGGTCGCCGCGGTGGAGCAGTCGATGCACCGCGCCGCCTCGCGGGGCCTCGCGAAGCCCGGCGAGGTCGAGGCGGCGGTCGCGCGGCTCAGCGGGGCGGCGGACGCTTCGGCGCTCACCGCGTGCGACGTCGTCATCGAGGCCGTCACCGAGGACGCGGCGATCAAGAGGGAGGTCTTCGCCTCACTGGACCGCGTATGCCGCCCTGGGGCGCTCCTCGGCACGACCACCTCCAGCCTGCCCGTGATCGGCTGCGCCATGGCCACCGGACGCCCGGAACAGGTCGTCGGCCTGCACTTCTTCAACCCCGCCCCCCGCATGCGGCTCGTCGAGGTCGTCCGGACGGTCCGCACCTCCGACGAGGCCGCGCACCGAGCTCGCGCGTTCTGCGCCGCGCTCGGCAAGCAGGTCGTCGGCTGCACGGACCGGACGGGCTTCATCGTCAACGCACTGCTGTTCCCCTATCTCAACCAGGCCGCCCAGCTGCTCGCCGACGGGTACGCGAGCGCCGACGCCGTCGACCTGGTGATGTCCCGGGGCTGGGGGTACCCGATGGGCCCGCTCAGGCTGCTCGACACCATCGGCCTCGACGTCTCCCTCGCCATCCAGCGGAGCCTGCACGGCGCGTCCGGCCGTCCGGCCGACGCCCCGGCCCGGGACCTGCGCACGCTCGTCTCAGCCGGCCTGCTGGGACGCAAGAGCGGGCGCGGATTCCATCCGCACGGCGGAGCCGGACGCTGATTCCTCGTCCTGTCAGCCGCTCTTCGCGGCGGCCCGGAGGCTGGCCGACAGCTCGACGCGGCGCCGCACGTTCAGCTTGCGGTAGACCCGGGTGAGGTGCTGCTCGACCGTGCTGACCGTGATGTACAGGCGCTTGGAGATCTCGTTGTTGGTGAAGCCCTGAGCCGCCAGGACGGCCACGCGGCGCTCGGCCGCGCTGAGACCGGACTCGCTCCCGCCGCCCTCGCCGCCCGACCGGCGCACCGGCCTGCGGCGTGGCTGCAGGGCCCTGCGCAGCGGACCCGCCCCGCACTCGGTCGCCAGGTGCACGGCCCGGCGGGTCATCGCCTTGGCGGTTCCGACATCCCCGAGCCGCCGGTGGGCGTGGCCGAGGTCGGCGACCGCGCGGGCGAGTTCCAGGCGATCCCCGCACGCTTCCAGCACATTCACCGACTCCTGCAACAGCGACAGGCCGCGCCCCGCGTCGGCGGTCGCTGCCAGCAAGCGAAGGGACGACCCGTGCACCCGCGGGGCAGCGCCCGGGTCGACCAGGCCGAGTTGCTCCTCGACCATCTCCATGGCCTCTTCGGGGCGCCGGAGCTTCAGCAGCGCGGCCGCGCAGGCCGCCCGCCAGGGCACGACGGCGGGGCTGTCCATCCCCCATCCGCGCATGAGGTCGCCGCAGGCGCGGAAGTCCGCGAGCGCGGCCTCCACGCGGTCGGCGGCCAGGTAGTACCGCCCCCGCGCCTCCAGGTAGTGCAGCCCGACCGGGGTCTGGAACATGGTCCCGGGTATCCGGGCACCGAGTAGCTCTCCTGCCGCGTCCAGGTCGCCCATCGCGGTCCGCGCGTGCAGGACCGTGGCCAGAGGCGCCCCGATCGCCACGCCCCAGCCCGCCTCGCCGAGGCCGGCCAGCGCGGCGCCGCCCTGGTCGGCCGCCGCCCGCAGGTCCCCGCTGCGCAAGGCGATCTCCGCGCGGATCACGGTGAAGACGCTGCTCCAGGTCCTGGGCGCGGCGACGGCGCCGGCGCCGAGCAGACGGGTGCACCAGCGCGCGGCCGCGGGCAGCCGGTCGGCGAAGACGAGGGCGATCAGGGCCGCGGCCGCGCTTCCGGCCGAGGCGTCGTGCTGCCGGAAACGCTGGAGCACCTGCTCCGCGGCGGCCGCGGCCTCGTCGCCGGGGCCGCGGGTGAGGACCGCGCGCAGCGCGTCGGCCGCGATGACCTCCGGGCTGGTCCGGCTCGGCCCGGCCAGGTCCGTCGGCTCGGCCGCCTGGAACAGGGCCGGCCACAAGGAGGGCAGCCACATCCTCAGCAGGCCTGAACCGGGCCCCGGACCGGGGCCGGCTGTGTCCCGTTCGAGCGCGGTGAGCAGATCGTAGACCCCTCCGATGTCGCCATGCCACAGGAGGCAGCGCGCCGCGGCCAGGGCGGGCGCGACCGGCAGGCCGCGCCGGGCCGCCGGCTCCACTTCACCTAGGTGGACGAGAGCCTGCGCGGGGTCCTCATGCCATTCCGCCCGGGCGAGCAGGGCCTTGGCGACCGCCTTCTCCGCATCGTCACCGCTCAGCCGGTGGGCCGCCCGCAGGAAACGGACGGCGCGCCCGGTCCGGCCCTCACCGAGTGCGCGGTCCGCTGCCAGCCGCAGCACATTCCCCGCCCAGGGGCCGCCGCCCCCTGCCCCGCCCGCGGCCAGGTGCAGCGCGACCTCGGTGACGTCGCGCCCCGCGTTGTGCAGGGCCCGCGCGGCCCGGAGGTGCAGGCGGGCGCGCTCCGGCGGATCGATCTCGGAGAGCACGCACTCGCGGACGCCTGGGTGCCGGAAGCCGCCCGCCTCCAGCACCCCGGCGCGGTGCAGCCCGGCCAGCCGCCGGTCGATGACGTCGGCGGGCAGTCCGAGGACCGCCTGCCCCACCTCTGACGACGGAGACTCCCCCAGCAAGGCCAGACAGCGCGCGACGTCGGCCGTGTGGGGTTCGCCGCGTCGCAGGCAGGCCAGTACGGCCTGCAGATAGGAGTCGCCGATCACGGCCCCGGCGGGCGGGGCGCCCTCAGGTGCCCCGGCCGCCAGCCGTTCCGCGGCCCGATGATCGTCCAGGAGGGCGTTCACGAGCCAGGGGTTACCGCCGCTGAGCCGGTGGATCTCGGTGGTGAGGCCCACGATGCCGGCGTCGCCGCCGAGCCGGTGGCGCACGAGCCCGGCCACCCCCTCCGGCGTCAGCGGACGGACGCGCGTGGTGCGGGAGTGCGGCAGCCTGGTCAGCTCGGCGCACCACGGTTGGGCGATATGTTCCTCGCCGACGGCAAGGGCGATCAGGAGGTGCGCCGACGACGCACGCCGGGCGAGCCGGGCGAGCAGTTCCAGCGACTCGGCGTCCGCGTGCTGGGCATCGTCCACGCAGACGACAACGGGGCGGTGCTCGGCCAGCCGGAGCAGTGCGGCGCACGAGCCGCCCGGGGCTCTCCCGCCCTCGCCGGGCCGTCCGTCCGGTCCCGCCGCTGTCCGCGCCGACCCGGGAAGGTCGAGGAGCTGGTCGGCGACGCCATAAGGGGTGCCGCGCTCCACGGGCGCACAGGCGGCCCTCAGCAGGAGGGCTCCCGCGGCACCGGCCCGCTCACCGAGGGCGGTCAGCACCGCGGTCTTGCCGGTCGCGACGGGGCCGGTGACCAGCACGACGCCGCCGCGCCCGCGCCGCGCGGAACGAAGCATTTCCAGCAGGTGAACGATTTCATCATCCAGTTCGACCAATGTCATGACTACCCTTTGCACCTGAGAGCTTTCGAGGTAGATCGCTGTATCGAACATCGTTCATTGCGCGGGAGCACGCCCGCGCCGTGCCGGCGGCACCCGGCGATGCTAGGAGCTATCAAGATCGACTTTCAAGGGGGGCGATGCGAAAGTTGAAATGCACTACATCTTTGGTTCGCCGCCCTTGCCCTCTCGTCCCGCCCCGCAGAGGCTCAGAACGCATGGGCCCTCTCCTTCGGCCGGCCGGGCAAAGAGCCGGGCCGGCACCGCCACAAACGGAGGGTATCCCGAGAATGACCCAACGTGATCAGCGCCTCACTCAGGATGACATACCGGAACCCGCATCGCACCACTGGATAATGGTGCGATCTCAGTTAGACTTGCCGTGACCTGTCGAGTTATTCTCGAAGCGAACCGTTAGAAGGGCCGATGACTCCCGACGGCAAAGAACGCCAAACCGAGCCTATCGTCTTCTATCTGGAACGGCAGCACAAGAAGGGCGGCCGCCCTTCGCTCGAGCATGCCGGCGTAACGAGAAATGACCGGACCGCCAGGTCCGCCGACTCAAGACGGTGGCATGGGCGGGCTGGCGGGCTGCTCTCGCAAGTGGCGGCGGCCGTCCACGCCGGGACGCCCGAGGAGGACGCGGAACCGGCGTCCCGGCCCCCTTTGCGGACGCCGGAGGACAACGAGGCCATCGAGCTGTTCGACTGCGTCATCGGCGCTGTGACTAGGGCGACCGTGGACGCGGACACCGACCCCGCGGAGACCGCCCGGATCATGTCGCTGACGGCGCGCCGGCTCGTGCGCGCGGTCGTCGACGACCTGCGGCTGGAGGCTGTCACCTACGTCGAGGCGCTCATGGACGCCGTGCACGCGGAGAATCTGGCCGAGCGGACGCGCATCGCCCGGGAACTGCACGATCACATCGGCAATGGAATTTCGGGCGTCTACCGACAGCTCGACCTCTTCGACATCTATCGGGAGAGCAATCCGGCCAGGTCCGCCGTTGTCGTGGAGCGCGCACGCAGGGACGTCCGCAGCATCCTGGAGCGGCTGCAGTTCCTTCTTTCCGGGCTCCGCCTCACCGAAACGGCGCAGGGATTGGAACGTGCCCTCGCGGATTATCTGGATTCGGTCGAGGAACACGAGGTCGCGACCTCGCTGGAATTCAACGGCGACGAGAGCCGGATCAACGGCCATGCCTGCGAGCAACTCTTTCTCGTCATACGCGAAGCCGCCCGCAATTCCTTTCGGCACGCCGCACCGTCCCATATTTCGATCACCGTGTCCATCACATCGGACCAGGTCCAGGCGGCGGTCGAGGACGACGGCACCGGCTTCGACCCGTCAAGTTCCTCCCGGACCGCGAATGGTCTCGCGTCAATGCGGGAACGGATCGAAATGCTCGGCGGCCTCCTGAAGACCGACAGCGCCCCCGGGCAGGGCACCCGTGTCGAACTGCTCGTGCCCTTGCGGCACGAGCCCTGAGGGATCGGCGCGTACACCGATCAGCCGGGCCCCGGTTTGGGGACGCTGATGAGGGCCGCGGCCGACGCCTTGTTCACCGCGTCCAACCGCGAAACGGCCCCGAGCTTGCCGTAGATATTGCTCAGGTGCCGCTTCACCGTTCCCTCGGTGAGGCCGAGACGCCTGGCGATCTGGGTGTTGCTGTGCGCCTCGGCCGCGAGCTTGAGCACCTCCCACTCGCGCTGCGAGAGCACCCCTGGGGCGGTGTCGCCCTCCAGCTGCGCCAGGCTGGCCCGTGACACCGAGAGCAGGACGCGGTCGTCCCCGGTCCGCGCACCGCGCACCATGGAGATCAGCTCCTCCCGGCTGACGCTCTTGAGCAGGTATCCCCGGATGCCCGCGCGCAGCAGGCTGCGCAGGAAGTGCGGGCCCTCGTACATGCTCAGGATGATCACCTGGCTCTCTGGGGACGCCTCGTGCATCCGCCGGACGGTTTGGGTGACCTCCTCCCCCGGGATCTCGATGTCGAGCAGGACCACCTGGGGACGCCGCTGGCCGACCACCGCGACGGCCGACGCGCTGTCCCCCGCCTCACCCACGACCTCGATGTCACCGCTGGCGTGGAGGATCTCCTTCAGCCCCTCGCGGAACAGGTCGTGGTCGTCGACGACCACCACGGTGATCGATTCGGACACCAGCGTCATCGCCGTCCTCCCCCGGGATTGCCGGCACCCGGCGACCGGGTTCGCGTCACCGCCCCCACCCGCCCCGGAGACACCGCACCCCGCCGCGACGTTCCAGCCGCGAGGTCCTCTCGCGGGGTTCGTTCTCGGAGACGTCTCCGTCCCCCGACTCTCATTATGATCCAGCAGGTCGGCCACGCAAGGTTTCTGTTGCCTCCCCGTCCTCTGGCCGCACCGAGGCGACTCCGGTGTCGCGGAAGCCCGCACGCCCCGGACCGCGCACGGTTCGCTCAGCGGCGGCTCCGCTCTATCAAGAACGGAACATGTCGGACAATCCTCATCCGCTGCAGAGAACTGTGAACCCATGGGGAGCGAGTTGTCTTCAGGTGGCGACATCGGGGCCGAGGTGGTTCGCATGCCAGCAGCCGTATTGCTGTCCCCAATAAACCATCGGGCCGTCCTCCGTGGCCGAGGTGAGGTCGCCGTGAGTGACCAGCCCGACCAGGATCGCATGCGAGCCGGCCGCGACGTCGGCGATGAGCCGGCAGTCGACGAACGCCAGGGCATCCTCGGCCAGCCAGGGAAGGCCCGAACCGGGACTGGGCCGCCAGGCGAGCGCACCGAACTTGTCGGCGGAGGCGGACGCGAACACGTCCGAGACGGCCTCGCTGCCCGCCCGCAGGAGATTGACGACGAATCCGCCGCTCCCACGGATCGCGGACAGGCTTCCGTTGGCCTGGTTGACGCAGACCAGCATCGTTGGCGGATCCATCGACAGGCTCGTCACCGCGCTGCACGTCAGCCCGCGCGGTACGGCGCGGGCGTCTAGCGCGGTGACCACCGACACGGCGCTCGGGAACATCCTCATCACGCCGCGAAACTGCTCCCTCGCCACGCCGGGTTCGGGCATCCGGATCGTGGTGCGATAGGGAACGGACCAGTCGTCCATTGAGCCTTCCAGGATCGGATCAGTCAGAACAACCGCTGGCGGCGCATGCGCTTCTTGTTCGCCTGGACCCACATCTGCTTCATCATCCGGGCGACCTCCGGGTCGGCGTCGCTGCGCGCCCACCGGAAGGCGCGCACGCCGGCGGCGAGCGTCCGGTCCAGGTACCGCTGCCTGCGCTCGGCGACGCCGAACCCCTTCGGCATGAAGTCCGCGGCGGAGATCAGCTCGAACATCTCGTCCGCGGCGTCCCGGACCGGGAGGTTGCCCGCCTCGAACTGCTCGCAGCGGTCCACCAGTACGTCGAAGAGCTTGCCGTACCCCTCGTGGTCGGGCCAGTAGTGCCCCAGGTACGGGCACTCCTCCAGGTCGGTCAGGGCCCGCGGGTCGCCGGTCGACTGGTACTTGTCCAGTCCCTCCGCGAGCCGGAACGCGCCCATGGTCTGGCCCCAGACCCACAGCTGGTACAGCGAGGTCCAGAGGTCGTGGTCGGCGAAGGAGATGAACGCCGAGTTGACCAGGTCGTCGTTGCGGTTGAACAGGCCCTGCTGGAGCCGCTCCATGTACTCGAAGCGGTCGGCGGAGAAGTCGTCGTCCTTGATGGCGTCCAGCAGCCGCCACCCGAGTGCGAGAATGCATTCGGCGGTCGTGGAGATACCGCGTGAAAAGAGCGGGTCGATGAAACCCGCGGCGTGGGCCAGCAGGCACCACCGATCCCCCACGGTCTGCCTGGACGAGTACTGCAGGCGCGGCACCCGCGTCCACTCGCGGACGGGCCTCACTCCGTCGAACTGGCGCGCTATGTCGGGATAGCGCGAGGCCACCCTGTAGAAGTCCTCTTCCGGTGACACCGACGGATCGAGCGGATACCGGCGCGGGTCCATTGTCAGGCCCACGCTGCATTGCGGGTTCAGCGACGGCTCGTAGTTGTTGAAGGGAATCAGCCAGAACCATCCGCGCTCGAAGAGGTGATGCATCGTGCACGAATACCAGGGTTTGGGCGGGGCGTCGGCGCCTTTGCGGGGGAACAGGTCGTCGGTACGCGGGACGTTGAGCACGTGTGTCCACATCGACCGCGAATGGTGCTTGAACCGGCACGGGTCCTCGCGCATGCCGAGCTGCCTGGCCAGCGGGGACGGGGCGCCGGTGGCGTCCACCACATAGCGCGCCCGGTATTGCTCGTCCCGCGGCCCAGTGATCGTCACGCCGGAGTCGTCGAAGTCGATGTGGGATACGGGGAAGTTCTGCCTGCCCGTCGCACCGTATTTGATCGCCGTCCGGAACAGGTAGGCGTCCACGTCCTGCCGGTACATGTGCACCCAGTTGTGCAGTCCGGGCGAGGCGCTGAACATGCTGACCTCGGAGGGGTCTTGCGGTCGCCCCTCCTGGTGGAACATGAAGCCGAAGCCCCGCTTGATGCCCGAGGTCGGGGCGATGTGCTTGGTGACGGCCTCGACGGAGGCGATGTGGTTGATCTCCGGGACGTCGTAGCGGGCCGCGATCGCGCGGAAGAAGACCAGCGTGTGCGCGACGGTCGACTCGCCGACGGCGAACTTGGGATGGCTTCCGCCATCGACGATCAGGGTCCGGGCGCCGTTGCGGGCCAGGACCGTGGCGAGCGTGGAGCCGGCGATGCCGGCTCCGAGCACGGCGACATCGTAGATCTTCGAAGCGTCCTCCATTGGTCTCACCTCCGTGGTTGAGACTGGGAGCCGGGATCCGGCCGGCGACCGTCCCGCCCATTGCCCGACCACCTTGCTCCGAGCCGCTGAACGCCCGCTTAACTCCCAGGCCGGCGGTTTAATGGACCGACCGTCGGCCTACGGCCCAGCACGCCTGTCGACCGGGGATTCCCCCGGTTCGGCGCCGAACAACTCAAAACGGAGAGTCGATGAAGATCATCCTGGTTGTGCTTCTCACGCTGCTCACCCTCCAGGCCCTGGCCAAGTTCGTCGCCTGGTTCACCGTGCCATATAGCTCCCGGATCAAGCGGATGGCGACTTACTACGACAAGAAGCATCGATTCATCACCGTCTATGACACGGTGACGCTCGGGCTCGGGATCGTCATCGTCCTGCTGGCATTCCTCACCGGCGTGGAGTACCTCAGCTTCATCAGCGGCTTCATCGTCGGCATGATCTGTATCCAGGTCTTCTTCCACCGCTTCATCCACGTCCTGCCCGAGGACAAGACGCCGCAGATGCCGACGCCCCCCGTGAAGCTGCTGTCGTACGCCATCCAGGCCCAGCCCGGACTGGCCTGGCGAGAAATCGCTTTTATCTCCATCCTGTCGGTCTGGAGCCTCTATATGTTGATTGCGCGCGGCCTGTTCTGAGCACGCCCGAAGCTCCCGCTTTGTTGCCGGGCTCGTAGCCGACCGCGGACAGCACGGCGTTCACCACCGGCTCCCACAGCGCGATGCCCGTCACCAGCTCCGCGAACTGCCGCTTCATCGCCGCCTCGCGGGTCGGGCGCGGGTCCGCGGTGGTCGCGTAGCAGTCCGGGTGTAGATGTCCTGGCTGATCGCTCCGCTGGCCGCGATCACCGAGGCGGCGTTCGGCCTGCTCCCCCGCCTCACCGCCGCCGTCGGCTGGGGAGCCCTGATGATCCTCCTCTTCCTGGGGCAGTTCGGCGCCCTGGTGGGAATGAGCCAGCGCGTGCTCGACCTGTCGCCCTTCACCCACATCCCGAAGCTACCGGGCGGAGACGCTTCCGCCTCGCCTCTGGTGTGGCTGCTCACCCTCACCGCCGCACTCGTCGTCATCGGCCTCGCCGCGTTCCGCCGCCGCGACTACATCGTCTGAAGCGCCCGTGGCGCGTCCCACGCCCGGTCACACGCCGCTGTCCACGGGACCAGGCGTGCGTGGCGGCGGAGGAGCGGTCGGCTGCTGGGTTCAGCGTGGGATGTGGTGGTATGTGGGCGATGCGCAAGTGAGGCTGATGGGGGGCCGTCCTGTTCGGAGGGAATCGTCTGGCGCTGGCCCGGAGGCCGCGCGGGTCGGCGCTGCTGGAACGGTTCCAGCACCCGGCGCAGGTGGTGGTCAGCGGGTTCGCGGTCGTGATCGCGGCCGGGACGCTGCTACTGGCCTTGCCGCAGGCGACCGAGAGCGGCGATGCGGCGCACTGGCGGGACGCGTTCTTCACCGCGACGTCGGCGGTCTGCGTGACCGGCCTGGTCACCGTCGATACCGGCTCGTACTGGTCGACGTTCGGTGAGGTCGTCATCCTGGGGCTCATCCAGGTGGGCGGTCTTGGCCTGATGACGCTCGCCACCCTGTTCGCGATCCTGCTGTCGCGCCGCTTGGGGCTGCGGGCCCGGATGGTGGCCCAGGCCGAGACCAAGACCATGCGGATGACCGATGTGCGGCGCGTCGTCCGGCAGGTGGTGGTGTTCAGCCTGGTGTCGGAGGCGCTGGTCGCGGCAGTGTTGACCGTCCGGCTGGTCCAGGGCTACGGCGAACCCATCGGCCGTGCCCTCTATTTGGGGATGTTCCATGCGGTGTCGGCGTTCAACAACGCCGGGTTCGCGCTATGGCCTGACAGCCTCGTCCGGTTCGCGGCGGACCCGTGGATCAATCTGACGATCTGCGCGGCGATCCTCATCGGCGGGCTCGGCTTCCCGGTGGTGTTCGATCTGGCCCGCAACTGGCGGCGCCCTGGCACATGGACGGTCTTGACCCGGGTCACGCTGGGCATGACCGCGCTGCTGCTGACCGGCGGCACGCTCGTACTGACATCGGCCGAGTGGAACAACCCCGGGACGCTCGGCGGGCTGCCGACGCCGGCGCGGTTGCTGGCGGGGTTCACGGCGGCGGTCATGCCGCGCACCGCCGGCTTCAACACCATCGACATCGCCCAGATGCGGCCGGAGAGCTGGATGGCCACCGACGTCCTGATGTTCATCGGCGGCGGCAGCGCGGGCACCGCGGGCGGGATCAAGGTCACCACTTTCGGGCTGCTGGGGTTCGTTCTGTGGGCCGAGATGCGCGGAGAAACCCAGGTCAACGTCGGTCACCGGCGGCTGCCCGCAGGGACCCAGCGGCAGGCGACGGCGATCGTGCTGCTGAGCATCGGAATGATCACCGCGGTGACGTTCACGTTGCTGACGCTGACCCCCCATTCGCTGGACCGGGTGCTGTTCGAGGTGACCTCGGCGTTCGGCACCGTCGGCCTGTCCACCGGGATCACCGCCGAGCTTCCAGGCGGCGGGCAGCTCCTGCTGATCGGGCTGATGTTCCTCGGCCGGATCGGGCCGCTGACATTCGCCACCGCGCTCGCGCTGCGCGAGCGCGCGCAACGCTACGAACTACCGGAGGAGCGACCCATCGTTGGCTGACCACAGGAACGACCCCGTCGTGGTGATCGGGTTGGGACGCTTCGGCACCGCGCTGGCTTTGGAACTGGCCAGACGCGGTTCGGAGGTGCTGGCCATCGACCACCGCCCCAAGATCGTCCAAGCCCTGTCGGGGCAGCTCACGCATGTCGTCACGGCCGACGCCACGGATCTGGAGGCGCTGCGTGAACTGGGCGTCGCGGAATTCCATCGCGCGGTGGTCGCCATCGGCGGTGATCTGGAGGCCAGCATCCTGACGACCTCCCTGCTGACCGAACTGGAGGTCGACGACATCTGGGCCAAGGCCGTCACCCATCAGCACAAGCGCATCCTGGAACGGATCGGCGCCCACCACATCGTCCTGCCCGAGAACGACATGGGCGAGCGGGTCGCTCATCTGGTCAGCGGCCGCATGCTCGACTACATCGAAGTGGACGAGGACTTCGCCCTGGTCAAGACTCACCCGCCCCGCGACATCGTCGGTGTCCCGCTGGGAGAGACCCGCCTGCGCTCCAAACACGGCGTGACCGTGGTCTGCGTGAAGTCGGTCGGCGAGCAGTTCACCTACGCCACCGCCGACACCATCCTGCAGTACGGCGACGTCATCATCGTCGCCGGCCCCATCGCCAAGGCCGAACGATTCACCGAACGACTCTGAGGAGCCCGCAAAGTCCGTCTACCCGGTCCGCATGATCGATTGGGGACGCAAGGCGGTGGAGACTCGGCTCGCGCGATGCCTGACGCGCGGATGGAGGGGACGAGTCAGCCTGCCAGGAAGGCGGTGATGGCGGCGGTGATGGCGGGGTAGTCGTCGCCGAGCCAGATCATGTGGCTGGGGGCGGCACTGGTGATCAGGCGGGCGCCGGGGATGGTGCGCGCCAGGGTCTCGGCGTGAGCGTAGGGGACCGCCCCGTCGTCCCGGGCGGCGATCACGAGAGTGGGTTGGCGCAGCCGCGCGGCATACGCGGCCAGGGTGTCGAGATGGCGCGGTGCGGTCATGGTGCGGATGTCGTTGACGAATCCGGCGCCTGAGCGCATCCGACCGAACAACTCCAGCAACGCGGCGCGCTGAGCGGTGGTGAGAGCGGCCAGCAGTTCGTTGATCGGGCGTCGCGTCAGGTCGTGCAGCAGCATCTTCAGGCCCAGCCCGGGAGCGCGGTGCATCAGAGTATGGAGCAGCGCCCAGGTGACCGGTTCGGCCCCGGGGTGGAACACGATGCTCGCGCCCACTCGGGTGCGTCGATCGGGCCAGGGCAGCAGCCCGACCGCGCTTTCCAGGATGACGCGTTCGACCAGGTCGGGGAGGAAGGCCGCCACCGTCACCGCGGTAGGGCCGCCGGCCGACTGGCCGACGACGGCGCTCAGCGAGTCGATGCCGAGCCTGCGGCACAGATCGCCGATCACAGCGGCGAACTGATCGGGTATGGCGCCGGTGGCCAGCGGTGTACGGCCGTAGCCCGGGCGGGAGACTGCCAACACGGTGCAACCGGCATCGGCGAACACCTCCTCGCCCAGTGGCAGCCCCGCACGCATATGCCCGCCGTGCAGCATCAGCACCACGCGCGGGCCGCGCTCCTCCAGCCGGTACTCCACCGGCCCGGCCGGAAGGTCGATCAACGTCGTGGCTCGCTCCATGAGCTGCTCCCGCTCGGTGGTCAGGGCCCGGATGCCGTGGCATGCGGCCCCGCAGGCCAACCTCGGCTGACCGACGGCCGAGATCGTACGGCGGCGCCTTCTAGTCCGTGATGGGCCCGGGCAGGAGCCGGTCGAGGAGGTGCGCGACAGTGATGACACCGATCATCGGGGCATCGGTCCGGTCGGGTTCGCCGCTGACCGCGACGACGGGGCTGCGGTCGGCCGCCATCACGCTGGCGATCTCCATGGCGGTGGCCTGGGCGTCGACGGCGGGCAACGCCGTCCGCTCCTCTGCCAGCAGGTCGGCGACGGTCTTCCCGGCGAGCTCCGCGCACAGCAGGTCGGCGTGGCGTTCGTCGTAGACACGGGCCAAGGCGGGGTCGTCACGGACGTGCGCCGGAATGATGTACCGCAGGAGTTGCGACCCCGGGATCACCGCGATGGGACGGCGGTCGGAGTCGACGACGATAAGGCCCGCGAGCCGGTGCTCGGCCACCAGCCGGGCCGCGTCCAGCGCACTGCTGTCCGGCGAGACGGTCGGGTAGTCGACGGCGAGGTCTCGTGCGCGCATCGCCCCAACGTAACCGACGGCGCGGGGCGAGGGCGCTCCCGGTGGGCGCCGTGCAGATAAGCGCGCTCGGATCCGTTAGGGTCATTGGCTGGTGAGCCGGGAAGTCTGGTCGGCACTGCGTCCGCCCTTCCCGAAAGAGCCCCGGTATGACCAACCTCCTGCTCGCCTTCGCCGCCATGCTGCTGCTGGCGGTGCTGGTGTCCAACCTCGCCCACCGCACCGTGCTGTCGACGGCGGCGCTGTTCCTGGTCGGCGGGTTCCTGCTGGGCGACGGCGTCACCGGACTGATCACTCTGAAGCCGGGCGACACACTGGTGTCCGAGCTGGCGGAGCTGGCGCTGTTCGCCGTGCTGTTCACCGACGGCATGCACGCGGGCTGGCAGGACCTGCGCAGCGCCTGGCGGCTGCCCGGCCGCGCCCTCGGCTGGGGACTGCCTCTCACGCTGCTGGTCACCGCGCTCTTCGCGCACTACGTCGTCGGGCTCGGCTGGGTGGAGTCGCTGCTGATCGCGGCGATCCTCACCCCGACCGACCCGGTGTTCGCCGCCGCGCTGGTCGGCAACGACAAGGTGCCGCCGCGGCTGCGCCATCTGCTGAACGTGGAGTCGGGCGTCAACGACGGGCTCGTCCTGCCGTTCGTGGTGCTGTTCCTGGCGATCGCCCAGGGCGAGGAGAACCTGCACATGGGCGAACTCGGCGCCGAACTCGCCGGCGGGGTGGCCATCGGCGTCGCGATCCCGTGGGCCGCGATCATGCTGGTGCGGACCCGGTGGTTCGCGATCGCGCCCAAGTACGAGCCGCTGAACGCCGTCGCCATCGGGCTGCTCGTGCTGGCCACCGCGCAGGCCACGCACGGCAACCTGTTCCTGGCCGCGTTCGCCGCCGGCGTCACCGTCGCGACCGTCGGGCACCGCCACCGCGAGACGTTCGAGCAGTTCGGCGAACTGGTCGCCGAACTGCTCAAACTCGCCGCCCTGCTGGTGTTCGGCGCGCTGCTGTCCCCCGCCTTCCTCGGCGACGTCGGCTGGACCGGCTGGGCCTTCGCCGTCCTCGCCCTGGTCGTCGCGCGCCCGGTGGCGATCTGGGTGTCGTTCCTGCGCTCCGGACTCACCGCCCGCGAACAGGCCGCGGTGATGTGGTTCGGGCCCAAGGGCTTCGCCTCGGTCGTCTACGGCCTGCTCGTCCTGGAGTCGGGCATCCCCGCCGGCGAGAAGATCTTCCACCTCGTCGGCGTCACCATCACCCTGTCGATCCTCGCGCACTCCTCCACCGACATCGTCGTCGCACGCGGCTTCGACGAGGAGCGCGAAGTACCGGCCTGGTTCGAGCGCACCCGCACCCGCATCCGGCGTCCCGGAGCCGCCAGCAAGGCGGAGGACGAAGCCTCCCCACCAGCGCGATCTGAAGATCATTCCCGTGACCGCCCGCAATGACCAGGAGCCTTCTTGGCAATCGCCGCCATCGTCGTTTTCGTCGTCGCCTACATCCTGATCGCGTCGGAGAAGATCCACCGCACCGCCGTCGCACTCGGCGGCGCGGGGCTGATGCTGCTCTTCCACATCACCGATGCGCAGAAGGCGTTCTTCTCCACCGAGTCGGGCATCGACTGGAACGTCATCTTCCTGCTGCTGGGCATGATGGTGATCGTCTCGGTGCTGCGGCAGACCGGTGTGTTCGAGTTCGTGGCGATCTGGGCCGCCAAGCGCGCCCGCGGCAAGCCCTACCGGCTGATGGTGATGCTCGCCGTCATCACCGCGCTGGCCTCGGCGCTGCTGGACAACGTCACCACCGTGCTGCTGATCGCCCCGGTCACGTTCCTGGTCTGCGAACGACTCGGGCTCAAGGTCGTCCCGTACCTGATCGCCGAGGTGATGGCCTCCAACATCGGCGGTGCCGCCACGCTGGTCGGCGACCCGCCCAACATCATCATCGCCAGCCGCGGTGACCTGTCGTTCAACGACTTCCTGGTCAACCTGGCCCCGCTGATCGTGGTGCTGATGGTGGTCTTCTGCCTGCTGTGCCGCTGGCTGTTCCGCAGCGCGTTCGTCTACGACGAAGACCGCGCCGCCGCCGTCATGGCCCTGCAGGAGAAGGAGGCCATCACCGACCGGCGGCTGCTCTGGCAGAGCCTTGCCGTGCTCGGACTGGTGATCATCGCCTTCGTCCTGCACCCGGTACTCCATTACGAGCCGTCCGTGGTGGCCCTGCTGGGCGCCGGACTGCTGGTCGCCGCCACCAAGGTCACCACCGAACAGGCGCTGGAAGAAGTCGAGTGGCTGACGCTCGTCTTCTTCGCCGGCCTGTTCGTCATGGTCGGCGGCCTGGTCGAGACCGGCGTCATCGGCGACATCTCCCGCGCCGCCACCGACGCCACCGACGGCCGGCTCGGGCTCGCGACCATGCTCCTGCTGTGGGCCTCGGCCGTTCTGTCGGCCATCGTGGACAACATCCCCTACGTCGCCACCATGAGCCCGATCGTCTCCGACCTCGTCCAACAGCAACCCGCCGGGGACGGCACCGTCCTGTGGTGGGCACTCGCCCTCGGCGCCGACCTCGGCGGCAACGCCACCGCGATCGGCGCCAGCGCCAACGTCGTCGTCCTCGGCATCGCCGCCCGCAACGGCACACCGATCAGCTTCTGGCAATTCACCAAGTACGGCCTGATCGTCACCACCGTCACGGTGGCGCTGTCGGTGCCGTACCTCTGGCTTCGCTACCTGTGAAGAGCAGCGGCAACGCGGGTGAGAACGATGCCAGAACCCGTGAAGGCGTCCCCCACCAGCGGGCCATCCCAGGGCCATCGGACAGTTCGACGTGGCAGCGGTGACCCTCCAGTCGATCCAGGTGACCTGCCGACGGCGCCCAAGGCAGGCGACACGCCGACCTGGCTCGCGGCAGTGAACGAGTATGCGGCGAGCAAACAACTTCGCCTTCGACCACGCAGAGTGACCGGCAGCGCGGTCTTCTCGTGGCCACGTTCACGGTGGGAGAAAGATGATCTCCCAATTTCCTCCCACTGGACTACCGGTGGCCTGCCCCGGGGGCGGAGAAGGCCCTGTGGAAGGCGAGGGCATGCGCCGCCGGCGCGAAACCCGTGACCTCTTCGGTGCTGCGACAACGCCAAAGAGGCCTGCTCTTCCTCCGAGCAAGCCTCTGACCTGGCAAAACGTGGGCGATACTGGGTTCGAACCAGTGGCCTCTTCGGTGTGAACACGATCGATCAAGGCCAGGACAAGCCGCCTCTCGACATCGCCGCAGGTCAAGCAGCATCCTTCACCGCGAAACGGCGTACTTCAAGGAAGATCGAGTCCGTTGTGATCTCCCACAACTAACGCCCTGTTGCCATCGACAGCGCGTGACCGCAGCAGCCAGAAGGTAATCCGGTCCGTAGCGCGGCGAGCCCAGCTCGCGTCCCGCGCAAAGCATGCCAGGCAGATCGGGCTTCATCGAGTCTGGCAGAGCTCGCCATCTCCTCCGATTAGCCGCCCTCGGTCAATCGGCAGCGGGCAAACTTCCTCCCCACCTCCGTCGGGCGGCTAATTACGCGACAGATCCGAACATCGTTTCGACGAGCGGAATTTCGGTACGGCGTTCAGCCTCCTATCTCCTCGACGGCAAAAGAGGAAGGAAAGTCTTCCGGAAGGAGTGGGCAACGCACACTTCCATCGAGGATGCCGACAAGGAAATCTAGCAGACCACCCTGAAAATGCCAGAAATTCGCATTTTCTATCACGATCGTCCACTTCTCAGGGTCCGGATCGGTCAGCCACATACAATGGTCGGCATTGTATGTGTTACCCCACATCAGCAGACCACCGGGTTCTGGATAGACCGGGATAGCAGGACGCCGCGTCTCATGTCCACGATTGTCAAGCAATGTCATCACAGGAAAGTGAGCCTTGCGTTGCCGCAGGAACTCCAATCCATCTTTGGCGCCCTTAACAAAGACACGAGGGGTCCACATGCCTGGATTGACCCAGGTCAGAAATCCATCGAAATTCAAGCTAGGATATCTGGCGCAGAGCTCCTTATGATCCGCCGGGAAAGTCAGGCCGAGTCCTCTCTCGATTGCAGGCCAGTCTACTGCAGGCGGACGCTTCTGCGGCGGCCCTATCAACGCTTCAAGTTCAGCAACTCCCATGATTAATTTTATCCCTTCCATTTACCCTGGTCGTGATGCATCGATCAAAGAATATACCCGGCATCCCGTTGCGAGTCTTGCGCATGGCTACCCCTCCAAGCGCTTCAGCAGCTCCTCGACCGCGGCCGGGTCAGCCGGCTCCGGCACCGTGTCCCGCTGGTCACGGATCCGCTGACGCAGATCGGTGGTTGACTCCAGACGAACCATACGGTCAACACTCTCCGCAAACCGCGTCAGGTGGTCAATATCCTTCGTGTGGCCATACGCGGCAACCGTCCGGTAGAGCGACCGGAACAACTCCCGCTGCTCCTCCCCGGTCAGCTCATCCCACACAGCCATCGCCGTCTTCACCTGCGGGTCCTCCTTCGACGGCACACCCGGGCGAGTGACCTCAACGGGCTTCATCAGCGACCTCCACTCGACGGTTACATGTCTGTTCTTCGGGCTTGCCACCGACAACCTAGGGGCCGCCGGGTGATCCGTTCAGCCCATACCGGAGGCAGACCGGGTGTGGCCGGATCGGGCCCTCTCTTCGGCGACGGTAACCCAGCCGTCACCGCAGTGCGTCTGCGTCGCCAGACGCGCCCAGACGCCGGAAATGCCGCCGAAGTTGCGCGCCTGTCCACCGCTGGCCAGCCCACCAAACTACCCGCCAGTCGCCGCTATACCGGGCCACAACAATCCCCCACCGCAGGGAACACCATGGGCCCAAACGCGACCATTTCAGCAACCGACGTCTGCCAAAGCAACTGGAGCCCCGTCGCAACCGCCGCAGGCTGGGTTTCCTTCACCGGAGCGATCGCCGCGTTCATCTTCGCCGGCATCACCTTCCTCCTCGCCGCCACACCCACCAGACCCGACGCAGCCGCCCGCGGCTTCAAACTGCTCCTCACCGCGTTCTTCGCTTTCATCACCCTCGCCTACATGTCCGCTGCGATCGCCGGAGAGCGCGTCTGCGGCCGGGCCTACACTGCACACACCATCATCGGCGGGATCCTCGCCACCGCTGTCATCTGCATCGTCGTCGCCCTGTCCTGGGTGCTGGTGTCCTTCGGCAAATACACCCAAGAAGCCCTGTCCTTCCTCCGCTACCTGATCTACTTCGCGCTCACCCTCATCGCCGTGATGCTCGCCGTATCGTCAACCGGCTACCACCGGGCCATCACAAACCACGGACTCACCGCCTCAGACACCGGGATGATCATTACCAGCGGCGCCTTCATCCTCGTCGGGATCGCCCTCGTGATCCTCAGCCACTTCCGCGCGGCGCTCGTCGAGAAATGGCAGAACGCCTGCGTTAACGTCCTCGCCGCCGGAACACTCCTCAACCTCGCAGTCACGTCGATCTCGGCTGGCCTCGTCGTCTCCAGCGACTCCAAGGATTGGGGACACCCATCGAAGGGCCTCATCGAAGCATCCGCGTGGGGTGCGCTCATTCCACCCCTGATCGTGCTGCTCGCCGCAATCGGAGCGATCGCAACCATGCAGAAGACACCGCCGGTGCCCGCGCCTGCTCCGCCAGCCGAATCAGCAGCGGAAGGCGGCCAGCCCATCAACCCTCCGTCGGCGTAGCCGCAGGTAGCCTGCCGCAACCGGCCCCTCCTCCGCTACCACCGAAGGAGCAACAGAGCCGTTAGCCTGGACAGACCCCGCAGTGGCCAGGACGTGCGCGTACTTAGCGAGCCGGGGATCACGGGGTCTGGAAGGTTCGGGAAGCGCCGCGCCGGGCGCCATGGTGCGCCCCCAGCCACCGATCGGCCGCCCATCGAGCCCAACGTCGCCACGATCGGGGCAATAAGAGCCGACAGATGTTCAGAGTCGTGGTCTACCGGACCCCTTGCCACCGATCAGTCCGGTGACCTGGCTTCACCGCCGACCTTGACCAGCCCAAGATGACGCACTCAGGATGATCGACCGCCCGTGTGAGCGCTTTGGGAATCTGCGAAGCGTACGGTGGCTCCCGAAACTGGCTCCCGAGACTACGAAGCGCTCATCGGAACACACGAGATCGCGCCGTGGGCAACGCTCTGACCTGCGGAAACTTGGGGTGGGCGATACTGGGTTCGAACCAGTGGCCTCTTCGGTGTGAAACATGGTCGACCAAGGCCACTGCAAGCCATCTCTGAGCTTCCTCCGGTTCCACGGACACCTCATCTGGTTGACCTTGATCAACCAGGGAAGGAAGTGCACCGTGCCACCACCTCACCCGCCCGAGTTCCGGTGTCGCGCCGTCGAGCTGGCCAGGACCGGCGTTGTGCGACCTGTGGCCCTCGCCGTGCGGCGACTCTCCGATCATCGTGCCCATGAACGCTCCCGGCTCCATCGCCAAGGTTGAACTGTCGTTCCAAGCCTGCTGGCCATGGGCCCGACGTCAGTAGTTTCGTCCGATTCGGTCGTTAAACCGTTTCTCGTAGCTCCTCTGTTGGTCCAGCCTGGCTTGGAGCGCGTCTCGCTGAGCTGGGGCGAAAATGCCCCCGCCTTCAGATCCCCTCCGCCGCCTCCGGAGAAGACAGGGGTTGGGTTCGCAGGACCCGTCGATCTTCGCCGATCGCTTGACGAACCAGATCGAGAACTGAGCCGCAAGGCCCAGACGAGATCAGTCTGAATCTGGATAATAGACCACATGACAAGTGAGCACGACGGGCGCCAAGATCCCGATGAACTCCCAGGTCCTTCGTCGACATCTCGGGGATGGCTGGGCCGGCAACTTGATAAGGTCCCTTGGAGTCAAGTCCTCGGCCCTGCCGTCATGTTCGCTGTATTCGGGGCACTGGCGCAGTTGCTGGGTGCGGTCGGAGTAAGAGTCGTTCTGGCGGTTACAGTCGCCGTGGTCTCTGGTTACGCCCTCGTCCGCAGCATGGCTATTTTACGCCGGATAGGCAAATGGACAGGAATAGCCCTCAGCATCATCGGGATACTGGTTTGCACGGTCGTCATTTTCGACGCACGCGATAAGCCGGAAGAAGCGGTTCCGGAGCAAAAACTTGAAACGCAACCCCCGGCTGGCTCGGCAAATCTAACCGTCACCGTGAACACAAATCCAATGGATTTGCATTCACCCAAGCTTCGGCTTCTCTATTCCGCTCGGCAGGACTGGATGCTGCCTTCAGGTCAAACAGTCAAGGGTGAACCAGGTCACTCGGACGACGGCCTCTATCTATTTGCCAAGAAGTTCCATGGTGTTGCTATGGGGTATCTGTATTTTAGTGTCGTGATCCAAAACCTCACCGGTGGCGCGGTCACTCTCGATAGCATTCACGTGGCAGACTTTAGTTGCACTGGTCCCCTGAAAGGGATACATATCTGGAGCGGCGGAGGTGCAGAAGGAACACCCGTTAGCACCATTCTTATAGACTTGGACAAGAAGTATCCACTTGCGGTAACGTCGAAAAACTATCCGAATGAAGTTTCGCCAGACGAAGAACCTTTCGGTTACACGATTGCCGCACAAAAATCCCAGGCATTCGATGTTGTGGCTTGGCTGCACAAACATCAGAGTTGTAGTTTTAAACTTACGATAAAGGCCATCATCAATGGACGAGATAAAATCATTGTAGTGTCGGACAACAGAGAACCTTTCCGTATCACAGCTCCACCTTCAGAGGGTGCGCCTATATGGCAATTGAATGACTTTGGACCAAGCCACGTCTGGGACTATGTGGACCCGGCCAAGGGCGGCGATCCACCGTTCAAGAGCGCGTATGAGGCGCTGACAGTTACAGATCCGTAGCCCCATTGTCCAACCGGCACGGGCCCACCACCTTCCCGAACCTTGCGGCAATGCCGCTTTTGCCTCGGTATAGAGACGGCGAAGCAGGACAGGCAGACGGTGGCCGATCTTCTGTTCGGCATCGGCAACCGCCGAAGCCGAGGCGGGCGGCGGCAGCGAGCCATGTTTGGCGGCGGCCGCCATGATCTCGGTATCGGCCAGCCGGTCGACTGCGTCGACAGGGGAAGAACGAGGGGGCGACTGGACGACAGCCCGCAGAACTGCTGGATGAACATGGCGATCACTTGTCCTGAACCAATCGCTTCTCAACACTCGGCGGAGCAGCTCGGGATTTGATGTCGAATTCGTTGCCCCGGCGTCAAGCGGGATCGCCTGGGTGTGGTCGCCCAGGCTGCTGTGGGTCTCGCCATGGCAGGACCAGGTGTGCGCTTGGTAGGCGAGGTTGTCGAGCTCCCGGTGGAGGGCGAGGGCCTGCTGCAGCAGCGTGACGGCCTGTCGTTGGTCTCCGAGGCGGGCGTGCCACCAGCCGACGTCGGTGAGTGCGTTCGCATGGCCGATCCGATCACCTGCGATCTCGAACAGGTGGCGGGCCTGCTGAGCTGCGGCCAAAGCGTCGGCGGGGCGCTCCTGCAGACCGTAGGTGAGGTTGCGGGCGTAATGGGCTTCGGCCTGGCCGGCAAGGTCGCCCATGGCCTCGGCGAGGTCGAGGGCACGGCCGTAGTGGCGGTGGGCGACCGGGAACCGGCCCAGGTCCGCCTCGGCCGCAGCGAGATGGCGGTGCGCGCGGGCTTGCGCCGCTGTGTCGGCCAGCCGTCGCGCGGCGCCCAGCGCGGCCCGGTGGGCCGCGGCGCGATCGTGCCAGCGGCCACTCCGGTGGAGGAAGACCGAGAGCGCCCAGGCCAGTTGGCAGGCGTGGCGGTTCAGCCCGGCGCGGTTAGCATGCCTGACCACCGACTGATGGACCACTACCTCCACTCCGCCCACGCGGCTGACCTGCTGCTGTACCCGCACGGCGAGAAACCGGCCATCAACCCGCCGGAACCCGGCATCACCCTGGCAGCACCGGTCGACCGGGAGCAGGCGCTGACGTGGTTCGCGGCAGAGCGCGAGGTGCTGCTCGCCGCGCCGTTGCAGCCGACCCAGCAGCCGCCGCCGCTGGATGCTCGCGGTGACGCGAGGTAGACGCCGCCTCCTCCTCTTCTGAAGGAGTTGGGGTGCTGGTTGGCGTTGTCCCAGCCTTCGCGGGCCCCGTCGTTGCCGTAGCTGCTGCGCCCTGGCCGGAAGCCGTCGTCGCGGTACTGGCCGGTGGGGTCGGCGTGGTCGACGGGGTTGTTGCCGGCGTAGGAGTAGCCGTTGGCGGTGAGAGGGTCGCCGCCGCCGGTGACAGGGTCGGCGCTGAGAAAGCGGCCGGTGACCGGGTCGTACTCCCGTGCACCCAGGTGGGTGAGGCCGGTGGTGGTGTCCTTGGTGCCGCCGACGTAGCCCCTGTCCATGAGTGTGGGCCACAGACCGATCGGGCTGCTGCGCTCGTTGCCGAAGGGGGCGAATCGGCGAACGCTCCAGTTGTCCAGGTCGACGGCGTTGACGGTGGTGTCGGCGCTGCCCTGGTAATCGGGGACCAGGAACTGGACGGTGGAACTGGAAAGACCCGTGCGGTAAGCGATGTTCTGGCCGGCGTGGCTGTAGTGGCGGACCGCGGTGACGGTCCCGCTCGCAGACACCTTCACTTCCTGGCTGGGGAGGTAGAGGGTCTTGCCGTTGGTGTCCTTGCGGATCAGGCGGTTGCCTGCAGCGTCATAGATGTAGCTGGCCAGTTCCTTGCCGGCGTCATCGGTGACCTTGGACAGGTTGCCCTCGGCATCCCAGACCAGTTTCTGACCGGGGCGGGTGGTGGTGTTGCCGACCTTGTCGTAGGTGAACAGGTCGGTGGTCTCAGTGACCCCGTCGGATTCGGTGAGCGACTTCAGCGCGTGGGGGCTAGTGGATCAAGTCAGCCGTGTTGGTGACCTTGCTGGAGCCGTCGGCTGGCTGCCGCCCGAACTCGTCGTGTCCTTCCTTGGTCGGCGAGGAGGGCAAGGGCATCGGGTGATGTCAGAACTTCGACGGCCTTTCGCTGGAACCAGTCGGATGCCGCGGTGACTTGGGCGGGCGCCCATGGTTTGTCCTGGGCGATAGCAGCCAGCAGCGTCCATTCGGTCAGGCGGCGGGTGAGGAAGTCCCGCTCGCCGATGACGCCGGTCATGGTGTGGACCCAGCCTGGAAACCGTTCGTCGGTCAGCAGGAGGCGTGCCCGGTCGTCGATGTGGCGAGACACTGCGGACTGTGCCATCGCCTGGTCGGGATCCTGCAGGATCTCGTTCACCAACGTGGGCTCATCGTCGGCGTCCACGGCGGCCAGGGCCCGCAGATGGCAGGCGTAGCGGCGGTGCTCGTCCGGCTCGGCAGGGCCGTCAACGGGACTGCTCACGCGGCCGCTCCTTCGGGACGCTCGACAGGCCGGCAGCATTCGAAGCGAACCCCGGCACGGACAAGGGCGACCCGGCCGGGGATTCATCCAATGCTCGGCCGGGAAGCGGCGGTACGGGCTCGCGGTCACGACGCACCGCAGCAGGTCTCGCGGCTCAAACGCTCACCGTGATGAGCGGGCCGAAGGGGGTCGGTGACGATGAAGCGCCTTGCATCCGGCCACCTTCTCGCCCACGTCATACCCCGCGCGTGTCCCGGCCGACGTTGGTGGCTGCCGTGACGCTCTGGGAGTCGATGATGCCCACGCTGGACTCGGCGCCCCGACCCTTGGCCCGCCGGACCTGCTGCCACAGCACGTCCAGCATCCGCAGCATAGCCCGCTGCTTTCCCCCCACCGCACGAAGTACCAGCACACCGCCCGCCAGGCAGGGAAGTCAGCAGGCAGCTGCCGCAAAGCGCAGCCGGTGCGCACCACGTACACCGCCCCCACGACCTCACGCCGCAAGTGCCCCTCCGGACGGCGCCCGCCGCCAGGCGCGGGAAAGCAACTACTCCCCCAGCGCCCACTCATCGTCGATCAGGCCCCGGGGTTGCACGACGTCCGAGCCATCGCCACCCCTGCATGAACCAGCGCACGACATCACGCAGTCACAGCGCGACCCAGATCGACTTCTCTACTAGAGCGGTGGACGCCACTCGACCAAGTGCAAATAGCAGAAGCGATGCGTGAGGAACGCGTCGAGCTCGGTGTCGTTCGCGCGGGACGCCGCGCCGCGCGGCACTCGGCCGCCAGCGCCGTGACACGCGCTGGCCAGGGTCCGCGGATTGCTGTGCCCGCGCAGGATGTAACTGGCCGCCCCGCATCTACCCGGGCACGATGTCCGGCTCGCCCCATATCGCGTACGGTCCACCGACCATGTCGGCGTACCCCAGCGGAGAACGCCGACCCGCAGCGGGCCCCAGGATTCTCAAGGCAGCCAGCATGGCTTTCGCCGCTGGCCCCGGCCTCAGATGGTGCACTCAGGATGATCGACCGTCTGGGTGAGCGCTTCGGGAATCTGCGAAGCGCACGTGGCTCCCGAAACTGGCTCCCGAGACTACGAAGCGGTCATCGGGACACGCAAGATCGCGCCACTGGCGACGCTCTGACCTGCGGAAACTTGGGGTGGGCGATACTGGGTTCGAACCAGTGGCCTCTTCGGTGTGAACACGATCGATCAAGGCCAGGACAAGCCGCCTCTCGACATCGCCGCAGGTCAAGCAGCATCCTTCACCGCGAAACGGCGTACTTCAAGGAAGATCGAGTCCGTTGTGATCTCCCACAACTAACGCCCTGTTGCCATCGACAGCGCGTGACCGCAGCAGCCAGAAGGTAATCCGGTCCGGAGCGCGGCGAGCCCAGCTCGCGTCCCGCGCAAAGCATGCCAGGCAGATCGGGCTTCATCGAGTCTGGCAGAGCTCGCCATCTCCTCCGATTAGCCGCCCTCGGTCAATCGGCAGCGGGCAAACTTCCTCCCCACCTCTGTCGGGCGGCTAATTACGCGACAGATCCGAACATCGTTTCGACGAGCGAAATTTCGGTACGGCGTTCAGCCTCCTATCTCCTCGACGGCAAAAGAGGAAGGAAAGTCTTCCGGAAGGAGTGGGCAACGCACACTTCCATCGAGGATGCCGACAAGGAAATCTAGCAGACCACCCTGAAAATGCCAGAAATTCGCATTTTCTATCACGATCGTCCACTTCTCAGGGTCCGGATCGGTCAGCCACATACAATGGCCGGCATTGTATGTGTTACCCCACATCAGCAGACCACCGGGTTCTGGATAGACCGGGAAAGCAGGACGCCGCGTCTCATGTCCACGATTGTCAAGCAATGTCATCACAGGAAAGTGAGCCTTGCGTTGCCGCAGGAACTCCAATCCATCTTTGGCGCCCTTAACAAAGACACGAGGGGTCCACATGCCTGGATTGACCCAGGTCAGAAATCCATCGAAATTCAAGCTAGGATATCTGGCGCAGAGCTCCTTATGATCCGCCGGGAAAGTCAGGCCGAGTCCTCTCTCGAGAGCAGGCCAGTCTACTGCAGGCGGACGCTTCTGCGGCGGCCCTATCAACGCTTCAAGTTCAGCAACTCCCACGATTAATTTTATCCCTTCCATTTACCCTGGTCGTGATGCATCGACCAAAGAATATACCCGGCATCCCGTTGCGAGTCTTACCGTCTGCTTGCATGCGGATCTTGGCAGGTCTCAACTGCCTGCCTCGACAGATCAGCGAGACCCGATAATCGACAATTTGCCCTTTTTCCTTGACCGCACCCCTCACCATCACCTCCCACGGTTTCATGTAGGAGTTATTTGTAGGCTCCTGCAGACAGGTGAAAAGATTTTGCCTTTTGTAAGCTCCCCTTCCGTCGCCACCCAGGATGTCGGCTGCACCCATGGGTTGTCCGGACGCTCGTCATCAAGGTCGATGACCCAGTAGTACTTGTGCCGCCTCTTCAAAAGCGATGACGAAGAAGGCGCGATCTTCGGCGACCGGAGCTCCGCCTACGAGGTGGGGGAACGTGACCTCGTACTCGTCCCCGTCCTCTTCGGTCACCAGGACCTGGCCCGCCGGCCATTCGACCCACAGGATCGCCTGGATCGGCACCGGGATGGGATTGCCCATGGAGACGATCGCCGCACGCGGGGCCGGTCGTGACCGAGAAGATGTACCCGCCAACCGACACAGCTTGAATCCATCGGACCCGGGCACCACCCCGCCCTCCGGATCGTCAAGCGGTCGCCCCGGGGCGGCACCGGATCGGCGCTCTCCGCTCATTGCGGTCACAAGTTGTCCGAGTTGTTCGCTAAGGTCATCGACGGCAAGGCTGTAGCGCAGAGGTCGTCGCGCCTTACAGCAGGTTGGAGGACGTCGGTTCGAATCCGACCAGCCTTGCCCCAGAGCATTGACGACCGGCGGAAGGTCAGCGGTGGTGATCGACCCCAGCCTGGCCGGGAGGCCATCGCCACGATCCGGCGCCGGTCCCGACCGGATCGAGATCGAGACCTGCCTGCGGATCATGGCCCAGGCCCGCGAGGCGGATCCGGCCGACCCCCGGTGGGAGTCGGTGCGCGAGGCCGCGGCCCAGCTTTATCGGGCGGGCAAGAAGGCACGCAAGGCGGCCCGGCATGCCGATCGCAGGCGACGCGACCACGAGGCCACGGCGGCGACGGCTCGCTACCGGGAGCAAGATCCCTCCCCGGCGCCCGTCCGGCCGGCGATCTCGACGGGCCGTCCGAATCCGGCCGGTGCGTCCGAGCCGGATCCGTCGATCGGCCGCTCCGATCAGACCGGCCGGCGGCTGGTGGGGACGCGGCGCTGCTACGTCTGCAAGTCCGTCTACCGCCAGGTGCATCAGGAGTACCACCTGCTCTGCCCGGAATGCGCTGAGGAGAACCTCGCTCGCCGGCACGCCCGATGCGACCTGCGCGGCCGCCGGGCAGTCGTGACCGGCGGCCGGGTGAAGATCGGGTTCCAGCTGGCGCTGAAGCTGCTGCGCGACGGCGCGGAGGTGCTGGTCACGACCCGCTTCCCGCGGGACGCCGCCCGCCGGTTCGCGGCCGTCCCCGACGCCGCGGACTGGATGGAGCGGGTCCACGTCCACGGTGTCGACCTGCTCGACCTGGCGGCCGTGGCCGGCCTGCTGGAGGCCGTTCACCAGCGCTTCACCTCCCTCGACATCCTCGTCAACAACGCCGCCCAGACGATCCGCCGACCCGCCGCCTACCATCGCGGGGTCCGGGCGGCGGAGACCGAGCCGCTCAGGGGCCTGGCCGCCCGGATCGATGTGGTGGACGCACCACCGGCCAGGTTCGACGTCCCTGCCCCGGCCTCCCTCGCCGCCCCGGCGCTCGAAGCCGTCTCAGGCCCCGGGCGCGTGCATGCCGGAGAGGCCGCAGTCGCCACAGGGCGCGATGTCCTGGAGGCGCTGTTCCCCGCCGACCGCACCGACGAGACCGGTCAGCCCCTCGACCTGCGCGACCGCAACAGCTGGAGTCTCCGCCTGCACGAGGTGGATGCGGCCGAGTGGCTGGAGGTCCAGCTGGTGAACTCCTTCGCACCGTTCCTGCTGACGTCCCGGCTCCGCGGTCTGCTCGAGGCCTCGCCGTGGCCGGACCGGTACGTCGTGCAGGTCTCGGCGATGGAGGGCAGCTTCTCCCGGGAGCACAAGACCGTCCGGCACCCGCACACGAACATGGCCAAGGCCGCCCTGAACATGCTGACCCGCACCGCCGCCGCCGACTACGCGGCCTCGGGAATACACATGACCAGCGTGGACACCGGCTGGGTCACCGACGAACGCCCCCATCCGGACAAGACCGCCCAGCGAGAGGCGGGGTTCCGTCCGCCGCTGGACGTCATCGACGGTGCCGCCCGGGTCTATGACCCGATCGTGCGCGGTGTCGGCGGGGAGCGGGTGTCCGGCCTGTTCCTGAAGGACTACCGACCCGTGGACTGGTGATGACAGAGCCCGCGCCCGTACGCTGCCCGGCGATCGAGCACCCCGACGTGCCGCCGGCCGATCCGGCGGACCTCGATCCGCTGCTCGCGCGGCTGGCCGCCTCGGCCCCCGTGATGACCGACGAGACCTTCCCCCTCGGAACCCTGCGCCCCGACGGCCGGGTCGACCTGTGCAAGCAGGGCCTCGGCCCGGCCGGGGCGGCACGGCTGCTCCCGGTCGCCGCGGCCTCTCCGCTCGCCGTCCATGTGCTGCTCGGGACCAACGCCATCGGCGGGGACGGAGCGCGGGCGGTCGCCGACGCGCTCGTTCCCGGCCATGGCCTGGAGACGCTCTATCTCGGCTGCAACCGCATCGACGCTTCCGGCGCCGAGGCGCTCGCCCACCGCCTGGCCACGGACGCGACCGTGCGCGCTCTGTGGCTCAAACGGAACCCGGTCGGTGACACCGGGGTCCGTGCACTCGCCGCGATGCTGCGGCGGAACACGACGATCCGCACCCTCGACCTGGTCAACACCGGGCTCACACGGGACGCATTGCGGGCGCTGCTGGACGCGCTCGCCGAGCGGCCCAGTCCCGTCGAGCGGCTGTTCCTGGGCGGTAACGGGCTGGGTGCCGAGTCGGCCGACCTGCTGGCCGCGCTGATCAGGCACGCCGGTGTCCGTGAGCTGTACCTTCCGGCGAACCATCTCGGCGATCCCGGCGCTGCCGCGCTGGCCGCGGCGGCCGATCCCGCACGGCCCGTCCGGCTGGGTCTCGGCGGCAACGGAATCGGGCCGGAGGGCGCCCGCGCACTGGCCGACGCCCTCGACGGCATCGAGGCGCTGGACCTGGGCCGCCCGCCGTCCGAGCGGAGTCTCGGCGCGCCCGCCAACGCCACCGGGGACACCGGCGCGGCGATACTGGCCGCCGCGCTGCCGGGCAGCCCATTGCGCCGACTGGAACTGCGGCGCACCGGGATCACGGGCCGTGGCGCCAAGGCCGTGCTGGACGCCGTTCCCGAGGACACCCGCCTTGAATATGTCGGGTTCGGCCCAGGTGTGCCCCGCCGGGTGAAGCGGGCGCTGGCGCCGCGTCTCCGCCCGACCGCCCGGCCCCACCCGGATCTGCGCGCGATCGCGAGCCTCTACCGGTGAGCGCGGCCGCCCCGCCGGCCGGTCTCCCGCCCCGTACGCCGTCCCGCTCCTACCCGCCGCACGAGGCGTCGCGGCTGCGGCGCATCCGGCGGTACGCCGTGCCCGGGTGGATGATCGAGCAGGCGACCGAGCGGCGCCTCGCCGGGGACTGGCGCGGCGCCTGCGCCACCGCGAACGTCGACGTCGCGTTCGACCTGGCCGGCATCGCCCGCGAGCATGGCGCCACGGTCGCGGACGTGGTCGAGGACGACCTTCGCCACCTGTCACCTGACCTGCTGCGCTGGCATCTCCCGCGGGTCCTGCTGGGGCGCACGACGCTCAAGAACCGTCAGACGGTGGCATTGAGCAGCCACGCGGGCTCGGGGACAAGCGCGCGCTACCTGTACGTCGAAACACCGACCATGGTGGACGGTCCCCAGCGGCTGCGCCTGTGCTTCGGCTCGATCGACCTGGCCGGCGCCTCGAACGTCCACCGTGAGGCGCACGTCCATAACTGGACCACGCTGCGGCACCTGTGGGAGGTACGGCACACCGGCGCGCTGCTGGAACGCTGTGGTGGCGGAGACCGGCCGCCGTTCTTCGACGCGGGCGGGACACCGCGCACCGCCGAAGAGCTGCCCACGGACGACCCCGGTCCCGCCGACCCGGTGGCCCGCACCGAATGGGCGACCCTGCAGCATGAACGAGGTGAGGTCGAGGCGGCGCTCGCCGCGGCGGCGGTCGAGCTTGATCCGACTCCGCTCGCAACCCGCTGGTCTGGTCCGGTCGATCCGTTGCGGGTGTTGGAGAGACTTGCCCTGGCGCCGACCAGGCTCGAGCCGGAGATCCGGTCGCTCATCCGGGGAGGCTATGGGCGCCGGTTCCAGATTCCCCGTTCCTGGAGCACGACGGTCCTGTTCGAAGGCCGCAAGCGGGACGGCCGCGTCCGGATCCGGCTGGTCGACCCGGAGGAGATCCCCGGCACCCCCGTGCTGCCCGAGGCGTGCTGGCGCCGGCTGCCGGACCTCGACGTCCTCCGGCACGGCGACACGGATCCGGACCGGCTGCATCCGCTGGTCCGCACCGCGCTCTTCCCCCTGCGGGAGCCCGCCGGCCCGGTCGGACCGCCGGATCCGGTGATGCCGTCGCCGGTCCGCGTGCGATGCCGCGGCGAGTGGCACGAGGTGCGCTTCCGCGACGGGACGCTGGATATGCCGCACAGCGCGGACGAGCGGCAGCGCGAGCGCGCGATGGGCGCGTTGGGCGGCACGGTCGCCGGTTGCTTCGCCGCAGCCCAGGCGGTGACCTCCGGTGAAGGCCAGCTGCCGAAGGCCCTGCGCGAACAGCAACGGGAGCTGTACGCCTGCGCCCAGCACGGTGACACGCCGGGAGTGCTCCGGCTTCTGGACGCCGGAGTGGACCCGCGCTTCCGGGACGGCAGACGCCGTACCCTCCTGCACGCGCTGATCCACCTGGATCACGAGATCCTGCTTCCACGGCTGCTGGCAGCCGGAGTCGACCTCGAGGCCGAGGACCACAACCGGCGAACGGCACTCCACGTGGCGGTCGGGGACAACGGCTCCGTTTCGCTGGTCCGGGCACTCCTGGCCGCCGGAGCCCGCGCCGACACCACCGACGACCAGGGGTTGTCGCTCTCATTCCTCATCAGACGCCGCAAGCGCTCCGATCTTGCTTTTCTCCTTGACGGGGACCGGCCCGCGACCGGATGACATGGAAGGACGGGAACCAGTGAACGCCCCCGACAAGACCTCCGCCCCGGACCCGCTGGCCGCCGCCGACGACCTGGGCCGCCGGCTCGGGTCCCCGCGCACGGAGCCGGCCGCGAACCCGCAACTGGAGGCGCTGGCGCTCGCGGTGTCGGCGAACCTGCCCGTGCTGCTCTGGGGCGAGCCGGGGATCGGCAAGTCCGCAGGCCTCCGGCAGTTGGCCACCGGGCTCGGCGTCCCGCTGGAGACGGTGATCGCCAGCGTGCACGAGCCGTCCGACTTCGCCGGTCTGCCGATCATCGGTGACGACCCGGCCGCCACCGGCGTACCGATGGCCCCGCCGGACTGGGCGGTCCGGCTGGCCGCGTCCGGGCGCGGCATCGTGTTCTTCGACGAACTGTCCTCCGCGCCCCCCGCCGTCCAGGCGGCGCTGCTGCGGGTCGTCCTCGAACGCCGGGTCGGCAGCCTGGCGCTGCCGGAGAGCGTCCGAGTGGTCGCCGCCGCGAACCCGCCGTCCAGCGCGGCGGACGGCTGGCACCTCAGCCCGCCGCTGGCGAACCGGTTCGTCCACCTGCGATGGACGCACGACCCCCGGACGGTCGCGCGCGGCATGGCCGGCACCTGGCCTGCCGTGCCCGTACCCGTCGTCGACCCTGCCAAGGTGCCCAGCGCGGTCGCCCGCGCCCGCGGGACGATCTCCGGGTTCCTCACCGCCCGGCCCGGCCTGACCCACCACCTGCCCGGCGACGCGGAAAGCCGGGGCCTCGCCTGGCCGTCGCCGCGAACCTGGGAGATGGCCCTGCGGCTGCTGGCGGTCGGCTACGCCACCGGCGCCGAGCAGAAGGTGGTCGCATCCGCCCTCATAGGCGCGGTCGGCGACGGCGCAGGCCTGGAACTGCTCAACTACCTGGAACAGCTCGACCTGCCCGATCCGGATCGCGTCCTAGCCGATCCGGACGCCTTCGCACTGCCGGCGCGGGGCGACCGGCAACTCGCCTTCTTGACGGCCGTCGTCTCGGCGGTGCAGAGCGACCTCACCCGGCGACGCTGGGAGGCGGGGTGGACGGTGCTGGCCAAGGCCGTCGAGGCCGGGGTCCCCGACGTCGCCGCCCGGGCCGCCGCGGACCTGGCGGCGCTGCGCGACACCGACTGGCCGGTCCCGGCCGGCATCGACGCGTTCCTCGACCTGCTCCAGTTGTCCGGCGCGCTGCCGGGCGGCTCCTGACCATGGCCGACCTCGACCGGGTCAAACTGCTCGCGGCACGGTACCGTGCGGCCACCGACCGGCCCTATCTCGCCTCGGCGCTCTACTCGCTGACGGTCGTACCGAGCGACGCGGTGCCGACCATGGGCGTCGATCGGCACTGGCGGTGCTACGTGTCACCGTCCTTCGTCGCGGCGACCTCCGTCCCCGAACTGGCGGGCGTGTGGATCCACGAGGTGGCACACCTGCTGCGGAACCATCACGGCCGTGCGGACCTGCTGCCGACCGCCGACCGCCGCGACCGGGCCCGCCTGAACGTCGCCCAGGACTGCGAGATCAACGACGACCTGCTCGCTGACGGGCTGGAACTTCCCGAGGGCCGGGTGGCACCCGGCGACTTCGGGCTGGAGACCGGACGGCTGTTCGAGGAGTACCTCCCCCACCTGCCGCCGTCGGCCCGGTGCTCCGACTGCGGCTCCGGTGCCCATGGCTCACCCGGCGACTGGGAGATCGTCGGACCCGGCGGGCCGGGGGGCGTCAGCACAGTCGAGGCCGAGGCACTCCGCCGCCACACCGCCGAGGCCATGCGCGCCCACCAGCGCAACCGCGGTTCCCTTCCGGGAGGCTGGCAACGCTGGGCGGAGCAGGTCCTCGAACCGGCGGTCGACTGGCGCCGCGTGCTCGCCGGTGCCGTGAGAGAGGCGGTCGCCTGGGCGGCCGGAGGGGTCGACTACACCTTCCACCGCCCGTCCCGCCGCACCGCCGCGCTGCGCGGCGTCGTCCTGCCGAGCCTGCGACGCCCGCTGCCGGTCGTCGCGATCGTCATCGACACCTCCGGATCCATGGGCGAGGACGACCTCGCGGCGGCCCTCGCCGAGGTGACCGGCGTCCTGCGGGAGGTCGGCATCGGCGGGAACCGGATCACCGTGCTCGCCTGCGACGCCGACGTGCACACCGCGAGGCGGGTGACGTCCGCGCAGCAGGTCGCGCTCGAAGGCGGCGGCGGCACCGACATGCGGGTCGGCATCCGGGCGGCCCTCGACCGGCCCGAACGACCCGGTGTCGTGATCGTGCTGACCGACGGCTTCACCCCGTGGCCCGAAGCGCCGTCGTCATCGCGCCTCATCGCCGCGCTCATCGGCGCCGACCCGCCGCCCCCACCTGCCTGGGTTGAAACAGTCTACGTCCCTCGAAACTGACCCGGTTCGGCATGCCATAACCTGATGAACGTTCACGGCCACCGCAACTAGCGAGCAGGAGAGCGCCTCGCAGAAAAGCGCCGCGTCGAAGCCGGACCGACGACGGTCAGCTCATCGCCGAGACCGCCCGCACTACGAGCAAACCATCAGCCGCTTCAAGGCCCGCAAACCCGAGCGCAGCAGAGCAGGACGCGAGGGGCCAGCGGGCACCGGGAACTTGAAGAACGTCCATCAGGGTGACCTCGGGTGACTACGTTGTGATCATGGAATTCCGACCTGGGGTGACTGCCGTCGATCACGCTGAAGCCGGTGCGCTGGTGAGGACCGCGCGCGACGAGGGCGCCATCGTTTATCTGCTGTCAGGCGCAGCGGATCGCACGACCTTCTTCGAGGCGGTCCGGTCGACATTTCCGTTGGACCCGCCTCTGTCAAGCAGCCACGTCTGGGACGCCCTGGAGGATTCCCTCTGGGAGGGGCTGCTTCAGACGGGCCACCAAGTTCAGGTAATCGTCTGGCCGGATGCGTCAGCATTCCAGACTGCCGCACCCAACGACTATGCGACCGCGATCCAAGTCCTGACAGCGGTATCTCAGACCCTGGCGGATGGGGAGGCAACAGTCGGCAACCCGGTGACGCTCTCGATCTTCGTCACCGCTCACGGGAAGTGAGCACAGGAACCACGTCACCTGACACGCCCGCGACCGGCCCAGTACTACCCTCGGCCTCGACAGTTCATCTAGCCGAGGCCGTTCACCCACCGTCTGAGCCGGTCTGTCACGAGCGTCCTAAAACCCGACATCCGGATGCCAGGTGGCTGATCCGGTGGTGTGGGGCGCCGACGCGGGTAATGACGGTGCCGCCGGGCTGGACGGTGGAGGTGGCGGCTCCCCCGGTCATGGCCAGGTAGCGGACGGCTCGTTGGGCCCTGGGACAGACGGGTCGGCACACAGCAGGACTTCCCGCCATGCGTGGATGAGCGCGAAGCCGGAGTCGGTATAGGCCGTGCCGGTCCAGCGGGCCTTCCCCGGGCGGTCGGACGGTTTTGCGTAGCAGCGGCGGCGTTTCCAGACGATCCAGGTGCCCTGCCAACTGCACCCGGCCAAAGCAGGATGTGGGGCCACCCTGGGCACCCGACCTGTTGGACATGCCGCCAAGCGCACGACAGCCAAACCCGGCTGGTGGACCCGAGCGGACATGCTGCGACCACTCAGCCCGCCTTCGACTGCACAGAGTGACCGTTAGTGCGGTCTTCTTGTGGCCTCGTTCACGGTGGGAGAAAGATGATCTCCCAAACCCCTCCCACCGGACCACTCATGGCCTGCCCCGGAGGCGGAGAAGGCCCGGGGGGCGAGGTCGCGCGCTACCGGTTCGGAACCCGTGACCTCTTCGGAGCTGCGACAACGCCAAAGAGGCCTGCTCTTCATTCGAGCAAGCCTCTGACCTGGCAAAACGTGGGCGATACTGGGTTCGAACCAGTGGCCTCTTCGGTGTGAACACGACCGATCAGGGCCAGGACAAGCCGCTTCTCGCCATCGCCGCAGGTCAGCGAGCGCCCTTCGCCCCACCACGGCACAGCTTGGGGAAGATCGAACCCGTTACGCTCTCCCGCAATTGACAGCCTGCCGCCTCGACAACACGTGACCCACGGTAGCCGTCGTTCGGGGCCACCGCCCGATGGATGTTGTGGAGGACGGGGAGCCCGGGTGGGAGTCCGGGCTTGACCCCGTCATGGCCGTCGGTGCGCTGTCATCGGATCCCAAGACCGAAGGGGCGTCCAAGCGACTGAGGTCTACGATCCCCCGAGTTCCGGCCCGGTGGCATCGTGGCGAACCCTGCCTTCTGCGCAGCTGATCAGCGTAACGATTACCCGAAGAGACGGCAGTAGACAGATTTTTACAACGGCCGGTTACGTCTGCCCTGGTCAGGCGCGTAACAGTGTGTGCAGATACGTAAATACCCCCATCAAGCCCTTCCGCGCTTCCATGACGTAGGCCACGATGATGCGCAAGGTGCCTCCTCCGCTCGGCCCGGTTGTGGGAGATCTGGTCGGTGGGATGCGGTCGGTCGGCGCCCCGTCATGGATCCCAAGACCGTGCGGAAGGCGAGATGAAACTGACACTGCAAGTCGACGAGGTTCCGGCCTGGCCGGTCCCGTTAGCGCATGTGATCAATGCATGCGGAGGGTTTGCGTTCCTGCTGCAGGGAGCACCGGGACCAATGGGCACCGTGGTGACGCTGGCGGTAGGTGCCTCACTGGGGCAACTCGCCGCTGCCTCAGTCCGTCAGCGGCGGGCCTGAGCGCAGCGGACCCACGGCGATGAATCACCCCGTAGAGGGTGTGCCGTTCGAAGAGTTGGTCGTAGGGCTGGTTCAAGCACGTCCGCAGCATGATCTGCCGCGACAGTTGGTACCAGCCCTTCGACAGCTTATCGATCCGCATGCCCCCCTGCCGAACTGGCGCGAATGCCCACGCGTGCTGGAGCCACTGGGAATGCTGCCAGCTCAGATCCCCGTCTTCAAAATGGCGCATGAAGAGGCCGTGCAACGTCGCCATCTCACACGGCCGCGATCGACGAGTCTTTTGGAGTCAGAACAGGTCGACGTTTTCATGACGCCTGTATCGCGGGAGCTAGATGGTTTACCGAGGCCCCCGGAGGACGTCGAAGCACATAATCACAAGCCGGATCCCCTTACGGAGGTGCCCCGGCCGAGCACCTTCGCGGAGTTGGACCTTGTTTTGCGGAGGTACTGGCGATGGGCCGGTCGTCCTCCGACCCGGGAACTGGCCAAACGTTCCGGTGGCGTGTTCTCGCACGCCACCGCCCACAAACTGACCGGTGGACGACGTGCGGGGGCTACGCCGTTCACCACCAAGCTGCACTATCTCATCGCCTTCGTGAGAGCTTGCGGAGGCAATGACGAGGATCAGCGTCGGTGGAGCAGCGCTTGGCGAGTGATCGAGATGCATGAGGATGGGCGATGACTTCGTCGATCGACTTCCGGCTCAGGAGCCACGCGCACGCTTCATCGAGCGCCATGCCGAAGCGGGCAGGATCGGCGCTCTGGAGGTGTCACCATCTCTGAACAGAGCCAACCGCCGCATGCATTCGGTCAACTTCCACTGATCGGCCAGGGCGACATCCGTGCTGAGTTCGATCGCGCGTTGGCGACGGTCGAGCAGGATGGATTTGCGTTCCTCGCCCTGACCGGCGAATTGGGGGCTGGCAAGACTCGCTTGCTGAGAGCGTTGGCGGACGTCGCGGGCACGCGATGGCTCGTGCTGATGGGTCAGGCGCCGCCAGTACAGCCCGCACAGCCGTGGGGAGCAGTCGCTGATGCTCTCGACGGCTATCTGCCCCACAACAGGCCCGCCCTGGCAGGTCCAGTCCAGGAACTTCTGGCGGAGCTCGCCCACGCAGCGGACCGGCATGCCACCCCAGATGTCACCGAAGCGCCAGACAGGGGCGAGGCACCCGAGGGCGAAGGCGAGGAGGGTGCAAGACTTCTGTTGCGGCCCACCGTCAGGCGACTCCTGGAGCAGTTGGCCGCACCGTCTGGCCTGGTGTTGATTTTGGATGACCTTCACTGGGCTGACAGCACCACCCTCGCGCTGCTTGACGACCTGGTTCGCCATCCACCGCTTGCGAAGATCTTGGTGGCGGTGGCCTACCGCTCCGGCCAGGCATCAGCGCGGTTGACCGCATTGATCAAAGCTGCCGAACTGAAATACACCTCGATTACGATTCCTGCGCTGACACCGGACCAAGGAGAAGACCTGCTCAGCCGTCTGGGCTCGTACATAAGCCCGGATCAGCAGCAGGCGCTGTACCGCGCCAGTCAAGGCAATCCTCTGTACCTTGAGGCACTGGGCCGAATGGCCCAGTGCCAAGACGATGTTTTGGAGTCCCTGCCGTACGCCTTGCCATCGCAACGGGCGCCCATGCTACCGCCCCACCTTGCCACCGTGCTGACGCTCGAACTGCGCCTGCTTTCGACATCTGCCTTGCAGGTCGCCTGGGCGGCCGCAGTGATCGGTCGAGACTTCGAGGTTATGCACGCCGCAGCCGTTGCCGAACTGTCACCACAAACAGCCCAGAACGCGGTAGACGATCTGTGCGCCCACGGCATCATCCAGCCCGTCACGGGCGGCCGATTCGCCTTCCGTCACCAGCTTCTCCGTCACGCGGCCTATGCCTGCAGCCCCTCCGACTGGCGGCAAACCGCCCATGCCCGCGCGCTCATGTCAAGTGAGACACCCTCCCCAGAGCAGATCAGCTCACCTCCCACTCCTGGACCACCACAGACCGCTCGGAACACGGCCGTGCGCTCAAGGGCTCTCTCTCTACGCGAGCGCTGGCCTGATCCCCTGCCCGGGCAGGGGAAACTGGTGGGTCGCGGGGACGCCCTCCACGCGCTCGGCCGCGCCCTCGACGCGCCGGGCTTCGGGTTCGTCGCCGTGGTCGGGGAGCCAGGCGCCGGGAAGACTCGGCTGCTCAACGAACTCGCGGACGGCGCGACCACACGACGGCTGCCGTTCCTAGCGGGCCGCGCCGCCGAGTTCGAACAGGAAATGCCGTTCGGCGCCGTGGTGGATGCTCTCGACGACCAGCTTGAGGAGCGCGCCCCAGAGCTCGGGCCTGTCGCACTGCAACTGCTCGGCGCTGTGTTCCCCGCCCTCGGCGGTATCGGCCCGGCGGCTACGCCGCCTGCGGCGTCGTCGCATGTCGCTCGGTACCAGCTTCACCGCACTATCCGGCACCTGTTGGAGGAGCTGGCCGGCCCGCCGGGCGGGCTCGTTCTAATCCTGGATGACCTGCACTGGGCCGACGACGCCACCATCGAACTTCTCGACCACCTCGTCCGGCACCCCCCGCGCGCCCGGCTGCTGGTGGCAGTGGCCTACCGACCCGCACAGGCATCGCCGCGACTCGCCGCCTTGGTCGCTGCGGCCGGCCCGCAGGGCACATACGTGGCGGTCAACCCGCTTACGCAGAGCGAAGTAGAGGAGTTCCTCGGCCCCGACGTAGGCCAGACATACCGCGAGGCGCTTTACAAGGCAACCGGGGGAAATCCCTTCTACCTGGAAGCGCTAGTCCGGATGAAGCAAGATGACGCGTCCTCCGCAAGTGACGGCGCCGAGTGGCAAGACAAGATCGCCTCTCTACCAGGGGTCCCACCCGCCGTGCGGACCGCACTGCAAGTGGAGCTGAGAACGCTACCCGAGCAGGCGCTACTCTTGGCACGAGGTGCCGCCGTCGCCGCCGATGTGTTCGAACCTTCACTCGCTGCGGTCGCCGCCGAGATCGACCAGGCCGCCGCGCTCGCTGCGCTGGATGTGCTGACCGCGCACGACGTGGTACGTCCCGCGCCCGGCGGCCGGTTCCGGTTCCGGCATCCGCTGGTGCGGCACGTGGTGTACGCGTCAACGGCTGCGGGGTGGCGGGTCGCCGCGCACGCACGCCTGGCTGAGCACCTCGCAGAGGTGGGCGCACCCACCTCCGTCCGGGCCCACCACGTGGTGCGGTCGGCGCGGTTCGGCGACCGCACCGCGATCGGAACGCTAGTCGACGCGGCCCGCGTCGTCTCGCTCCAGGCACCCAGAACCGCCGCGTACTGGCTGGAGGCTGCGCTAGCGCTGCTGCCGGAAGAGGCCGACGCTGTTGCCGACCGGCTTGAACTGCTTCTGGAACTAGCGCATGTACAGGCGGTGAGCGGCAATGCAGCGACGGGCCTCGAGACCGCGCGAACTCTACTCGGCCTGCTGCCCGCTACCGACACTGCCCGCCGCGCACGCACCATTCAGCTGTGCGCCGTCATGGAGCGGCAACTCGGCCGCATCCACGAGTCGCGGGCCATCGTGCTGGACGAGCTACGCCGCATCACTGACCGGCAGATGCCCGAGGCTGTCCTACTCCGCCTCAGACTCGTCTCCGATCGCATGCAACGCGCCGATATCCTCGGGGCACGGGCAGTCCTCGATACAATTGCCAACAGTGCCCCGGAGCGGGGACCGGGGCTGGCTGCGGCCGTCGCCTCGATGCGCCCGATGGCGGCCTATGCCGCTGGCGACATCGCTGACGCGATCGCGTACATCGACACTGCCGACCGGCTCTTGTCCACAGCGACCGATATCGACTTGGCCGACTGCCTGGAAAACGCCCTCTGGCTGGTGAGGGCGGAAACATTTATTGGCATGTACGACAGCGCGCTCAGACACGTCGAGCGGCTCATCACGATCGCGCGGGCGCAGGGGCAGACCTACATCCTCGGCTACATGTTGGCCGCGCAGGCGCGGGCGCTCGCGCTGATCGGCCGGATCGGCGAGGCCACGGCGTCCGCCGACGAGTCCGCTGCAGTCGGGCGTGAGCTGCGCTCCGCCGAGGTGCTCGCGTACGGGCTGACCGAGCAGTGCCTCCTCACGAGCTGGAGGGGTGACCACGACCACGCAGTCCAACTCGGCGCCGAGGCCGTCGCACAGGACCACGGTTCCGGCGAGTGGTGGACGCAAATGGCTCACGTTGCCCACGCCTACGCCTTGATCAACGCCGGACGACAGGAAGAGGGCGCCGACATGTTAATCGAGGCGTGCAGCGACGTTGTCTCCCCACGCCTCGACCGGAGCACCCTCGTAATGTGCGCAGAGACACTGGCGTCCATACGCTCCGGCCAGGACCGTTCAGACCAAGCGCGCAAGTGGGCCGACATCGCCGCCACCCTCACCACACCCGAGCTCGGCGGCGACATCGGGGTGGCAAGGCTCGCCGAGGCCCACGCGATCCGTTGCACCGACCCGGCACTCGCCGCAAGGACTGCCGCTGAAGCCGCGGAGATCCTCACTGCGGCGGGACGCCGACCGGACGCAGGGCGCGCCGAGCTGGCCGCCGGGACCGCGTATGGGGTGGCGGGCCAGCGCGCCCCAGCCCGCGAGAGGCTGCGCGCCGCGGCGGAGGTCTTCGAGTCGTGCGGGATGCGGGCGCTGCACGCGCAGGCCGTCCGGGAGCAGCGACGGCTCGGCGTCCGGATACCGGGAGCGAGCAGGTCGGGCAAGGCTACAGCTAGGAAGGGTGAGGCCTTCCTCGGACTCTCCCCCCGCGAATGGGAAATCGCGCTCCTGGTCGCAGACGGCCACAGCAACCAACAGATAGCCGGACGGCTCTATCTGAGCGTGCGAACGGTTGAGACCCATCTGTCAAAAATATTCACCAAGATCGGCGTCGCGTCACGTGTTGGCGTGGCCACTGCAGTGAACCGGCAACAGTTGTAGGTGCGGACACTTAAAAGCAGACTTCAGCCCGGCGACGCTACCTCCGAGCGATGGTCCACCTCGTCGACCGAAACGGGCGCGCGGTACCTACGAGCAACATGGTGTCGCCGACCGTGACCGCGACGCGCCTCGGCCGGCTCGGGACCGGCCAGCGGCGTCAGCGATCCCGTCCCGCATGGTGCTCGGGAGATCTGGGATCTCTGGCATACCGGCCGTCCGACCCGAACGAAACTGTGGTCCAACTGCCACCGGGCACTGCGACATGAATGGTGCCGTGCGGCGGTTACCCACTATCGCCATGACCGGCCGGACCGGCCGACTGGAGGCACCTACGGTTGCGTCCATGGAGGTGGTGTACGAGTTTCCGCAGGTGAAGAGCGTGGCGTCGTGACGTGAGACGGCCACCGCGTAGATCCTTCGAGATGGATGATCAAGAAGAAGGAGTCAACGCGATGGCCGCGGACAACAGTGTGGACCCTGCCGAGTGGATTGCCGAGCAGATCGGGGCGTGTGAGCCGGATCTGCTGCGGTCGATGGTCAAGGCGATGGCCGAGGCGCTGATGAGCGCGGAGGCCGATGCGGTGTGCGGCGCCGGTTACGGGACCCGCTCTGATGAGCGGGTCAATCGCCGCAACGGCTACCGGTCCCGTGACTGGGACACCCGCGCCGGCACCGTGGAGCTGGCGATCCCCAAGCTGCGGTCGGGGTCCTACTTCCCCGAGTGGCTGCTGGAGCGGCGTCGCCGGGCCGAGCAGGCCCTGGTTTCGGTGGTGGCCACGTCCTATCTGCTGGGCGTCTCGACGCGGCGGGTGGACAAGCTGGTGGAGCAGATGGGCATCAAGGGCATCTCCAAGAGCCAGGTCAGCGAGATGTCCAAGGTGTTGGACGCCCAGGT
>NZ_JBEUPD010000039.1:0-79208 GCF_040492135.1 Actinomadura sp. NPDC000600
CAGGTATGTGCGCTCCGTGCCGTCGTCGAGCAGCAGCGGTTCCTGACCGTCCCAGCTCAGCTCCAGCATGCAGCCGCGCTGCCCGCGCTCGGGGCGCGCGGGTGGCCGGGCCCGGTCGTTCTCCGCCGGCGTTCAGGGCTTGCGGAGGACGCCGCCATACTCGCAGAAGTCGCGTCCCATCTTGGAGGCCCCGACGAAAGGGGTGAGCTCCTCCGGGACGGGGGGCAGGGGCGGCTGGTCGGGGTCGGGCCGCCACTGCATCAGGTTGACCAGGCCGGGCTCGACCGGCTCCAGGCCGTCGCTCAGGAGCGCGTCGACCTCGTCGCGGTTGCGGTTCTGCCACGGGATGCCGGCCGCGCTCATCCGGGCGTCCAGGTCAGCGGCGCGGTCGGGGTCGGAGCACACGATCTGGGAGAACGCGAGGTGGCTGCCGGGCACCGCCCGGTCCATGACCGTGCGGATGATCCCGCGCGGGTCGTCGGCGTCGGTCAGGTGGTGGCCGACCGACAGGAACAGCACCGCCAGCGGCTCGTCGAAGTCGATCAGGCGCTCGACCTCGGGCTCGGCCAGGATGGCCTGCGTATCGCGGAAGTCGGCGGTGATGACGACGGTGGACCCGTCGCCGCCCAGCAGGGCGCGGGCGTGCGCGAGCACGATGGGGTCGTGGTCGACGTAGACGACGCGGGCGTCCGGCGCGAACCGCTGGGCGACCTGGTGCACGTTGTTGTCGGTCGGCAGCCCGCACCCCATGTCCAGGAACTGCCGGATCCCGGCCTCGGCCGCCAGGTAGCGCACCGCCCGGTACAGGAACAGCCGGTTCTGCCGGGTGATGTCGATCGACTCGGGGAAGGCCGGCGCGGTCTTCAACGCGAAGTCGCGGTCGACCTGGTAGTTGTCCTTGCCGCCCAGCGCCCACCCGTACACCCGGGCGGACGCCGGGACGTCGTCGCGGATCTGGACGATCGATTCGTGCTCGTTGCCTGCCACCCTGCGCTCCCGCTCTCCCAGAGGTAGTTCGCTCACCGTAGCCGGACGCCGGGCCGCCGAAGGCACGCTTGCGATCTTTGGCCGCCGCCCCGTCCGCGCGGGCCGGCGCCGGGCCGTGGACGAGCGCAAGAACTGCTGGTCAGGCCACAGGTCTGTCCCTGATCGGCTGGATGGGAACGGCCCCGCCCAGCCGCAGACTCGAGGTAGCGGACGGTGCCGGGAGCGTCACCGCCGCCGCGCCCGGCGGCCCAGCGAAGCCGGATGCACGCGAACGAACCAGGAGGACCCCCATGAACCAGGAGATAGAGCACATGGACGAGGTGGACGTCCACCCCGCCGTCCACGCCCCCACCGAGCCCGACGAGCGGGAGGTCCTCGAAAGGCTCTACGGCCCGCCGGACCGCGACGGGTTCTTCCGCGGCCCGCCGGTCGGCGAGGAGGGGAAGGAGCGATGACCGCGGTGAAGATGGTCGCCGAGGCCCGCAGCACGATCGGCATGTCCGGGCGGCCGAACCCCATCACCCGGGAGTACGCCTCAAGGCACGGCGACGAGTACCTCCGCGCGGGCTGGTGCGACATGGCCGTCACCTACTGGGCGCGGCACAGCGGGAACGCCAAGGCCGTCCTGCCGGCGGGGGACCGCGCCTACACCGTGTGGCACGCGCGGGACTTCCAGAGGATCGGGCGCTGGCACAGCGGGACGGTCGAGAACGTGAACGCCGCGAAGCCCGGCGACATCGTGTTCTTCGACTGGGGCGGCACCGACGACATATCGGCGATCGACCATGTCGGCCTGGTCGAGTTCTCGCTCGGCGGCGGGCGGCTGCAAGCGATCGAGGGCAACACCGACGACGCCGTGAAGCGCCGCATCCGCGGCGCCGCCGACATCGCCGGCTACGGCCGGCCCGCCTACGACGACGACTGGACGGAGAAGATGGTGAGGAACCTCCCGATGCTGGCCAGAGGTGACACCGGCGAGGACGTGGAGACCATGCAGGGGCTGCTGCTGGCGCGCAGCCACCCGGAGGTCTCCATCAGCGGCACGTTCGACGCCACGACCGAGGCGGCCGTGAAGGCGGTGCAGCGGTGGGGCCGCGTCGACGACGACGGGATCGTCGGCCCGCTGACCTGGCCCGTCCTGCTGCGCGTGTCCGACCCCCTGGAACCAGGGGCCAGATGAGCCGCCGCGAACGACCGGCCGCCCCGTGACCGGACCGGGGTTCAGCGCGGCCCCGGCGACCGCGCCGTGATCAAGGGGAGGCGCTCGCCCGGGGGGCGCCGTGGAGGCCCTGTTCGGCGGCGTAGGCCTCAAGGCGGTCGGCCAGTTCGCGGGGTCGGCTCAGCGCGGGTGTGTGCCCGCCGTCGATCTCGTCGGGGGTGACGCCCAGGCGCTCGCGGGCGACGCGGCGCAGGTAGCCGGCGGGGAACAGGCGGTCGTCGCGGCAGATCAGCACCCGCGTGGGGACGTCGGGCCAGGCCCGCAGCGGCGACGGTTCCCCCATGCGGGCCTCGGACTGGGCCCGCGACCGCCGCATCGCCTCCTCCGCGAGCTCCGCCGGGACGTCCTGGTAGAACACGGCGACGGTGCCGTCGTGGCTCTCCCGCTCCTCCTGGCCGTATCGCGTGTTGGCCCAGTAGTCGCCGGGCGGCTCTCCGGGCGCCGGGATCATGGGCGCGACCAGGACGAGCAGCCGAACCGCCGCCCGGCCGCAGACGAGCGGGGCCGTGAAGCCGCCGAACGACTGCGCGACCAGGACCAGATCGGTCCGGTCGCCGACCGCTTCGACCACGGTGTCGGCGTACTCGACCAGGCCGGCCGAGTCGTCGTCGCAGGGGAGGTCCGGCGAGACGGCCTCGTGCCCGCGCGCACGCAGTTCGGCTTCGACCAGATGCCAGTACCAGCCGACATCGCCGGCGCCGTGGACCAGGACAAAGGTGGCCACCCTGCCTCCCGCTGCTCGGATGCCGAGAGGTTAGGCGACGGCGCCGACATTCTCGGCCGCCTCCGGCAGCGGAGCGACCCGTCTCGCCTTCATCGCGCTGTGCCGCGCCCCCGTGCGGCGGCGGCGAGCCCGGCCCTGCGTCCGAAGAACGACCCCTCGCCGAGCTGGGTCCCCGAACAGTAACCGGCGCCGTCCTGCGCGATGTTGGACGCGCAGGCTCCGGCCGCGTAGAGCCCGCCGATGACCGACCCGTCCCCCCGCCGCACCTCGCCGTCCACCGTCGTGGCCATGCCGCCGAGCGTGAAGCCGGCGTAGAGGGCGGTGCCGAGGGTGAGGTCGTAGACGCCCCAGGGGCCGTTGGTCTGCGGCGCCAGCCAGTCGGGGTGCTTGTGGAAGTCGGGGTCCTCGCCTCGCGCGGCGTACTCGTTGTACCGCGCCATCGTCGCGGCGAGCGAGCCGGAGGGGAGCCCCAGGCCCGCCTCCATCTCCTCGATCGTCTCGTAGCCGTCCTTCAACACCACCAGGGGCATCCGCTGCTCCTCCATGTGGTCGCTGTCGGCGATCAGGTAGGCGGCGGCGTCCGGCTGCTTGAGGACGAAGTACGACGTGCGCGCGTGGTAGCCGTCCTCGGCCGCGAACCGCTCGCCGCGCTTGTTGACGATGAGGCCTTTCACCAGTGAGGACGGCGGGTAGAAGGGCGCGGTGATGAAGGGTTCGTCCATGTGCTCCAGCGCGGCTCCGGCCGACTGCCCCAGCCGGATGCCGAGGCCGTCGTCATAGGTGCTGCCCAGCGTGAACAGCTTCTCGCTGAGCGCCGGCGTGTAGGCCGCGACCATGTCCGGGTTCATCACGAAGCCGCCGGCCGCGAGCACCACCGCGCCGCACGCGAGGACCCCGGACCGGTCGAAGTTCCTCCAGGCGACGCCGGTGACCGCGCCGCCGCCGTCGACCACGAGGTTGGTCGCGCCGGTCTCGTAGCGGACCTCGACCCCGGCCTCCTCGACCCGGTCGCGCAGCAGGTCCATGACCATCTTCGTGCCGTCGGTGTCGCCGGGCACCGGCACCTTGTGCCCCCGGGGCGCCGGGCGGATCTCCTCGCGGAACGGCCACACCTTCTCGTTGCCGGTGAACATCAGGCCCTCGGTCCCGGGCTGGATCACCGCCTTGCCGGGGAAGTAGGACCGCTCGAACTCGAAGCCCAGCGCCTCCAGCCAATCGAAGTGGGCGACCGATCCCTCGCAGTAGGCCCGGATCTTCCGCTCGTCGGGGTCCTTGGAGGTCGCCGTCAGGTAGCGCGCCATCGCCTCGACCGAGTCCTCCTGACCGGTGGCGCGCTGCACCGCGGTGCCGCCGCCGAGGTAGAAGTGCCCGCCGGACATGCTCGACGTGCCGCCGTGGACGGCGGCCCGCTCCAGCAGCAGCACCCGGGCCCCCGAGCGCGCGGCCTCCAGCGCGGCGCACCCGCCGGCGATCCCGAACCCCACCACCACGACGTCGAACCGCTCGGCGTCGTCAGGGAGATCCGCGGCGGGGACGACCTGGGGGACGGCCAGTCCGGGGGAGGTATGTGAGTTCATCGGTCCGTCTCTGGTCTCTCGGTCCGGTCGGACGGCGGCGGAGCGCCTGCCGCGCGTCAGCTCTTGTGCGGGATCTGCTGGACGGTGCCTCCGTCGACGACGAACTCCGAGCCGGTGGCGAAGGACGACTCGTCGCTGGCGAGGAAGACGACGAAGGAGGCGACGTCCTCGGGGAGGCCGGGGCGTCCGAGCGGGATCGGGACCATGTCGTCGGGGATGCCCTCGGTGAGCGGCGTCCGGATCAGCCCGGGGTGCAGCGAGTTGACCCGGACGCCGTGCGGGGCGAGCTCCACGGCGACCGACTTGGTCAGGCCGCGCAGCCCCCACTTCGAGGCCACGTAGCCGTGCGCCCAGGAGGTGCCGCGCAGGCCCTCGATGGAGGAGTTGTTGATGATCGACCCGCCCCCGGCGGCGATCAGCGCGTCGGCGGCCGCGCGGATGCCGAGGAACGGGCCGGTGAGGTTGACGTCGATGATCTGCTGCCACTTCTCCGTGCCGAACCGCTGGATCGCCGCGCCGTTGGCGATCCCCGCGTTGTTGAACAGCACGTGCAGCGCGCCGAACTCGTGGACGGCGGTCTCGACGGCCGCCGTCCAGTCCTCGGCGCTTGTCACGTCGAGGTGGACGTAGCGGCCCGCGTCGCCCAGTTCGTCCGCGACGGCCTTGCCCTCCTCGTCGAGGAGGTCGCCGATCACGACCCGGGCGCCCTCGGCGGCCAGGGCCCGGGCGCTGGCCGCGCCGATGCCGCGGGCGCCCCCGCTGATCAGGGCGACCTTCCCGTCCACACGTCCCATCGCTCGTGCCCTTTCCGTCGGGGGTGTCTAGTCGGCCAGTGCCGTCGCGAAGACGCCGCGGGCGGTGCCGAACGGCAGGTCGAGCGGCGTCCGCAGGCCCGGCGGCGCCGCGACGACCTCGGGGATCGCGTTGACGATGCGCCCGGCGCCCGCGGCGATCGCGGCGTAGTTGTGGTCGCCCTTGGCGCTGGTCGGGCAGACGTCGACGCGGTAGGACGGTTCGCCGACGATTTCGAGCCGGTAGGAGCCGCCGTCCTGCGCCGGCTGCGGCCAGTCGGGGCGCAGGTCGCCGCGGAGCCTGGTCGTGTGGTCGACGACGAGGACCTCCCTGCCGCGGGCGACGCCCCGGATCTGGAACCGCACGGCCGCCATCCCGCCCGCGGGGATGTGCCCGGCGGCCACGTCGAACGCCTCCGGCGCCGGCTCCCGCTCGTGCCACTCGGTGATCTCGTCGAGTTCGAAGCCGAAACCGCGGGCCAGCATCCGGAGGCTGACGCCCCACGACGCGGCGAGCATCCCCGGCCGCAGGATCTTCGGCAGGTCCGTCAGGGGGCGGCCGAAGCCCATGAAGTCGAACAGGACCGGACCGCCGTCGTAGGTGGCGTAGTCGGCGATCTCCGAGCAGACGACCTTCTCCACCCGCTGGCAGGTGCTGGCGATCGCGAAGGGCAGCAGGTCGTTGACCCAGCCGGGGTCCACGCCGGTGACGAAGAGGCTCGTCCCGCCCGCCTGGCAGGCGTCCTCGACGGGACGGATCATGCGGTCCGGCAGCAGCCCCCAGGGGTAGATCAGCGGCACCGGCGAGGAGGCGACGATGTCGCTGCCCGCGGCGAGGATCGTCCCGATGTCGGAAAGGGCGCCGGACAACCGGGTCTCGCCGATCGCGCAGTAGACGGTGCAGTCCGGCTTGGCGGCGAGCGCCGCCTCCAGGTCGGCGGTGGCCGCGACCCCCGTGACCACGTCGAGGCCGGCGAGCTCGCCGGCGTCCCGCCCGACCTTCTCGGGATTCGACACGACCAGCCCGACCAGCTCGAAGCGGGGGTCCTCGATGAGCTGCCCCAGGGCGATGCGGCCGACGTTGCCGGTGGCCACGTGCAGGACGCGGACGGCCGCGGGACCGGTCACCGCGCCGCCTCCGGAGAGCCTCCAGGCTCCTGGGTGAGGTGGTCGCCGCGCTCGACCGGCGGCGGCCACAGCGTCGAGGTCAGCTCGTCGTAGTGGTAGTGGCCGGGGACGCCGTGCCCGGCCACCTTCATCCGCTTCAGCAGGGTCTCGGGCGCCTTGCCGGACTCGATGATCTGCATGAACGTGTGGGCGGTCGAGGGCATGTCGAACCAGTCGCGCTGCCAGGCGATCTTGATCTGGCCGGCGTCGGGCCCCTCGGCCTGCCGCGCCACGCCGAACCAGGAGCCGCCGATCCCGAGGACCTCGTACTCCCGGCCCGTCTCGTCGTTGACGATCCCCGAGCGCTGCTTCCAGAAGCCGACGATCATCGCCTTCTTCTCGTCGATCACGGTGGCCTGGTAGTCGTAGTGCCAGCCGTCGAGGCCGTCCATCTCGATGCCGATCGCCCAGTCCCGGATCTGGTCGCGGCCGACGGCCATGAAGTGCTCGTCGGGGCCGTACATCCAGCCGTAGGTCGCGTCCTCGGCGTAGGACTCGGCCAGCACGCGCCAGTCGCCGGTCCGCTCGGCCTCGCGGTTGGCCGCCAGCCAGGAGTCCCAGAACTCCTCGATCTCGGCGCGGGTCAGGTCGCTGGAGTCGCTCACGTCGTTTCCTCAATCCTCTTCGAGAGAGAGCGCGAAGGCGGGGCAGTACTTCACGGCCGTCGCCACGTCCTTGCGGCGCGACTCGTCCGGACGCTCGACGAGGACCTCGACCACGTCGTTCCCGGCGTCGAAACCGAACACGTCGGGGGCCTCCAGTTGGCAGAGCTGGTGCCCCTGGCACACGCTCGTGTCGGCGACCACGCGCATCGGCCTCACCTTCCCTCGCGCCGGCGGTACCTGACCCGGCAGGGCTGCCGGAGCTGGATCACCATCTTGGACGTGTCGTCCCGGTAGGAGTCCAGGGGCTCGACGGGCTCGAACGAGAAGTCGCGCAGGACGACGGAGAAGATCGCCTTCATCTGCATCATCGCGAACGCGTTGCCGACGCAGCGGTGCCTTCCGGCGCCGAACGGGATCCAGCTCCAGCGGTTCTGCAGGTCCTCCTGCCGGGGGTCGATGTAGCGGCCCGGGTCGAAGTCCCCGGCCTTCGGGAAGTCGGCCTCGATCCGGTTGGAGACCCGCGGGGACGCCGCGATCAGCGTCCCGGCGGGGACGGTGCTGCCGAGCACGTCGAACTCCTCGCGGACCAGCCGCATCAGGATGATCAGCGGCGGGTGCAGGCGCAGGGTCTCCTTCAGCACCGATTCCAGTACGGGGATCGACCTCAGCGCCTGGAAGGACACCTCGGTCCCGTCGGCGTAGAGCGCGTCGAGCTCCGCGGCCACGTCGGCGAGGATCTCCGGGTGGCGCAGGAGCTCGATCATCGCCCAGGACGCGGTGCCGCTGGTGGTGTGGTGCCCGGCGAACATCATCGAGATGAAGATGCCGGTGATGTAGTCGGCGCTCATGTCCAGCGAGATGAGGACGTCGAGCAGGTCGCGCTGGTCCCTGGGCACCTTGCCCCGCCGCTTGCGCCGGTCGATGATCCCCCCGACCAGGGCGACCAGTTCCTTGCGGGCCTCGTCCCGCCGCCGGAAGCTGTCGATCTCCGCGTACGCGTCGACGTAGGCGATGGCGTCGGTGCCGCGTTCGAGCTCGTGGTAGTGGTGTGCGAACGAGCTGTCGAGCTCGTCGCGGAACGGCTTGCCGATCAGGCACGCCGAGGTGGTGTAGATGGTCAGCTCGGCGAAGAAGTCGAGGAGGTCGATCTCCCCCTCGTCGCCCCAGTCGGCGACCATGCGGCGGATCTCCGCCTCGATGGTCTGCGCGTGGCCGCGCATCATGTCGCCGCGCAGCGCCTGGTTCTTCAGCATCTGCTGGCGCTCTTCCGGGGACGCGTCGAAGACGACGCCCTTACCGAAGATCGGCGTCATGAACGGGTACGCGGCGGCCTGGTCGAGCAGGCCGTCCGGGGCCCGGAAGAACACCTCGTTCGCCTCGGCCCCGCTGACCATCACGACGTCCTTGTCGGCGAGCCGGAAGCGCCCGACGTCCCCGCACTCCTCGCGGACGCGGTGGAACAGCCCGATGGGGTCGACCCGCATCTCCGGCAGGTGCCCCGTGCCCCGGATGATCTCTGGGACCTCGGGACTCCGGTCGTCCAGGGCCATGCTCACCTCGGGGATCGCGGCGAGCGGCCCGCTCCCCCCGGTCTCGGCAGCAGTCATGACTTCTCTCCACGGGTGTGCACGCCCGGGGGCGCGGCTGCGTGCAAAGGGAATAGAACGCGTTACCGAGTATCGGCGCGTTCGCTGGTCACCTGACTGGACATGTGTCCACCTTAGACGCCGACTGCGCGACCCGGCAAGAGTCCGCGGCATCCGGGCAGGCGTCCGGACACCTGTCCAGTCACTCTTTCAGATTAAGTGGAACGCGTTCTACTATGACGCCATGCGCAACGGAGTCGTGCTCTTCACCTCGGACCGCGGCATCACGCCGGCCGCCCTCGCGAAGGCCGCGGAGGAGCGCGGCTTCGACACCTTCTACGTGCCCGAGCACACCCACATCCCGGTGCGCCGCGAGGCGCTGCACCCCACCGGCGGCGAGGCGCTGCCCGACGACCGCTACCTGCGCACCCTCGACCCGTGGGTGTCGCTGGCGACCGCCGCCGCGGTCACCGGGCGGATCGGCCTGGCGACCGCGGTCTCGCTGCCGGTGGAGTCCGACCCGATCACCCTCGCCAAGACGCTCGCGACGCTCGACCACCTGTCCGGCGGCCGGCTGACCATCGGCGCCGGCTTCGGCTGGAACACCGACGAGCTGGCCGACCACCACGTCCCCGCGGGGAGGCGGCGCACCGTCCTCAAGGAGTACCTGGAGGCGATGCGCGCCCTGTGGACCGAGGAGGAGGCCTCCTACGACGGCGAGTTCGTGTCTTTCGGGCCGAGCTGGGCCTACCCGAAGCCGCCGCAGGGCCGCATCCCGGTGATCATCGGTGCCGGGGGCGGCCCCAAGACCATGAAGTGGATCGCCCGCAACGCCGACGGCTGGATGACCACCCCGACCGACACCGGCATCGCCGCGAAGGCCGACCTCCTGCGCAAGGAGTGGGCCGAGGCCGACCGGGCGGGCGAGCCCGACGTGCGGATCCTCGTCGCCAAGAAGCCCGCGCCCGAGGACTTCGCCGACTGGGAGGCCGCCGGAGCCTCCGAACTGATCTGGGGCGTACCGGACGCCGACGAGGCGACGGTGGTCAAGTACCTGGACAGGACGGCCGCGCGGCTCGGCCTGGCCTAGCAGCCGGTAGCACGCGGCACGCGGCCCCGTCCCGCCAGACGCACCGGGCGCCGTCCGTCGCGCCTTCCGCAACCTCCGCCCGACCGAAGACCAAGGAGATCCGCAGATGGCCCACCCGCCGGGCCGGTACGCCGGCCTGACCCGCGAGGAGCTCGCGGTCGTCGTCCCCGAACTGCTCCTGATCGGGCAGCTCATCGACCGCTCCGGGATGGCGTGGTGCATCTCCGCCTTCGGAAGGGAGGAGATGGCGCGGATCGCGATCGAGGAGTGGGCGGCATCGAGCCCGATCTACACGAGGCGGATGCAGCGGGCCCTCGGCTACGCGCCCGAGGTGCCCGGACGAGGCGACGTCCCGACCATCTTCAAGGGCCTCCAACTCGACATCGGCGCTCCGCCCCAGTTCATGGACTTCCGCTACACCGTGCACGACCGGTGGCACGGCGAGTTCCACCTCGACCACTGCGGCGCCCTCATGGACGTGGAGCCGATGGGCGACGACTACGTCCGGTCCATGTGCCACGACATCGAGGACCCCACCTTCGACGCGACCGCGGTCGCGACCAACCCGAAGGCCCAGGTGCGGCCGATCCACCGGCCGCCCCGCCGCCCCGCCGACCGGCACCCCCACTGCGCGTGGACGGTGATCATCGACGAGTCGTACCCGGACGCGCAGGGCATCCCGCTCCTCGCCGACAACGAGCGCTCCCGCGCCGCGACCCTCGGCCTCGCGCCGATCGACCCGGCCGACGACGGGCTCGCCGACTACTCCGGCCCCCTGCTCTCCGACCTCGACTTCGCCGCCTTCTCCCGTTCCGCCCTGGCCCGGATCGCCGACGAGGTCTGCCTGCAGATGCACCTGCTCAACCGGGCCTTCACGCTCTCCGTGGCCAAGCGCGCCGCCGACGCCACGGAACTGCTCCGCATCCGCCGCAAGCAGCTCGCAGGCATCGCTGGAATCGCCGCGGAACGGCTCCTCCGAGCCTTGGACCTGCCGCGCGGCGCGGAGGGAGCGGCCCGCCTACTCGCGCTGCACCCGATCCTCAATCCCGCGGCCTACGTCTATGCCGACCTCGACGGTGTGAAGGTCGTCGTCCGTCCATCCCCGGCGCATGAGGACGGCGCCTGGATCTCCCTGTGCGGCCCCCAGTGGACGACCGCGCTCCAGACCGTCGTCCGCGCCGTGGACCCCCATCTCGACGTCGAGGTCACCGGCCTCGGCACTCAGGAGTGGCGGGCGACCGTCGTCCGCCGCGACCAGCCGGCACCGGAGGCCGACGAGGTCGCCGTCGTCCGCTTCAGCACCGGCGCCGCCTTCACCTTCCAGCCCCGCCGCTCACTGCCGATCACCCCCGTCTGACACCACCTCCCACCGACTCGACGTAGGCCGGAGCCCGCCCCCGAGTTGGAGTGAACGCCTCCGCAGAAGGACCTTCGACCCTCCCGAACGCCGACTTTGGCCGCTGCCGATCACCCTTTTCGCGGGAGCACCGTGGAGACGTCCCACCAGAAGGCACGAGCCGAACCGCGCGAGGAGCGACACGGCCCGCCCTGGGAAGAAGGAGGGGGCCACGATGATGTACGGCGATCACATGAACGGCTGGGGCTACGGCTTCATGACCGTCGGCATGCTGCTGTTCTGGGCCCTGCTGATCCTCACGATCATCCTCGTGGTCCGCTACCTCCCCGGCAAGGACCACCGACCGCCCCCGCCGCCCCCGCGGTCTCCGCAGCCTCCGGCCGAGGGCGCCGAACAGATCCTGGCCGAACGCTTCGCCCGCGGCGAGATCGACGAGAAGGAGTACCGCCACCGCCTCGCCGTCCTCCGAAACGACACCACCCCGACCCCGAACCCCTGACAGACACCCACCGAGCGGCCACGGGAAGCCGTTCGGAAATCACGGTGCACGTGCCCGGGTCCCTCAGGCCAGCAGTGGGTTAATAACGCTGTAGAGGCCTTCGACCAGTTCGGGGCGGTCGTGAAGCACCTCCTCCAAGACCACCCGCCAGTACCCGGCTTCTTTGTAGTAGGCGTCTTCCCGCTGAAGCCGGAGGCGGGTTTCGAGCAATCGCGCTTCGAAGCCCGGCCCAAGGCATCGGCCGACCTCACCGCTCATCCACCAGCACAGATCGCTTCCGGCGGCCGTCACCAGAACGCGCGCGGCATCGAACGCCACCCGTTGCGGGCTCACGGCGGTCATGGCACAAAGCTACGATCAGCCGTTCGCCCTGTCGATCGCCCCCCGAATTCGGTCAGCCCCGTTCTGCGGCAGTGGCGCGCCCCCTTGCGGCAAGTCGCAGGAACGGAGCCGGCAGATGCCCGCCCCTGCGCAGGACCGCACAGCAGTCGCACTGCTGACGAGCGAAGTCCGGCCCCCGCCGCAACTCGGCGAACGTCCTCGCCGCGGGACACAGAAAGGCTCGCGGCTTACAAGGAGGAAACGTCTGCCTCCCCAGGATGGAACGGAACCGAGCCAAGGGGAAGGTGATTCACGTGAAAATGCTCGCCAGAGTGTTGGGCGCCTCGGCGGCCGCAGCCGTCTGTCTGACCACGGGAACCGTGGTGCCGGCCACCCCGGCGGATGCCAGTACGGGTAAGTGCATCGATTACCTCGAATCATACGGCTGGGTGGCCAATTCCAAGATGCTGAAGGCCTGCCAAGTAGGCGCCAAGGGCGACACCAAGCAATGCATGGCCAAGCTGATGGGCCAGTACGTGCCCAAATCGATGGCAGCCGCGGCCTGCATCCGGGCGAAGAACTAGCAGCGAAACAAAAGGACGGCGGCCGAAACCGGCCAATCGCCGCAGATGTTGGCGGCCTTTGGTTCTCCCCGACGAGAGTAACGTGTTCTGTCAGTGTCGGGAGAAGCCTTTACCGAACGGACGGCAGAGATGCGTCCTCACTCCTTCGCCGCGCCCTCTCCTCCCCGTGAACGGCGACTCCGGCATGGGCGATGGCCAGGGGATACGGCGTCGGAGTGCGGGCCCGTCGCGGATGCGGGCGCACCGTGAAGATCCTGACGAAGATTGTCGTCGGCTGGAAAATCGGCAAGGGGAACAAGGCGTCCCAGCGCGGCGACCACGATCGCGCGTTCACGTTCTACCGCTCCGCCATAGGGAAGGCTTCCGGCTCGGGCTATGCCGCGGGTGAGATCCTCGCCCGGCTCGCATTGGTGACCGAGTTGGAGGAAACGGGCGCCCCGGGCGAGCTCTCGGTGCCGGAACTGGAACGTCTCGTCGCCCTCTCCAGGACCACCGACCGGGTACCGATGCTCGGTCGTACCGCCCGGATACGGATGGAGGCCCTGGAGGCGCTGGTCGGCTGCGCCGTCGAGAGCGGCGATCGGTCGGTGGAGGGCGAGCGGCGTGCCGCTCTCGCCGAAGCGGCCGAAGAACTGGGGGAACGCGGTCCCTGGATCGATGCGCTCCGCGGGCTGGGCACTTTTTGGGCCGCGGACGACGCGCCCCGGAGCGCCGCCTGCTTCGAACGGGCGCTCGAGGTGTGCGCGCTGGTGGCCGACAAGGCCCGCGAGGCGGAAGTACTCGGCGCCTGGTCCGTCGCCGCCATGGAGCAAGGGGACCACGACCGGGCCGGTGAGCTCGCCGAGCGGTCGATGGAACTGCAGCGCAGGACCGGTATACGCGCTGCGGTAGGGACCTCTTTCGCCCGCTTCGACGACTCCGCGCGACGGGCGGTGGTGCGCGCGAAGGAATCGGCCGCCGAAGTCTCGGCGCCTGCCATCCAGGTCGAGCACCTGCTGCACGCGCTGCTCCAGGACGACGTCGGCCCCTGCCCGGCCGTCTTCCAAGCGCTGGGAGCGGACCAGGCCGAACTGATCGCCGCCGCGGCCGCCGACCGGGGGCGGGGAGACGCCCCGTCCCCCGCGCCGCTGCCGTTCTCCGATGCCACCCGTGCCGTCCTGCGGCGGGCCGATCGGATGGCCGAACAATTCGAGAGCGTCCTCATCTCGACCGCTCACATGCTCCTCGCGCTGCTGGACGTCATCGAAGGCAAGTCCCCGCAGCTGCTGGCCGCACGCGGGATCGGCCTCGCGGAACTGCGCAAGGCGGTGGAGCAGTGCTCTGCGACGCGAGCGGACTAGGGGCCGCCGGCCCAGGAGGACCGAGGAGAGTGCGATGACGGGGCTCTTGACGTTGGTCTCTGTCGTGCTGGTGGCGGCGGTCGCCCCGTCCTTCCTGGACCGGGGAGTCCGGGAACACCGCTTCTACCGAGGCCAGGACTGGCCGTGGGTCCAGATGCTGACGCGGATGGAGGACGCCGGGATCCGCTTCATCGACGTCGGACCCGTCGGCCGCACGATAAGGCTCCAGTCGCTGATCGTGTACGTGGTGCCCGCCGCCGCGGTCGGCCTGGTGGTCGGCGCGCGGGCGCTGCTCGGGTTCCCGAGCCCGGTGATGATCGGACTCGCCGGGCTGATCGTCGCGGGCTACGGTGCTCGGGACGACGCCACCATGCGAAAAAGGGGATACGTGACACGGCCCGCGGCAGCGCCGTCCACTCGGTGGCTGCTGATCCTGGGTTTCGTGCTTCGCCTGGTACTCGTGCTGCTGGCGGTCCTGGCCGCCGAACGGGGCGTGCACGCGGTCAACGAGGACGACTGGCTGATCGGGCTCGGCCTGATGACGGCCGCGGTGGTGGTGCTGGGCTTCGCGCACCTGCCCGCGGAACGTGCCGAGAGGCTGGCGAGCGGCCGCGCCGTCGAGGACGATGCCCCGGCGATCCTTCTCCTGCGCTCTTTCGAAGACGACGCGATCCGCGTCCGCAGCCCCTGGACGCTGCTAGGGCTGACACGCGCGGTACTCCCGCTCCGGTCTCCTCGGTTCGAGGAGTTCATCACCACCGCGCTTCTCGGAGAGGACGGCCGGTTGGTCGCCATCGGGCGCCCGGGGGAGCGGCTTCCCGAACTCGGCGCCGTGCGCTCCTACCATTCGATGGACGGTTGGCGGGCGGCGGTGCTGCGAACCGCGACACGAGCAAAAGCCATCGTGGTCATCGCGGGGATGGGCGATGAGCTCTCCTGGGAGATCCGGCAACTGCGGGAATCGGACCTGCTCGCCAAGGTCTTGGTGGTGTTCCCGCCTGACAACGAGGAACGCACCCTCCTCCGACTGCGGCGTGCCACAGAAGCCTTGGCAGGCGACGCGACAGGACCCGTGGAATACCGCTACGACGCCTTGACCGCCCTCACGTGCGACAGGTCCGGAGACTTTCGCCACTTCCTGGCGCCAGGCCGTGATTGGCCCGCCTACCTGGCCACCATCACCTGGTTCTTCGCCTTCCTCGAAGGCAAGATATCTCCGCCGGAAGGACGGCGCCTCCCCGACGGCCGGCAGGAGGATTAGCCGGAGTCGGCGGGTTCTCCAGCGAAGGGGCCGACCCTCCACCAGGAGAGCCGGCCCGGTCGGGACAGGACGCCAGTCGTGCGGGGGAGTCCCCACTGAAGGGCCTGATTCAGCTGCGCCGGCCTGGTGGGAGGTTTGGGGCTATCGGGATGAGGAGGCGGGTGCCGCCGGTGCCCACGAAGACGGTTTGTTCGGCGACCGCGAAATCGTCGGGTGTGGCGTCCACCGGCTCCGCCATTGTCTGCGGGTTCCGGTCGAACCGGGGGTGGTTCGACGAGGCGATCTGCAGGCGGAGGCGGTGCCCTGCCGGGACGACGTGGGCCAGTGAGCCCAGCGGCAGCCGGTACGGCTCGCGGCGGCCCGGTTGGAGCGGGACGGGGGCGCCGCCGTGCCGGTACCGCGCTCGGACGATGCCGTCCACGAGTCCGGTCGACCGGCCGTCCGCGTCGACCTCGGTGAGGCGCGCCGTCCAGTCGCAGTCCTCGGCGGACGACGCCGCCTCCAGGTGCAGGACCACCTCGCCGGCGATGGTCAGGTCGGACTCCAGCGGCGCCGAGGTGAGCACCAGCACGTCCCGGCGCGCCTCGATCTCGGACTGGTCCTTGGGCCCGGAGTTGCGGGCGACGCGCAGGCCCGGCAGGAACGTCGCCCCACCGGCGGTCGGGACAGGGTTCGCCGGATCGGAGCGGTAGGTCAGCGTCCCCGGCTCAGCGGTACCGTCCCTTGTCAGGCGGCCGCCGGCGTCCAGGGTCCAGGACGTCGGGGTGGTGGCGGGCGGTGGCCAGGACGGCAGGACGTGCCAGGTGTCGGAGCCGGTGAAGAAGATCCGCGCCTTCGGCAGATCCGGCTCCCGGCCCTCGGCGAGGGCCGAGAAGAACTCCAGGTGCATCGCGGTCAGGTCGGTCTCGGCGCCGTATCCGTGCCAGCCGTCGCCCTGCCACGTGCTGAGGTTGCCGTGCGACCACGGGCCGACGACCAGGTACTGCCGGCGGCGCGCGTCGTCGGTCGCGGCCTCCGCGCTGAGCCGCTGGAAGTTCCGCAGCGTGCCTTCGACGAAGATGTCGTTCCAGCCGCCGATGTGGAGTGCGGCGACGTCCATACGCCCGTAAGCGCGGGACGGGTCGATGGCGTCCCAGAACTCGTCGCGGGCCGGGTGGTCGAGCCAGTCCCGCAGGTAGGGGGAGATCGTCTGGAGGTCGGGACGCCGCAGGGGCAGCCGGTCCATCACGCTCCAGGGGTCCTTGCCGAGTTCGTCTAGAAGCTCCCGGGCCGCCTCGCCCGACTCGCGCCGTTCGAGGTCCGGCGGTGCGAGCGACTCGATGATCCACAGGAGGACGAACCCCAGTTGCAGTGCGCCGCCGCGGTACGTCCAGCCTTCGTAGTAGTCGGAGCCGGTCAACTGGGGGGCGATGGCGCGCAGGCCCTTGGGCGCGACCGACGCGGCCAGCAACTGGGTGGCGCCGATGTAGGAGGCGCCGTACATGAACACGTCTCCGTCGCAGAAATCCTGCTCCAGGAGCCAGGCGATGGTGTCGCGGCCGTCGTCCGCCTCATGCGCGAACGGGGTGAAGACGCCCTCCGAGGCGTACCGCCCGCGGGTGTCCTGGACGACGACCGCGAAACCGGCGTCGAGCGCGCGCAGGATCTCCAGCCCGATGATGTGCTGCGCCATGAGCGATGACGACTTGTCATACGGCATCCGCTGGAGCAGCACCGGAAACGGGCCGTGGCCTTCGGGAAGCCAGATGTCGGTGGACAGGTTCACGCCGTCGCTCATCGGCACGTCGACGTCGCGGCGCACGGTGTGGGAACGGGCGGTCATCGGCGAGCGCTCAGCAGCTTGGCGCGGAACCGGTCGAACGCGACCGCCAGGATCAGCAGCGAGCCCGTGGCGACCTGCTGCCAGGACGAGTCGACGTTCATCAGCGTGAGCCCGTTGCTGAGGACGCCCACGATGAGCAGGCCGATGATGGTGCCGAACACGCCGCCGGTGCCGCCCTGCAGGCTGGTGCCGCCCAGGATCACCGCGGTGACCGCCGCCAGTTCCAGGCCCGTTCCGGTGGTTCCGGACGAGGACCCGATGAGGGAGGTGTTGAGCAGCCCGGCCAGCGCCATGCACAGCCCGGAGATGACGAACGCCAGGAACAGGTTGCGCTTGACCCGGATGCCGACCAGCCTCGCGGCGTTGGAGTTGGCGCCGATGGCGTACATCTCCCGCCCGTAGACGGTGAAGCCCATGAACAGTGCGAACACGGCGGCCACGGCGAGGAAGACCAGCGCCGGCGCCGGGACGTCGAGGAAGGGCCGGGCCAGCGCCCAGCCGAATCCGTCGACCGCGATGTTCTGGCCCTTGCCGACCGCCAGCGTCAGGCCGCGGAAGATGGCGAGGGTGCCGAGCGTCGTGATCAGCGCGTTGATGCCCAGCACGTTGACCAGGAAGCCGTTGAGCAGCCCGATGGCGATGCCCCCGACGACCGCCACCAGCACCGCCTGCGCCGTGCCGAGCTCGGGCTGGAGCTTGACCAGCAGCAGGCCGACGAACCCCACGCCGCTGCCCACCGACAGGTCGAACTGCCCGGAGACCAGCAGCAGCGTGGCACCGGCCGCGAGCACACCGGTGATCGAGATGGCGGTCAGGATGTTGGTCGCGTTGTCCCAGTTGAGGAAGTACGGGGAGTTCGCACTGAAGAAGGCGATCTCCAGGATCAGGAAGACCACCAGCGCGGCGCTGTTGGGGATCCGGGCGAGCGCGGACCCCCGGCCGGCGCTCCCCTCCGGCGCCGGGTCCCGTTCCACGGCCGCGGCCGCGGACCCCCGCTCGACGGTGCTATCGGACACTGAGAGCTCCTCCCGCAGATTCGGTGAGTCGGTCGGTGGTGATCTCGGCACCGCCGAGAACGGCGACGATCCGCCCGCGGACCATGACCGCCGCCTGGTCGGCGACCGCGACGACGTCCTCGTAGTCGGAGGACGCGACCAGGACGCCGGTGCCGTCGGCGGCGAGGCGGCGGATCGCCTGGTAGATCTCCTGCCGGGCGCCGACGTCGACGCCCCGCGTCGGCTCGGCCAGCACCAGGACGCGGGAGCCGCATTCCAGCCAGCGGGCCAGCAGCACCTTCTGCTGGTTGCCGCCGGACAGGGTGCCGATGCTCTGGTCCGGGCTGTTGCGCGAGCGGACGGACAGGGCCTCGTGCCAGCGCCGGTAGGCCCGCGCCTCCCGCCCGCGGGTCATCAGGCCGCCCCGTCCGGCCAGGCGCCGCCAGCTCGGCGCGGCGAGGTTCTCCGCCACCGACCGCGACGGCAGCACCGCCTGGCCCTGCCGGTCCGGCGGAAGGAAGCCCACTCCGGCCCGGATCGCGTCCGCCGGGGTGCGCAGCCGGAGGTCCTTGCCGTCGAGGCGGAGTTCGCCCCGCGCCATCCGGCGCATCCCGAACAGCGTCTCGGCCACCTCGGAAACGCCGGAACCGACCTTGCCGTACAGCCCGACCACCTCGCCGGGGGCGATGGACAGCGACACGTCGGTGAAGTTGTCACCGGACGCGTCGCGCAGGGCCAGAACCGCGGACTCGCGCGAGGACGGCCCGTCCTGCGGCCCGACGAACCGGCGGGCGACGACCGCCCGGCCCACCATGGCCCGCACCAGGTCGGCGGTGGTCACCTCGGCCACCGGCCGGTCGAGCGAGATGCGGCCGTCGCGCAGCACGCAGGCCCGGTCGGCGATCCGGAACACCTCGTCGAGCCGGTGCGTGATGTACACGATCGCCACGCCGGAGTCGCGCAGATCGGCGATCAGCTCGAACAGCCGTCCGGCCTCCACGTCCGACAGCGCCGCGGTGGGCTCGTCGAACAGCAGGCACCGGCTCTCCCCGGCCAGCGCCCGGGCGATCTCGACGATCTGCCGCTCGCCCAACCGCAGCTCGCTGACCGGCCGGTTCAGCGGGATGTCGGCGCGCAGCCGGTCCAGCAGCCCGGCCGCGCGGCGATGCGTCTCCTTCCGGCTCACCACGCCCAGCCGCCGCGGCCACGCGCCCAGCACCACGTTCTCCGCCACGGTCAGCGTGCCCGCGTCGGCGATCTCCTGCGAGATCAGGCGGATGCCGGCGGAGCGGGCCTCGGCCACCGAACCGAAGCGGCGGTGCTCGCCGTCGATGAGGATCTCGCCGCCGTCCGCGCCGTGGTCACCGGCGAGGATCTTGACGAAGGTGCTCTTGCCGGCGCCGTTCTCGCCCAGCAGCGCCACCACCGATCCGGCCTCCGCGGTGAAGTCGATGCCGTGCAGGACCTCGACCGGGCCGAAGGACTTGGTGATGCCGCGGGTGCTCAGGAAGGACATCGATGAGCCCCCTAGCACGCGTACGACGGGTAGTACCGCTTGACGGTGTCCTTGGTGACGAACTCGTGCGGCACCAGGAGCTCGGCGGGGAGCTTCTCGCCCTTCATCGCCTTGATCAGGTTCGGGACGAGGATCTGGCCGTACTTCTCCGGGAAGTAGGCGACGCTGCCCAGCCAGTGCGGGGAGTTGTAGATGACGCAGTTCTTGGGGTTGAGGTTCTGCACGCCCAGGTAGAGGTCGTCCATCCGGTTCTGGGCGCGGGCCGCCGCCAGGGCGCCGATGACGACGTCCTCGTTGATGCCCACGACGATCACGTGCTTCGCGCCGGGCAGCGCGGTCAGCGTGTCGGTCATCTGCCGCTGCGCCGGCTCGCTGAGGCCGCCGGGCCCGGTGTCGAGCGTCCGCAGGTTGTGGATCTTGCCGCAGACGCTCTCGAAGCCCTTGCGGATGCCGCCCATCCGCAGCTCGTTGACCTGGCCCACCGCCTTGGACTCCAGCGAGACGAAGGCGTCGTACTTGCACTTGTTCTGCTTGGCGAAGTACAGGCCGACGTTGTAGCCGACGAGTTGGCCGGCGTACTCGTTCGCGGCCCCCATGAAGGTCGTCTGGCATGGCTTCTGCTCGATGTCCACGGCCATCACCGGCACGGACGGCCCCGCGTCGCAGATCCGCGGCGCGGCACCCGCGTCGGCCTGGAAGGTGATCAGACCCTGGGCCTTCTGGGTCTTGAACTGCTTGGCGCAGTCCAGCGCGACCGCCGCGTCGGCCTTGGAGTCGCAGGTGATCAGCTTGACGCCCGCCCTCTTGGCCTGCTCCTCCACGCCGCGCTGCACGTCCTGCGGGAAGCCGACGGAGAGGTTCAGCTGGGTGAAGCCGATGGTCAGGCCCGCACCGCTGCCGGGCTCGGCGTCCTCGAACTTCGCCACCCCCGCCGGCGGGGTCGGCGGCGGCGCGTTCACGCCCGCGCCCCCTCCGCCGCCACCGGCCGCTCCAGCGTCGTCGCCGTTGCACGCGGCCAGGGAGGCCATCAGCGCGAGCGATGCGCCCGCGACGGCGATCGCACGCGATCGACTCCGAACGAACATGGGCCCTCCAGATGTACCGTCCCACCAGGCGGGTGGAACGCCTCATGGACTGAAACCGGGTCGCCGTCGCCGCCGAAGCGGAGCCGGGTACCGTAATCAACCTGAGGTTTGATCGGCGCCGGGTGACGCCCGACACGTTTTGGAAACCATCACGCAGGGCGGTTTCCCGAGCTACCCGCCATCCGTCGGCGCTTCCCCGCCAACCGGCGGGTGCCCGCGCGGCGGGAGCGGTCGCGACGATGGGGAGTCATGACGGAGATGGGCAGCAGCCGGGCGCGCACGATCGGGCCGCCCCCGCCGTTCGACGCCGAGCTGGCCGCCGGCCTGGCCGTCGTGCAGGGCGGCGCACCGGTGCCGTTGACCCCGGACCTGATCGGCGCCCTCCGCACCGGTCACGTCGCCGCCCACGCGGTCGGCGACGACGGGCTGCGCCGGGGCGGCGCCTACACCTTCGCCGACCACCGCGTGCCCGGCCCCGCCGGCGCCCCCGACGTCGCACTGCTGGTGTGCACGCCGACGGCGCTGGACGCGCCCGCCCCGGTGATCTACCACGTGCACGACGGCGGCATGGTCGCGGGCACCCGCCGGTCCGGCATGACGCCGATGCTGGACCTGGCCGAGCCGCACGCCATGGCGGTGGTGTCGGTGGAGTACCGGCTGGCGCCCGAGCACCCCTTCCCCGCCTCGGTGGAGGACTGCTACGCCGGGCTGAGCTGGATCGCCGAGCACGCCGACGAGCTGTTCATCGACCCCGACCGCATCGTGATCGTCGGGGTGAGCGCCGGCGGCGGCCTCGCGGCGGCGGCCACCCTGCTGTCCCGAGACCGCGGAGGCCCCGCGCTGTTCGGCCAGATGCTCGGCTACCCCATGCTGGACGACCGCAACGACAGCTGCTCCACGCTGCAGATGCGGGGACTGGGCGTCTGGGACCAGGTCTCGAACGAGACCGGCTGGCGCGCTCTCCTGGGACCGGCGTACGGCCGACCCGACGTCTCTCCCTACGCCGCGCCGGCGAGGGCCACCGACCTGTCCGGGCTGCCGCCCACGTTCATCGACGTGGGCTCGGCGGAGACGTTCAGGGACGAGGCCATCGCGTACGCGGACCGGATATGGCAAGCGGGCGGCGACGCCGAACTGCACGTCTGGCCCGGGGGATTCCACGCCTTCGACGCCTGGATGCCGCAGGCGGCGCTGTCGCAGGCCATGACCCGGGCCCGGCACGACTGGCTGCGCCGGCTGCTGGCGACCTGAGCCGGCCCTGAGCACAATGAACCGATGAGAGAGCTGGTCGGCCGCCTGGAGGCGCTGGACCCGGACGCCGGGGCCGCGCTGCGGGTCATCACGTTCTTCGACCAGTTGATCGAGCGCCGCGCCGGACTGGAGAACGTCGTGCGCGGCGCCGCCGTCCTGTCCGGCCATCCGGCCGTGCTCGTCGACACCGACCGCGGCGTCCGCATCCGGGTGACGCCCGACGGGACCCGCACCGAGCTCACGCCGTCCGAGCCCCAGGCCGGATGGTGCCGGCTGACCGTCGACTCCCACATCACCGTGTGGCTGGAACATCCCGGACCACCCGGACCCGTCGAAGCGATGGTGATGGAGCGGGCCGCGATGTCGGCCCGCACGATCCTCGACCGCACCCGCGGCCGGGCCCGCCCGCAGCCGCGCCACGACGCCGAACTCGTGGAGGTGCTCCTGGACGCCGCCGCGTCGGTGGAGGACCGCTCCCATGCCGCGAAGCGACTGCGGCTGAAGCCGTCAGAGCTCGCCCGCGTCGTCGCCGAGTTCGATGGCCCGCTCCACGTCGGCACCACGTCCCCGGAGAGCGACTCACGCGCCGGCGTTGGCCCCGCGGTGCCCCTTCTGGAACTGCCCAAGACGGTGGCGGCGGCACGAGCGGCCGCGCAGTTCACCGCGCAAGGCACGCCGACCGACCCCGGTCCGAGGATCGTCTACGCCGAGGAACTGGGCGGCCTCATCCTGCTGGCGGCCGCGGCGGACGCACCCCCCGACACCTTGCCCGACATCGCCGCCGTGGAACGAGCGGCGGCCACCGCCCCCTGGATGCTGCCGACCTTGGACGCCCTGGCCTCCGGCGGAAGCCTGCGCACGGCGGCCGCGGCCCTGAAAGTCCACCACTCCACCCTGCAGGAGCGAACGACCCAAGCCGAACGCCTCCTAGGCTGGCCCCTACGCGACCACCCCGGCCGAGTAAGACTCACCGTCGCCCTCATGCTCCGCAGACTCCACCGCAACAAGGCGCAGGCCTCCTGACGGTCACTCCCGCGGGTGGAGTCGCCTGACGGCGACGGTGTGCCGGTCCAGCGCGTCCGGCCGGGGATCGATGCCGATGCCCGGCCCGTCGGGCACGCGCATGAGGTCGTGGTGCAGGACGAACGGCTCGGTGAGGTCCTCGGCGAAATAGCGGTCCGAGGCCGACAGATCGCCGGGGAGGGTGAAGCCGGGCAGAGCGGCCAGCGCCAGGTTGGCGGCGCGGCCCACGCCGGTTTCGAGGTTGCCGCCGCACCAGACGGGGACCCCGTGCGCGCCGGCGAGGTCGTGGATCCGCCGGGCCTCCAGGTAGCCGCCGACACGGGCCGGCTTGACGTTGATGGCCCGGCAGGCGTCGAGCGCGATGGCGGCGGCGGCGTCGCGCGCGGTGTGGATGGACTCGTCCAGGCATATCGGGGTCGTCAGTCGTCGTTGCAGCTGCGCGTGGGCGTACAGGTCGTCTTCCTGCAACGGCTCCTCGATGAGGAGCAGGTCGTACTCGTCCAAGCGGCGCAGGTGCCCGGCATCGCCAAGGGTGTAGGCGGTATTGGCGTCCACCTGTAGCCGCAGGTCGTTCCCGAACAGTTCCCGTACCGCGCGCACGGGTTCAAGGTCCCAGCCAGGGGCGATCTTCAGTTTGATGCGGGCGTAGCCCTCGGCGAGATACCGCTCCACCACGTCGAGCAGCTCGCCGACCGAGTCTTGGATGCCGACGGACACGCCCACCGGAACGGCCTCCCGTGACGCGCCGAGGAAGGTGCCGAGCGACATCCCGTAGGAGCGCAGCTCGGCGTCCAGCAGCGCCGTCTCGAGCGCCGCCTTGGCCAGGCGGTTGCCCCTGACCGCCGCGAAGACCGGGGCGAGATCGGCGACCCGCGGCTCGGGCAGCGCGAGGACGCCGGGCAGCAGGAAGTCGCGGAGGACGATCTCGGCGGCGCCGGCGAACTCCGGGTAGTAGCCCGGGTCGGGGTCTCCGGCGAATTCGGCCCAGCCCTCGGCGGCGTCGGTGACCACGTGCAGCAGGAACGTCTCCCTGGCCGTCATGGTCCCGGTCGAGATTCGGAAGGGGCTCACGAGCGGCAGCGCGACCTCGATCAGGTCGACGTACTCGATCCTCATCATCCGGCCATCGCTGGGCTGTCCATCGGCACCTCTTCTCCGATGCGCAGGCCCAGCGGCATGATCCGGTTTCGGCCTGCACCTGGAATGGTAAGTCCAGATTGACAACGTATCTCTATGGGTTGGCCTGGACCAGGCCGTAGAGATGGCTTTGCCGGGCGGAGATCGTGCTGAGTCGACGCGTTGTCGCCAGGTCAACCGATTGGCGGGCGGCCGGGCGTCCGGGGTCGTGCCGCGTGTGCCAAGGGAATGCGCCGGCGTGCGCGAAAGTGTGAGCGATAGGCAGGTCGCGGCCGATCTCGGGGTATCCGTCACTGCTTGCACCTGATGGCCGAAATCGAGCGTCGGTCAGGTTAGGTAAAAGTCTGATTTAAGATATGCATATCAGTGAATCTTTTGAACTCTCCGCCCCTCGATCGTCTTTATCTGAGAGGGTTGGCCGTGCGCTGTCGCAGAGCCGCCGAATTCAATTTATGTCCGAACCGCCGCCCCGCAAGATTGTTTCGCATTCCTCGGTATGGCGCCAGGCGTTCGGATGCGCACTCGGTGCCCGATGTGATGCCGCCTCCCTCCGTCCATCTCCCCCTGCGCCAAAGGGTGACATAACCGGCAAAACGCCGTCTAGGGCGGTGAGCGGTCTCTTCACTGGGGCGAGATCGTTCGACGTGCTCCCGGTGGCGGTTGCCGGCCCCTTCGCGACATCATCTGCGGGCACCCAAAAACAGTGACCAACTTAGACTCGCCATTTAGGCGCAGGATGCCGGTCATAGCGGCTTGGTGGGTATCGTGGTGAATGCCGGAAACCTACTCTACTTCGCCCGACAGGAGAGCGGCCGGTGATATAACTTCCCTCCGGGGATGCATCCTTCTAGCGATGCCCACTTTCAGGACCTGGTGTCGAAGGAGTTGTGATGGTCCCTACCCACCACGATGTGATCATCGTCGGCGGAGGCGTCATCGGAGGTGGGATCGCTGAACACCTGCGATGCGGGTCGCGCCTGCGGGTCACCGTGGTGGAGCGGGAGTTCGGCGCCCGCGTCAAGACCAGCGCCTCGCAGGCGGCGGCCGGTGGGATCAACCCGCATCTCTACGACGAAGCACACGGCGCCCTCGGGCCCATGGCCCAACGCAGCCGTGACCTTTACCCAGGCTGGATCGAGCGGCTCTCCGCCGCCTGGGGTCGGCCGATCGGACTCCGCCCTTCGGGACTCCTCTGCGTGGCGCTCGAGGAAAAGGAGCACGCCCGGCTGGTCGACGATGTGCTTCCGCTCCTCCGCGAGCGCGGCGTGGCCGCCGAGGAACTGGGCGCGGACGCCGCGCGCAGGCACGAGCCGCTGCTGGGGCCCGCCGTCAGGGGAGGGCTATGGCTGCCGGACGACCTGGCGGTCGAGCCCGTGCGAGTGATGGCCGCGCTGGAGGCGGTCCTTGAGGCCGACGACGGCTTCACCTACGTCCAGGACAGCGCCGAGTCCATCCACGTGGACGGGAACGGCGTACGGGTCGTGCTGAGATCCGGGCGCGTCCTGCGGTCCGATCGGGTGGTCGTCGCCGCGGGGCACCTGAGTCATGAGCTGGTCAAGGACTTCATCGACTGGCGGGACGACAGCTTCTGCCCCATCAAGGGGCAGATACTCGAGGTCGCGACTCCACCGGGCGGCGGGCTGCGCACCCAGTGCGACGCGCTGCTGCCCGACGACGAGGAGACGCACATCGTCCGTGCGTCCCCCTACGCCGAGGGCCGGGTGGCCGTGGGCGTGACCCATGACCGGGGCGACGCATCGCCGGGGACGTCTTCGCGGGCCACGGAGGACATCCTGCGCAACCTGCGGCGAATCCTGCCGACCGTCGCCGATTGGGAGGTCCTCGGCGCCCGCGCCGGGATCCGGCCGGGGACGTCGGACGGGCTGCCGATCCTCGGCTACGTCGATCCGTCCCGCCGCGTTCTGGCGGCTACCGGGCACAACGGACTGGGCATCACGCTGGCGCCGCGCACCGCGCAACTGGCCGCCAAGCTGCTGCTCGACATGCCGCTGACCCAGGACGACCGCGCCGACCTGCATGTGAGCAGGCCGGAGCGCCTCGCTTCGAGCCGCTCGCGTTAGCTGTACCTGGCCATGATCATGGCCAGGTACAGCTAACGCGAGCCCGTCCCCGACCATTCGCTCTCCGTCCGCAGCACCAGGCGCAGGCTGTTGAGCGCCACATGGTCGCGGATCCGGTCGGTGGCCAGGTCCCACTGCCGGGTCAGGCCCTGGAACCGGTCGAAGGCGTCCCACAACCCGTAGAGGCCCGGCTGGACCCGGGCCTTGGGCATCCAGTGGTGAAGCAGGTGGTCGATGACGGGTCCGATGTGCTGGAGCGTCCGGTCCAGATCCCCGGAGCCGGGCCGCGCCCGCTCGATCTGGCGGTTGACGACGTCGAGCAGCCAGTCGTGCAACGCCAGGTCCTCGACCAGGTCGAGCAGGTCGGACACGTCGGGCCAGACGACCGAGAGCCGGATCAGGCGGGTGCCCTCGGGGAGGACGGTGAAGCGGTAGAGGCCGGGGCCGCCGTCCTCCCGCACGGGCTGCAGCGCCCACCGCCACCGGCCCAGCGGAGCGTGCAGCGGCTGCCTGCCGTCGAGCAGCCGCGACCGCTGCAGGTTGAAGATCGTGGACTCGGCGGTGCGCCCCATCTCGATGTTCAGGTGGCCGTGTTCGGCCTGGGCGAATCCCGCGGCCGCGTCTTCCAGGCGCAGCCGGCCGAGGTATTCGGCCACGCCGGGATTGGCCAGGTAATGCGACCACGCCTGCCGGTATGGCCGGGACGACGGCACGAGCGTCGTGTGCGAGCAGGACTGCACGATCAGGCCGCCTGTCAAGGTGGCCCGTGTCGCGAACGTGCCGACGCCCCGGACACGACGTCCCGAGTGCGAAGGCATGAAGCAGTCGATGCCGGTCAGCCGCTGGGGCGAGACGGCGTAGGCGCGCGGACGCGCGGCATGCCGCACCTGCTCACCGGGCACCAGGTCGAGCAGCCTGACCGTCTCCGCCATGGACAGTTGCGAGGAGTGCGCGACGAGGCCGGTCCGGATCTCTCCGATGGAGAGTGCGCTCTCAGAAGCCGGCGCCGAAGACATGGGAGATCCTGCCGACGACGTCACCGGGCAGATCGACCTTCTGGGCCGCCGCCTGGGCGGCGGTCTGCTCGGTGACGGCCGGATCGACGAACACCTGGTCGAGGATGGTCCGCACGGCTGCCTCCACGTCGGCGAACCGGGCCTGGAGCAACGACATCGTCTGGAACGCGGCGAACGGCTGGGCGCCGTCGGCGAGCTGGACCAGCGGCGGAAGGTCCTCCCAACGGTCCGGGTACTCGGCCGTCCACCGCGTGGGCGAGACCACGGGCTTGCCCTGATGGCGGAGAAGCCCCAGCCGGAGCAGCTGCCAGACGGCCGAGAGCATCGCACAGGACCACCGCCGCCGGCCGTCCCGTTCGTCCCAGATCTGGACCTCCATGCAGATGCCATGAGTCCGGGCGCCGTTCTGCTCGGGAGGGTGCCAGGGCCGGGTGGCGAGCGCCTCGTCCAGGCCGTCGGGCCGGAGCCTGTCCTTGCTGTTGGAGACCCAGCCGGTGATGTGGACCGGGGGACGGAGGCCGTTGCTGCCCTGCGGGGGGTCGGAGACGATACGTCCCAGGACCAGTTCCGCCGGAGACACGTCGCCGGCGGATGCGCACGCGGACTCCCGCACCAGGTAGTCGATGCCGAACCCGGCGTCGTGCGCCGCGTCGAGCAGCTCGGGGACGAGCTTCTTGGGCGAGGTCAGCTGGCTGAAGTAGTCGTCGACCAGGAAGCAGGTACTGATCCGCAGGGGCGCGGGGTGCCGGGCGCGGACGAAGTCCACCCATGGGCCGATCCGTTCGAAGTGGCGGCGCAGGGTCTCCGGACCGTCCAGCAGATCCTCCATGTACAGGTGGCCGAGCTCGAGCGACAGGTGCGAACGCGGCACCAGCTCCACGCGGGGCTGGCTCGTGAGGACGTCGACCTCCAACTCGGGTTCCGTCATAGCCGGCTCCATGCCGCCGGGTCGTCCAGGTTCGCGGCGAGCTTGGCGAACGCCTCGACGGTGCCGTCGTTTGCGATCTCGGCGTAGACGTCCTCGTCGGTGATGAGCTGCTCCCGCCACTGGAGCACCGGGTCGACGGGCACCGTCGCGATCACGGAGGTCCGGCCCAGCCCCGCGATGTTGGCCTGCTCGTTGAGGCCCTTGTCGACCTGGCGCAACCACGCCTCCTGCTCGGCGCGCAGCCCCAGCACGCCCTGGTCGCTCTTCGGGTCGATCACCGCCGTCCGCACGAACCGGATGCGCCGGCGCAGCTCGTCGCGGTCGTGGCCGAACAGGTTGCCGAACTCCAGCAGCCCCCGGTCCTCGAAGACCAGGTCCGCCGCGGCCGAGATGTGCTGCCTGGTCCAGCGGTGGAAGACCAGCCAGCGGGTGTCGGAGATCCGCTCCTCCCGCGCGGTGACGGTGAGGATCATCTCCGCCGCGTGGGACCGCCCGGCGCTCAGGTCGATGAAGATCACCGAGTACTGGCTCTGCAACTGCAGCAGCAGCTCGGCGCAGCGCTCGATGACCTCGGGCTTGGCGGTGAACTCACCGCCGCCGAGGTCACCGGGGTACAGGACGAGGTTCCCGGCGCCCGTCGGCCGGGGGCCGGTGCCCGGGGGCCGGCGGCTCTCCGACCAGATGTCGACATGGCTGGGCGTCACCGTCTTGCCCTGTAAGTACCGGTGGAGCCCGTCCTCGCCCTTGGTCCCGTGGGCCATCTGCTCGATCCCGAAGATCGCCCCCGCCGTCGGCGAACCGAAGTCGAAGTCCAGGTAGCAGACGTCATCGCCCTGGATCGCGCGCCGGTAGGCGACGTTGCACGTGGTGACCGAGCGTCCGGTGCCGCCTTTGTCGGAGGTGGCGATGACGAGCACGTCAACCGGTCCCTTCCGCGGCGTTCTGCCGGGCCACACCGACCTTCTCCAGCATGCGCAGGATCTCCATCGCGATCCCTACGGCGGTGGCCGGCCGCAGTGACGCGATCTCATGCGCATGGTTGAGGTTGAGCCGGGCCTCCTCCAGTTGGGCCCGCAGCGCTCCCCGGTCGACCACGTTGGCCTCGAGGAGCTCCAGATCGAAGAGGTTGTCGGTCTCGCTGAGGATGCCGCGGGCGTAGGCGTGGATGCTGCTGCTGCGGGGGAGCGGATCCCGGATCAGGTTGATCGCCATGACGATGCACTCGACGATCCGCTCGGTGTAGTACCACGACGGGCGGTCGTTGTGCTTGTCGAGACCCTCGAAGACGTTCGCCGCGTCGTCCCAGAGCCCCGCGTGGATCGAGTGCTGGATCCGGCGCCGGAAGATGTGGTCCCAGATCTCGTCCGCGGCCTGCACGAGGTCTTCCCGCAGATCGGCGTCCCTGGACAGCTTGGCCAGCCGCAGGACGTTCTTCAGCAGCAGGGGGGAGAAGTCGTTGAGCCGCCAGATCAGGTCGGGCCCGTCGCCGCCGCTGCCGCCGAGCTGGATCTCCGTTCCCGGCGTGTGGTAGCGGACGGCGGCATCGTCGCGGGTGGCCCGGCTGGTCACGCGGCCGCGCTCTCCGAGCTTCATGAGGATCTCCGCCAGCCGCGGGAGCTCCATGGTGCTCGTGCCGCGGACCTCCTGGTCCTGGAGGACGAGGGAGATGATCAGCAGGCTGAAGTGGTCGGACTCCCGGTCGTCGGTGGTGCGCCACGGCAGGTCCTCCAGCGGCCACCTGCGCGAGTCGCCGAAGGTCGCGATCGTGCCCCAGTAGCGCTGGGTGAGCTCCCACCGCAGCTTGAGCGCGCCGGCGAGGCGCTGCTGCTCCTCGTTGAGGAGGCCGAGGACGGTCGTGCGTCCGGAGAACAGGTCGGCGATGCCGTCGAGTGCGTTCACCGTGAAGTACAGGAAGGGCGCGCTCTCCGCGACGCCGGTGCGCTGGTTCGTCACCGAGGGGGCGATCTCCACCTCCGGGGCGTCCTCGGCGATGCCCCAGGTCCAACCGATCTCGAACAGCCGGTTGCGGTTCTCGATCAGCTCGGTGGCGCGCTGCTGGCGGAAGCCGAAGGTCACGTCCCCGAGGGAGGCCCGGATCTCCTGCAGCGACGAGCGCAGTTCCTCGGCGACCTGGCGATTCGAGCGGTTGGTCCGGTTCACCGTGCCGAGCAGGGCCCGGCCTTCGCCGGAGTCGGGCGTGAAGACGTTGATGACGAAGCTGCGCAGCAGGCCCACCAGCGCGGCGGTCAGCCGGACGTTCGCGATCCGCTCGAGGTGGCGCAGGCGGCGTTCGACCTCGGGGTTCATGAGCGTGTTGCCGAAGCCGCGGACGAGCGACAGCGTGCTCAGCATCAGCGAGACCGCCATCGAGTACGAGTCGACGACGTCGACCCGCATCTGCTTCGGGGTGGGCTCGGTGCCGTCCTTGGCGCCCTTGAAGTAGCTGCCTCCGGAGAAGGAGGGGCCGTCGCTGTCGGTGTAGTACTCGATGTGCTCGATGAGCAGCTCGATCAGGCGCTGGGGGATGTCCAACTCGTCGCCGAGCGGCCGTAACACCTCGAGGATGTCGTCGGCGGTCTCGTCGGGCTGGTCGAGGCGGAAGTAGGGGAGGACCGTCGCCGGGTAGATGATGCACAGGAGCTGCTCGGCATCGCTGATCGAGTTGCGTTCGTACCGGCCGCCCCATTGCCACTTGTCTCCATCGAGTGAGACCTTCACGACGGAGCGCCAGAGGTTGAGGAGTTCTTCGCGTGGTTGAATCCTCATCGTGCTCAGCCTTCAGTTGATCTTTTGATGCCGCATGCCAAGATCATCCCAGTATAGCCCGGACGGATCGGCTTTTCCTCCGCGCTCAACCGCTTCACGTGGTGCAGTTGTGTGCAAAAAGGCATAGAAGCGACGACATCCTCGATGGATATCGCCACGGCCGGAAAGTCTTGATCGCCGACCCGCCAGCCTTCGGAGTTCTCCATGAACGCGACGGCGAACGGAGCACCCGGCCGGAGTGCCATGACGAACCGCGCGAGCGCCGCTTCGAACTCCTCCCTGTCCCCGGATATGGATTCGGCGACGAAGAACATCGTGCCGACGTCCCACTGCTCGCCGGGGAGGTCGAAGACCGACGCCTGCTTGATCTCGATCCGGGTGCGGGCCCTGATGGCCTCGTGCAACGGGCCGGCGGCCGCGTACGCGGGGATCTTGGCGAACTCGTCCCAGAAGGGGGTCCAGGCGTCCAACGAGCCGCCGAGCTCGCGCGTGAGCCAGTTGATGCTGGAGGGGGACATGTCGATCAGCGTCAGCGCGGAGCAAAAGGGGAGCATGGAGAAGGCGGGATAGAGATTGGCCCCGGTGCCGACATCGACGCCTTGGAGGTCGGTTCTACCCTGAAGGTGGTCGACCATGAAGGAACCGACCATTGCGACGAAGCTCAGATCGTCCCCGTGCGGTTCCTGGTAGTTGGACCTCCAGTAGGCCGGCAAGTCCATCTGGTTCCACGAAACGTCTCGGTTGAAACTTGAATTCGCTGACCGTTCCTGGCCAAGATCAGTTTCGCGATGCCTGGGCAATAGTCCTCCCGAAACTTCCCGCATACATTGTAGAAATGTATACGTGATCGCGCATCTTGGATCAAGAGCATCGACCACAGGCAGGTGGGCATGTCCGCTTTTGTAATCCGGGAACTGCGGGAGCTCGATGAGCTGGCCGCGGCCTGCGAGTTGTTCGACCGGATCTGGGGGTTCGAGGACGGCGCACTCTCGATCCTCCGGGAGATCATGCGCGGATACGCGTATGAGGGGAACTACGTCGCCGGAGCGTTTCTCGACGGCGCGCTGGTCGGCGCATCGGTCGGTCACTTCGGCCCGCCGCACGGCCGGGCGCTCCTGTCGTACGTGACCGGCGCGGTCAAGCCGCACGCCGGCCTGGAACTCAAGCTGCACCAGCGCCGCTGGGCGATGGACCACGGGATCGAGCGGATCATCTGGACCTTCGATCCGCTCGTACGCCGCAACGCGCACTTCAACCTCGCCAAACTCGGCGCGCGCGCCGAGGCGTACCTCGAGAACCACTACGGGCAGATGCCCGACGCCATCAACGGGCATGACCAGTCCGACCGCATCAGGGTCGTCTGGCACATCACGGAGCCCGAGGTGAGAGGGGCGGTCGACCGGGGCCGGCCAATGCCGATCAAGGTTCCGGCCGACGCGCAGCGGCTGCTGGTCGTCGGGCCGGACGGGGGACCGGAGCTCCGCGTGACGGATTCCGAGACGGTCCTGCTCGAGGTGCCCCCGGACATCGAGGGCATCCGCATGGCCGGCTCCGACCTGGCCGTCCGCTGGCGCAGAGCGGTGCGGGACACGCTGGGCCGGCTCGTCGCGGACGGCGGGACCGTCATCGGATTCCATGACAAGGCCAGCTACGTGCTCCAGCAGAAGTGATCAGGCTGTGCGAAGCCTCATGTCAGAAAGTGGTTGAGCGTGTCGAGAGAACCCTTACCGTCGATCAGCACCGGCGGCGTGATCAGAAGGGTCGCGGTCGCCACGGCCGCCGGGGCCTTCGCCTTCGTCATCACGAACTTCGTCGCGGACCAGGACGTCGCCCAGTCGCTCACCCTGTCGGTCCTGATCGGCGGCGTGATCATGCTGGTGCAGCTGCTGATCGACTTCGACGGCCGGGTCGAGGGGATCGAACGGTGGATGCGCGCGACCGATCTGGCCATCGAGTCCGCGAAGTGGCAGCAGGCACTGGGCGACTCGGCCCTGGACCGCGAGGCCTTCACCCGGTTCCGCGAGGCCGTGGTGAACTTCGGCCAGGACTGCCCGCCGCTGATCAGGCGGTTCACCGAGATCCTGGTGAAGGGCGACACCGATCTGATCGACAGGCTCAGCCGGGGTGAGGGCGAGGTGACCTGCGACGGCGAAGACCACAACTGGATCCTCCAGCTCACCACCGCCACCATGAAGACCCTCGACGCGACCAGCACCACCACGGTCGACGGCAGGGGGGACAACTTCAGCGGGGGCTTCTGGACCAGCGAGCACGGCCGGCGCTACCTCAAGGCCCAGGTCGAGGCGAAGAACCGGGGAGTGGTCATCCGCCGCCTGTTCATCATGGAGGGCGACCCCGACTTCAACGACGAGGACTTCCGGTCGATCACCCAGGAGCAGCGCGGCGCCGGAATCGAGGTCAGGGCGCTTCGCTACAACCAGATTCCGGCCATCCTCGACAGTCCGACCGACTTCATCCTCTTCGACGAGGAGGTCGCGTACGAAGTCGTCCCGGCTTCCAACCGCCAGCTCGGCTTCTTCATGACCCGCCTCCGGACCCGCACCGACTACACCCGCGAGTGCAAGGAACGCTTCGAACTCCTCTGGCAACTAGCCGAAGAGAGCTCGCCCGGACGGATGTAGCCCCTCGCGGAGCATCCGCAGGTGCCTGGGCACCGAGGACGGCTGAAACGGGTCTGGTGCGAAGGCACTAGGACGCGGCGACTAGTCCGGATGCACGACGAGGAGACAGTGTCGGGCGACGATGCCCGCCGGGGGTGCTGCGGGGAAGAGTTGGAGACCGCGTGAACCTCACGCGTTCCCCTTTCCGCAGCGTCTGGAGTGATCAACAGGTGGCGACACTTCTTTACCGGATCGGACGGTGGGCCTTCCGGCGCCGTCGGCTCGTGCTCTGCCTGTGGCTGGGCGCCCTGGTGCTCGCCGGGTCGCCGCCGCCACGGCGCCGGCCGGTCAGGACGAGGACCTGTCCATGCCCGGCACCGAGTCGCAGAAGGCGTTCGACCTGCTGGACGAGCGCTTCCCCGAGAGCAATTCCCAGGGCGCCGAGGCCCGCCTGGTGTTCCAGGCCCGGACGGGCAGCGGGTGACGGCCCAGGAGAACCAGGCGGCCGTCCGGCGGACGCTCCGCTCGCTGGACGGAGGCGACCAGGTCGCCTCGACCACGGACCCCTACGAAACCGGCGCCGTCAGCAAGGACGGCACCATCGCCTACTCCACGATCAGCTACACCGCGGGCGCCGTCGACCTGACCGCGCCGACGAAGAACGCCCTCCGGCACGCCGCCGACCGGGGCCTTCGCGGCAGGCACCGTCACAGTCCTGACCGCCCGAGCCGGTCGGGCGTCGGCCATCCAGCCCTGTGTCTGAGTCGATCGGATGCCGAATGACCCTCAGCTGCCTGCCCGAGATCTCCCCTTCCCGCAGCGCTGAGGTCGCCCTGGGGTGTGGACACCCACCGCGACACCCACAGCGCCGCTGTGGTCAGCGCGCTCGGCGCGCTGCTGGACACCCGCACCTTCCCCGCCACCGCCGACGGCTACCGCGCCATGCTCGACTGGGCCCGCCAGTACGGCCAGGCGAGACGAGCAGGGGTGGAATGCACAGGATCGTATGGGGCGGCGCTGAGTCGGATGCTGCAGCGCCAGGACGTTGAGGTGTTCGACGTCAACCAGCCCGACAAGCGGGCCCGCCGCACCCGCGGCAAGACCGACCTCATCGATGCCGAAGCCGCCGCCCGCGCCGTGCTCTCGGGCCGGACGAAGGTGATCGCCAAGGCCGGGGCCGGGCTGGTCGAGGCCATGCGGCTGCTCAGGCTCGCTCGTGACTCGGCCGTCAACGCCCGCACCAAGGCGATCAACCAGCTCAAGGCAGTGATCGTCGGCGCCGACCCGCAACTGCGCGAATCGCTGGCCGGGCTGGTCCGGCCACCTTGATTCGCCGCTGTGCAAACCTGGCCGAGCTGGAGAACGGCACCGCCGTCGAGCGGACCGTCGTCTACACACTGCGGCTGCTGGCCGAGCGGATCCTGCGGCTGAAGGCCGAGGCCTACGAGCTCCACAACGCCTGAAGGCACTGATCGCGAAACTGACAGCGACGCAGACCCTGAGGGCGTCGGCACGCACGCCCCGGCCCCCACGGCACCCATGCCCCACGACACCACCCTCGAGAACATCGGCGATGACTGGGAAAGGACCAACGACCGGGCGTTGATCATTGCGGACGCGCCATATGGATCCGCGATCGACATTGCCTCGCTCAAGGCCGTCGAGGGGTCCTTGCCGTGACCGACGACCCTCTCGACGGCTTTGTCATGCTCGACTTGGGTGAGCTCGATTTCCCGGCGAGCATGCAGTTGATCGATGCGGTACTCGATCGCTGCCGTGAACAGGGGCTTCGCACCGACCGGCGGGACCCGTCCCGCTCGGCTGGTACGCCGACTCGGCAGGAGAGCGGCATCCCGCTGCCGTCGCCCGGAAATATCTGCCCCCGCCTTCTCCGAGCGCGGTGGAGCTCGGCGGTTGAGCTGGCCAACGCCAACGCATCGTCCTGTTGCATGGGATGCCATCCTTGAGGCGATGGTCGTTGCGCTGCCCTTCAGATCAGGCCACTTGAGACCCTGATCGCTGAGGGGTTGTGATGCCTTCTCTCCGCTGCCGTTGCCGAACCTTGGCCCTGGCCGTAAGGTCAGTTGTGGCGCCTACCTTCTGGTGCCAGTTGGGTCGATCTCGAGTGCCCCGTTCTGCAAAGAAGATGTCTAAAGGATGCGGGGGAGGCTTTCCTTCAGGACTGTACTCCGCTTCGGAGGAGGCAATCAAGCAGTGGCAATTCACTATCACAAACAAATGACTCTTTGTGTACTTGCCGTGGTCCTGGGAATGTGCGCTTCCAGCTGCCAGTCCCATCAATCTCCTCAGAAAACTGACCCTATCGCTCGCGCTTCAGGGATGTACTGCGGAAAGAGACTTCCCACAGGTCCAATGCGTCCAGCATTGATAAACCTTGTCCCCCAGGGGCACAGCGTTCCTTTCAAGGAGTCAATAAGATCCCAGCTCCCACCGCCCAGCTCAGATGGATCTCTGGCTCTTAGGGCGCGATATTTCAGAGCATCAGCCTCTTGTGAGCAAGGGTCGAACGTTCGCGTAAGTCCGGTGACCGGTGCTCGAGTCACCGCCGTCATCTACGCTAAGGATGGTGGGATAGCCATCGTCGGTCTTCTTGTAACAAAACCCATACGGATAACGGCGTGGAATCCTCGCGACAAGTTCCAAAGGGCGGCATGGGAAGGATCTTAGATTGAAGGAAGAGGTAGGTGCACTTGCCAGTAGGGCTACCCCTCGTCTCCTTCCTTCTGCTCTCGCGGCGCTCACCGTCTGCGCCAGGAGACGCGCCAGATTCCACCATGGAAACTGTCCAAGGCGTCAAACTGATTTGGGTCATTGACAGTAATCAACCTGACCGTAGTTTCTCCATGTGATGTCGATCCCCGCATAGGGCTCCCCCTCGACGTAAAGTGGCCCGGCTTCTGACAGTATCTTGTCGTCAGCGCAGCTCGTCATATCCATAGGCTCTGCGCCAAGGGCAACGGGCGACGCAGGTTCGTGACCGACACCCTCAAGGTACGAAGCGCCAGCCTTGTAAAAATGCAATTTTCTGTAGTTCGCCAGCATGCTCAGGCTTCCGTCTGACTGCCCAGGTCGCTCCACAATCCACTCGGCTGTAGTATCAATTTTGTCATCGATCTCCGGATATGAGTCATAGAGGACAGCCGAGTAGTTGTCAGTTAGATTGTAGATAGCAAAGTAAGCGTATTTCGGCGTCTTCCCCATGGATATATACATTTCGTCACCAGGCTTGATTGGAAAGTTGTCGATAATCTGAGCGGAATCCTCCTTGGGGACAACCTCGTAGACTACTTTATAGTCGGCCTTGCCATCGATAACTGTCTGAAGCGTTCCTGCTTGGACTAGCGGATCAGACATCGAATTTCCAGTTCCAACCCCCATCCAGACCGAACTCTTGGCGGTCTGACCTGACGGGGCAGACACTGTGGGCTCCTTCCAGCGTCCCATTATGTCCACATAGGGCCGTTGGGCGGCCACATATCCAGACCAGTTACGTGAAAGGCTGCCCCCGGCGATCACTTGCCTCCGTTTGCGGGAAGTCCCTCTCCGGCGGATGTCACTCTTAGAGCACTTGATTGAGCGCAGCCAAGTCGGTTGTCTTTCCGCAATCAGTCGCATCATTTCCTGGGGAAGGAATATTCCCTCTCTCCTTCTGAATTCCTGGGGGGAAATGCTTCGCAGGTCTTCGTATTCTCTTGGGGCGCGGACAACGGTCCCCGTTGGGCAGCTCTCGGCGGCTTTGTAGGACTCCCAGGGCGTACTGCTCTGCGCCGTTGCAGTGAAATTCGGAGCTACTTCAAGTGCTGCGACAATTGCCATCGTCACGCCTATTGTTCGAAGGTTGAACCTGCAATTGTCGACCTTGATCATATTAATTCCTCCAGGTTGATGCTGACGGGTATAAGCCTAAGCATGCGCTAAGAAGCCGTCAATGACCCTCTCCGCGAGGAGAAGTTAGTAAAGTGTCTTGATGGCCGGTATCGGTCAACTGAGCTTCTGGGGTGAATGGTATTGCCTGTTCCGCCGATCTAGGCCCTTGCTTTGAGTGAGCCTTTCCAGCTTGATCGTGCTGGTCACAAGGTGGTTGCGGTGGACTGAGGTGGCCGGTGACGCGGCGAGGCCCCTGGTAGGAGCGAAGTCGACCAAAACAACCGCCCTGCCAGGAGCCTCTGGTGTTGTTCTACCGCGCTGCGCTGGATCTGTCGCCCGCTACCCGTGCCTTCGTGGCCGAGCTGATCGCCGGCCACCGCGACCGGATCGGCTCGCGCTGGCGTGCATTGAAGCCCGGCCGCCAAGCGCTGTTGGTGCTGGTGCACCTGCGCTGCAATGAGACCTTCGCCCGTCTGGCCGCCGCGTTCGGTGTCGGCCTGGCGACCGCGCACCGCTACGTCACCGAGGTCATCGCGCTGCTGGCCGAGCGGGCGCCCGACCTGCGTGAGGCGATGCGGATCGCGGCGCGCAAGGCCTACGTCATCCTGGATGGCACCCTGGCCTCCATCGACCGGCTATCGGGGGCGGGCGACCGGCTTTACTACAGCGGCAAGCATCATCGGCACGGGGTGAACATCCAGTTCTTGACCGATCCGCACGGTCGGCTGATCTGGGCGTCGCCGGTGCTGCCCGGCTCGACGCAGGATCTCACCGCGGCCCGCGTCCACGGCATCATCGACGCGCTCACCAGCCGCGCGATCGCCTGCCACGCCGACAAGGGATACGTCGGCGCGGGCGGCGCGATCGGGACGCCATACAAGCGCCGAAAGCGCCGCCGACTCGGCAAACGCAAGAAGCTGTTCAACCGGCACCACGCCCAGATCCGGGCACTCGGCGAGCAGGGCGCCGCCACCCTCAAAAGCTGGCGCATCCTACGCAAGGCCCGCTGCTCACCCAGCCGCCTGACCGCCATCGTCCAGGCGATCCTCACCCTGCACCATCACGCCAACTGAGGTTGGAAAGACCTCAGTGGTAAGCGGTAGAACACCTGCGTGATCAAGAACACATTCTGTTGAAGTAGATGGGAAGATGTGCAATGACGGCAGTCGTAGAACGTGATCTTGTCATGGCGGGTTGAAGCGGGTCCGGTAGCGGAACCAGCGGGCGCGGGCTTGATGGCTTCGTCGCCAGGTGTGCCAGTGCAGGTGATGCTCGATGCCGTGCCAGGTGCGGGTGAGTAGGTTTACCAGGCGTTTCACCTCGGCGACGGTTAGCGGGATGAGCCCGGGATCGGGTGGTGGATCGGCGTCGGGATGGGTTGGCGGGGGCGCGAGGTTGCTGCCGGTGGCGGTGCGGGCGTGTGCTGCGGTACAGCGGCCAGGGCCAGAGCGGCCATGGCCCGTACGAGGTGGCGCAGCAGCGCCGGTTGGGTCCTGACCTGCGAGTGGTCCAGCCCGAAGGCGTCCTTGGTGACCTGGAAGTTCCCCTCCACGTGCCAGCGGCGACCGGCGACCTTGATCAGCGTCCGAATGCCACCGGCCGTCCCTCCGGGGCGAAGCACAGGTAGAACGCCGGCTCGCGGACACCTTTGCCGTTCACCACGAGGTGCGGTGGATCAGCAGGTGACGCCGTGGATCAGTGGTGTCGACCCAGGCCCGGGCGTACCGCCGTTCGTCTTTGAACCCGGTCCCGCACGAGTCGACGACCCAGTCCGAGGCGATCAGCGTCTTCAGCACGCTGTCGGCCCGAGCCGTGGTGACCGGGCTGAGCGCGATGGCGGGTCGACTTGAGGATCCCCAGCACATATCCGATGCTGACCTGGTCCGACTCCAGCCAGGTGCGCAGTGCCAGAAATGTCCCTTCACTGGATCGCGGGGAACACGCTAAACCACAGGTCAGAGGCTGTTTCGTGTGCCATTCTGTACTCGTCGGTATCGCTCGGATATCCATGATCCAGGGACAAATGAGTGCCCAGATGATCTTCGTGGGGCCATGGGGTTCACGCGCAAGCGCAAGGGGCCGAACGGCACCCGATGCCAAGCGCTCCGCGACGACGCCCGAGGCGTCCGCCAGACGGCCGGCACCTTCGCCACTCGCAAGGAAGCAGACCGAGCCTGGCAACGAGCCGAGACCCGCATAGCCGAGGGCAAAGGCAGGCGACATCTGGCGGGCTTAGTCCATTAGCGGATTTGTCGGCCCGCCGGTCGTCACCACACACGCGGCCGGACGGGTGTTTGTGACTTCATAGGAGCTTGGTTCAGAAGACCCGCCACAGTCTTGTCCGGCAGGCAGACCATCGACGAGCAGCGGCGGGTGCCGTGCTTGCGTTTGAGTGCGCTCGAACTCTTAGTGTCGCCGGCATGACATCTCGAGCAGGGACTCAGCGGACATGGATCATCACCGGCGCGTCGGCGGGCTTCGGTCGTGCCATCGCCGAGTGTGCGGTCGGGCGGGGGGACAACGTGGTGCTGGCCGTGCGGCGGCCCGGGTCGGTGGCCGACCTTGCGGACGCCCACCGCGACCAGGTGCTGGTCGCCGAGCTCGACGTGCGTGACAGCGGGCGCGCCGAGGACGTCGTACGGGCGGCGGTCAACCGGTTCGGTCGGATGGACGTGCTGGTGAACAACGCCGGCCGCGGGGTCGTCGGCGCGGCCGAGGAGGTCGGCGAGGAGGAGCTTCGCGCGTCTTTGGAACTGCACCTGCTGGGTCCGGCGGCGCTCGTGCGGGCCGTCCTGCCGTACTTCCGCGAGCAGGGGTCGGGCACGATCGTGCAGATGAGCAGCCAGGGCGGGCGCACCTCCTTCCCCGGTGTCGGCGCGTACTCGGCCGGCAAGTTCGCGCTCGAAGGCTGGTCGGAGGCGCTGGCCGGCGAGGTCGCGCCGTTCGGGGTCCGGGTGATGATCGTCGAGCCGAGCCGGTTCCGCACCTCGTTCCACGCGCCCGACGTGCTCGGGGTCGCCGACGCCAGCGCCGCGTACACCGGACTGCTCGGGGCCGTCCGCAACGACATGGTGAGCGCCGACGGGATTCAGGAGGGCGATCCGGTACGAGCCGCGGAGATCATCGTGGACCTGGTCGCCGGTGACGAGCTGCCGCTGCGCCTTCCGCTCGGGCGTGAGGCGGTCGAGCGCATCGGAAGGTCCTACCGGCAGAACCTTGAGGAGCTCGAACGCTGGGCCTCTACCGCGCGTGCCGCCGACTTCCCCGGCGCCCCCGCATCCGTCCGACCGATCTAGAGTGTCGCCATGGCCACGGACGATCTGATGTCGAGGGCGCTCGCCGCCCTCGACGAGGTCGACGGCCCGATGTCGGTCGAGGTGATCCATCGCCTCGTCGACGTCGGCGCCGCCACCGACCCCATGACCATCACGGAGGTCGCCGACCTGCTAGACATGTCGCCGCACACGCTGCGCTACTACGAGCGGATCGGTCTGGTTAAGGTGGCCCGCGACGCCAGCGGCCACCGCAGCTACGACGCGGCGGCGGTGCGGCGACTGGTGTTCCTGACCCGCATGCGCCTGTCCGGGATGGCCATGCGCGACCTTCAGCACTACATGCGGCTGGCCGACGAGGGCGACGACACCGTCCCCGAGCGGCTTGACCTGCTGCTCGAACACCGCGACACGATCCGCCGGCAGCTCAAGGAGCTGACTCTGTCGCTGGCGGCGACCGAATACAAGATCGCCACCTACGGCGGCCACGCTGGCCCGTCGTCAGCGGGGGAGGCCTGACCAACCGAACCGTGCCGAATGGGTCCACCGCCTCCAGTCGGCGCGGTCAGCCTCGTCCGGGCGAAGACATCGGCTCGACGCGGACGTCATGATCGGCGCCGACGGCATGCACGCGCGGACCCGGCAGATGATCGACCCGGACGCACCGAAGGCCCGGCTACCTGGCGGCTGGGGACATGTTCGGGGGCGGAGGGGCCGTGTTGAGGACGCAAGATCCGCCACCGTGCTGATCTCCGCCAGGGACGGTCAGACCGTGATCACGAAGCACACTAGTTGAACCAGGATGCCGCTCAGACGTGCAGGATCCCGGTGACAAATGGGTGACAAATGATCTTCAAAAGGGCGTCCAAGATCGCCCTGCAGGGCTCTGACCTGGGGAAATAAAAGAGCGGGCGACGGGAATCGAACCCGCGTAGCCAGTTTGGAAGATATCGGGCCGCGATCTTGAAACCAGCGATGATGCAGTTCAGCGAGCATAACCCATGAGCCGCAAGCGACGGTAACGCCCCGCTACCGACCGCCCTAACGGGCACGATCAGGGCACGCGATGTTAGGAGTGTGGCTCCCGTTTTCGTCGGGCTGGAACCCTGGTGACGTTTGTGGCGTCGGAGAAACGCAGATTCGTCGATGACCAGGGGGACCTGTGCACGGGAGGCCGGGTGTTCAGCGGTGGCTAGTCGCCGCCCTCGCGGCATGCGCCGCTGCGCTTTCATGCATGTCTGGTTATGCAGTCGACGGTTACGCCCGCGTGCTTCTGGTGGTCCTCACCGGAGTGACCAGCGGCTATGCGGCGCTGTCACCAGCCCATCCAAAAAAAATCCGGGGTCTTGTGCAGCGCTGCACAAGTTTGCGGCTGGCGGCGTGGCCGCTGTTCGTCTCCACCTTCCTCCCCCGGCCCGACGAGACCTGTACTCAGCGACGGACGGGTTCTGTCAAGGGTGGCCGTAGGCCATCACGCCAGTGACGCGAAGCGCCCTTGACGGGTTCTGGCCGTCGCCATCCTCAACACATCGGGTCGGGGGAGCCCCGCACTCTTCCAGGCCCGGTTGCAAGCGGCCGGTTCCGGACGTGAGCTATAGGGCCGTTGTCCTCGACAACGCGCCGTGTGGCCTGAAGGCTCACGAGGGACTTTGACGTCGGTGTACGGGAGTTGCCCCTATGCGAGCGGGGTGGGGATGGTTACTCGGGATGCTTGTCGGGGCGATCCTGGGTGCTGCGTGGGGATACCTGGGGAACGGCTACGAACCCGGTGATAGCGCGATTGGCACTGGCCTTATGGGGGCTGTCGTCGGAACCGTGGTGGGAGCCGCGAGTGACGTAGTGCGGTACGTCGCGAACCGCGGGAGCTCTGACCGCTCAGTGGACGGGTAGGGCGGCGGCGCGACCTAGTGACCGCAGGCGGCTTGCGGATGGGGCGGCGGTGGCACGATGCGCGGGCCGGCGCGGCCGTCCGGTGACCGGCGCCCACGCCGCACGCTCCGGGCGGCCAGGCGCGGGCCGCGCAGCGGCCTGAGCGCCGCCGCCCCTTGATCCAAGACAGCCCAATTCGGCAATGTTACTCGCAGAGATGCTGGTGGCCGAGTACGGCCATCTTCTCCGCGGACGCCTTGTCATGCCCGGCACAGTGCTATTACTGAAAAGCGGATCACGCCATTAGGTGATCTTGATCCGGGGTGAACCGTTCTTTTGTGGACGATGAATGGCATCTACCTGGCCTGTAGCAAGAGGCGCAGGGTGTTGCATATCTTTATAACTTTCCATACGAAGTGGGGGACGAGAATGTCAACGAGCCTTGCGGACGCAACAAGCGGTGGAGCTATCGGATTTTGGAGCTACACCCATAGAGATGACGAGGCGGACAACGGCAGGATCCGTAGGATTGCAGAGCGCATTCGTGATGAATATGAGCTCCTAACGGGTCAGGAACTCAAAGTATTCGTGGATCGTGAAGGAATAGCGTGGGGTGATCAATGGCGTGCCCAGATCAATGATGCTCTTCGTGAAACAACCTTCTTTGTAGCAATAGTTACTCCTCGATACTTGCGAAGCGAGGAGTGTCGACGCGAGATTCTACAGTTTGCCGCCGAAGCAAAGAGTCTTGGCTTGCAGGAATTGTTGCTTCCTGTTTTGTATGCACCAGTCGCAGGGTTGGACAAAGCAGAGGAAAGCGGGGATGAGGTCCTTAGTCTAATAGCGCGCACACAGTGGGAAGACTGGTCGAATTTGCGACTGCTTGACGAACAATCAACAGAGTACCGCATGGCAATTAATAAGCTGGCCACGCGCCTCGCCGAGGTATCCGATCGGCTGCTGAATGAGCCACCTGCGGTGATTGCCCCGGACCAAGCGGAGGAAGATGAAGTAGATGAGCCAGGTCTGATAGATCTGATGGCGCAGGCAGAGCAAGTTCTCCCCAAATGGGCCAATAGCATCGAAGAGTTTAGTCAATGCCTCGCCGAGTTGAGCGACGTGACAATTCCGTTTGGTCAGCGTATAGAGGAAAGCGATCGGGCAGGCAAGGGCATGGCTGGAAGGCTGACGCTTATCCGCTCCTTCGCGAACCAAGTCGACCCTCTTGCTGTACGAATGAGAGAAGCTGGCTCTCAGTACTCGTCATACCTAGTCAGTGTTGATGCTGCCATACTTACATGGCTAAGGGAAGTTTACGAAAATCCTGCGTATCGTACCGATGATGACGTTCTGGAGTTGTTTGAAGGCATCAAGATCCTTGCGCGCGACTCCGGTGAAGCCGCCTCCGAGATGCGCACTTTCTCCAAGATGATTGCGGACGCGGGCCGGACTAGTCGCGACTTCCGCAGAGTCGCAAGGAAGATCGGCATGGCTGTTCAATCAGTCATTGACGGGCAGGCCATCGTGGATGAATGGACTCGCCGAATTGAAGAGATTGAGAAGTTGAGTAATTGAGCAACTGGCGTCTCAAGTAGCGGGAAACCTCATCGGACGTATTCGTGATCGATTTCTCTGATCTTCGCAAATATGTCCCGTGAACGGCTTCCTTGGTCTCGGGAGTGGTCTCTAGCAGCGACCAAGGAGAGCGGCCCGACCTACAGGGTGCCAATTCCAGAGACGTTCGGGGCCTTGTTGTGCGACGAGGGTTACGGCATTGATCGCAATCTCGTGGCCTGGGAGTTCTCGGCCGAGTGCGGTGATGATTGGTCCAGCTGATTGCTCAGTCTCGCTGTAGGCAAGGGTCATGTGCGGGGTCCACTGGGTGGGGCCCTCGGTGTGGCCTTCGCGGCCGGTCGCCTTGAGCGTAGCCGCTTGGATGGCATTGCGGATCTGCCTCAAGGGGGCCGTGGGCTGGATCGCGACGGCGATTGCCTCGGGGTGGTAGAGGATTCGGCTGAGCGTCGCCGTGACGGGTGGGAGTGCGGCGAGTAGTTCGGATGCGGCGGCGAGCATCTCGTGTTGCTGGTCGGTGGTGATCTCCCCGCCGCCTGGTGGAGGAACGGCGCATTCGCTTCGTCAAGGTCGGGCGGTTCGTCCGCATCCCCGAATCCGCGCTTCACGAGTTCATCGCGGCCGGGCTCGTCGAGCCGGTCACCCTGCGAGGCAGGAACACAAGGAGGGCTGCTTGATGGCTGGCAAGCGACGCTTCGGGCGCGTCCGCAAGCTTCCCTCAGGCCGTTTCCAGGCTCGCTATCCGGGGCCGGACGGCTTGGACCGTCCAGCGCCTCACACCTTCGCAACCAAGCGGGACGCTGAACAGTGGCTCGTCCTCAAAGAGGCGGAGATCGCGCGGGGGGAGTGGATCGATCCGAACGCGGGCAAGGTGCCGTTCGACGTCTACGCGAAACAGTGGATCGATGACCGCGTGCTCAAGCCTCGCTCTGAGGGCCTCTACCGCAGTCTTCTCCGCAACCACCTGAGCCCGACTTTCGGCAACTACGATCTCGCCGACATCCGCGAGGCCGACGTACGCCGCTGGCGGAAAGAACGGCTGGGCGTGGTCGGACAGTCGACGGTCGCCAAGGCGTACCAACTCCTCAAGTCCATCCTGAACACGGCGGTCGATGACGAGTTGATCCGCCGGAACCCGTGCCGCATCAAGGGTGCCGGCACCCCGGACACACCTGAGCGGGAGATGATCCCGCTGACCAAGGTGGTCGAGATCCTCACCGTGATCCCGGACCGGTACCGGGCGCTCGTCCTGCTCGGCACGTTCGCGAGTCTGCGATGGGGCGAGCTGGCGGCACTCCGCCGAAAGCACCTCGACCTGAACGCGGGCGTCGTCCGGGTGGCGGGCTCGCTGGCCGAGTTGGACGGCGGCAAGCTCCTGGAAGACACGCCCAAATCCCGCGCCGGTCGCCGCGTCGTCTCCATCCCGCCGGAGATCATTCCGGACCTGCAAGCGCACCTGGACGAGTTCGCCGAGGACGGTCCGGACGGGCGGGTGTTCATCGGCCCGCGAGGCGGCCCGCTCCGCCGTTCCGGCTTCCGGCGCATCTGGAACAAGGTGCGGACGGACGTCGGCCTACCTGATCTGCACTTCCACGACCTTCGCCACGTCGGCAACACCCTGGCGGCCACCACGGGCGCGAGCCTCAAAGAACTGATGGTGCGCATGGGTCACGCCTCGTCGCGGGCAGCGCTGATCTACCAGCACGCCAGCCAAGATCGAGACAGGGTGATCGCGGCGGCGCTCGGGGAGGCGTTCAAGGTCGCTCGGGCCAGTGACAAGAGTGACAAGCGCACCCCGAAACGATCGGGCACGCAACGGGCACGGAAGCCTTAGCGATCATGGCAAAAAGCAAGGCCCAGGTGGGGAAACAGGGTTCCTACCTGGGCCTTCGTAGTGGGAGCGGGCGACGGGAATCGAACCCGCGTAGCCAGTTTGGAAGACTGGGGCTCTACCATTGAGCTACGCCCGCTAGGCGTCTCGGGGCCTGGGTGGGCCTCGATCGCCATCCCGTAGCGTACAGGGTTCTTGGGGTGGTCGTGCCTTGGCGGAGCGGGCGGGGGGCGAACGGGACTACACTGCTCGCGTCATCGCGTTCGGCGGTGGTGTGCGGGCTGTAGCGCAGTTTGGTAGCGCACTGGCTTTGGGTGCCAGGGGTCGTGGGTTCAAATCCCGCCAGCCCGACTTGGTCTAGCCCCGCTTCCTCCTTGGAAGTGGGGCTTTGTCGTGCCATCGGGTATCGCTCCTCTGAGACGTCGTCAGGGGGAAGCATGGAGCCACTGCAGTACCGGGAGGTCGGGAAGGCGCCGGAGGTCATGATGGTGTCCGCGCCTGTGCCGGGGCTCTTGAGGTTCTGCTGAAGGTGACCGCGGTCGGGGTGCCATTCGGACAGCGCGGTCATGAGCCGGCGGCTGGTGGATCAGCGCTGCCAGTTCACCGCATCGCAGGTTTGCGGACGTGGGGCGATCGGTCTGGGGCCGGTGCGTGATGATCTGCGAGGGCGGCCGCTCCGGCCGGTGAGAGCGGAGGTCGCAAGGCGGGCGGTCTTGATTCGGTACGCGTTGTACCTTGATGATCATGACGACAGAGGTGCGAGGCTGGCCGGACGGGCTTGGGGTGGTCCAGGTTCGGGTTGCGCGGCCCACCGACAGGCTGGACGAGGTGGTCACCTTTTATAGGGACCACCTGGGCCTGCCCGAGCTCTCCCGGTTCACCGGCCATGCCGGTTATGACGGCGTGATGCTCGGTCTGCCCGGCACCGACTACCACTTGGAGTTCACCTCGCACGCCGACGGCAGCCCGTGCCCGGCGCCCACCGGCGACAATCTGCTCGTGCTGTACTTCGCGGGCGAGGCGCAGATGGACGACGTGGTCGGACGGCTCGCGGCGGCCGGGCACGAACCGGTGCCGGCGGAGAACCCCTATTGGACCGAGAACGGCGCTCTGACCTTCGCAGACCCGGACGGCTGGCGCGTCGTTCTGGTGCCCAAGCCCGTCTTCTGATGGCTGGACGTGCCCGGGATTCGCGCATCGACAGCGCCGTGCTGGCCGCCACCGTCGAACGCGGCGTCCGCACGGGGTGTGCGGACGCCGCGTCCGGTCATGCCTGAGCCGCCAGGAGGGCGCGGGCTTCGGTTGCCGCGGTCGTGAGCGCCTTCGGCAGGTTCTCCGGGTGGCGGCCGCCCGCGTTCGCGATCGGGCCCTTGCCGCCCGCGCCGCCGCCCACCTCGCGGGCCGCGGAGGTCAGCAGGTCGCGGGCCTGGAGGCCGGTGGACGTGCCCGCCGCCGCTACCAGCACCGCCTTGCCGTCCGTTTCGGTGCCGAGGACGATGACGCCCCGCTGGTCGCGGCGGGTGAGGACGCCGGTCGCGATCGTGCGGAGGTCCGCGCCGGTCAGGCCGGGGACGGAGCGCGCCACCAGCCAGCCGCCGGGCACCGGTTCGGCGAGCGAGGCCAGGTGGTCGGCGTGGCGGTCGAGTTCGGCGTTGTGCATGGTCTCCAGGCGGCGCTGGGTCTCCGCCAAGGTTTCCAGGCGTTGGCGGAGGCGGTCCGGGGCCTGGTCGGGGCGGGCGTTCAGCAGCGCCGCGAGCTCCTTCAGGAGCGACGCGGTGCGGTCGTGGTGGCGGAGGGCGTCGGCGCCGGTGAGGGCCTCGATCCGGCGCAGGCCGGTGCCGATGGACGACTCGCCGACGATGTGGACGGGGCCCGCCTGGGAGCCGTGGCCGACGTGGGTGCCGCCGCAGAGTTCGCGGGAGGCGTCCCCGATGTCCACGATGCGGACGTCGTCGCCGTACCTCTCGCCGAACAGCGCGATCGCGCCCGCGCGTTCCGCCTCCGCCCGGCTCGCCTCCCAGACGCGCACCTCGGGGTCGGCGAGGAGGTAGTCGTTGACGAGGGTCTGGACGAGGTCGGTGTCGACGGGGGAGAAGTGCGCGAAGTCGAAGCGCAGGCGTCCGGGTTCCACGCGGGAGCCCTGCTGCGCGGCGTGGTCGCCGAGGGTGCGGCGCAGCATCGCGTGCAGGACGTGGGTGGCGCTGTGCGAGCGCGCGGTGGCCGCGCGGCGGTCTCCGTCCACGACCGCCTCGGCGTCGTCGCCTGGGCGGACCTCGCCGTCCACGATGCGGACGGTGTGGACGTGCAGGCCGTCCAGTCCTGGCCGGGTGTCGACGACCTCCAAGGTCGCGCCGGAGGTGCGGATCGTGCCCGTGTCGCCGACCTGGCCGCCTGACTCCGCGTAGAACGGGCTGCGGGTCAGGATCACCTCCAGTTCGTCGCCCTCGGCCGCGGTGGCCACCTCGCCGTCCGGGCCGAGCAGGGCGCCGATCCGTGTTTCGGCTATTTCGGTGGAGTGGCCGACGAAGTCGGTGAGGCCGTGTTCCGCGGCGACGCGGCGGTAGAGGTCCTGGCGCGCGACCGCGCCGCCCTTGCGGCCCTGGCCTGCGCGGTGCGCCTGGCGGCGCTGCGCTTCGAGGAGCTCGGCGAACGCCTCCTCGTCGACGGTGAGGCCGGCCGACCGCGCCGCGTCGACCGTCAGGTCGATGGGGAAGCCGTAGGTGTCGTGCAGCTCGAACGCGGTCCGGCCGGAGATGGTGGTCGTGGCGCGGCCGATCGCCGCGTCGAGGAGCTGGGAGCCCTGGCGCAGCGTCCGCTCGAACGCCTCCTCTTCGGCCGTGACGACCTGCTCGATCAGCTCGGACCGCCGCGCCAGCTCCGGCCAGGTGTCGCCAAGGGTGCCGACGACGCTGGAGGTCAGTGCGGGCAGGGCCGGGCCCTCGATGCCGAGCCTGCGCGCGTGCCGGATCGCGCGGCGCATCAGGCGGCGCAGGACGTAGCCGCGGCCGTCGCGGGCGGGCATGACGCCGTCCGCGACGAGGAACGCGATCGAGCGGGAGTGCTCGGTGACGATGCGGAAGGACGTCGAGTCGTCGCTGCCGTCGCGCCCCGGGTAGCCGCGTCCCGCCATCTCCTGGACGAGCCTGAACGTCGGCGCGAGCATGTCGGTCTCGCACGCGGTGTCCACGCCCTGCAGCACCGCCGCGAGACGGTCGAGACCGAGCCCCGTGTCGATGTTCTGTGAGGGGAGCTTGCCGAGGATCGGATATCCGCCCTTGCCAGAGCCCTCCCCACGGAGGTTCTGCATGAAGACGAGGTTCCACAGTTCCAGGTACCGCTCGCCGTCCACGGCGGGCCCGCCCTCACGTCCGAAGGACGGCCCCCTGTCGTAGTGCAGTTCGGAGGACGGTCCGCAGGGGCCGGGGATGCCCATCGACCAGTAGTTGTCCTCCATGCCGAGCCGCTGGATCCGCTCGGAGGGGACCCCGACGCGGCGCCAGAGCCGGACGGCCTCGTCGTCGTCCAAGTAGACGGTGACCCAGAGGCGCCCCGGGTCGAGGTCGTAGTGGCGGGTGAGCAGCTCCCACGCCCAGGAGATCGCCTCAGACTTGAAGTAGTCGCCGAAGGAGAAGTTGCCGAGCATCTCGAAGAACGTGGTGTGGCGCGCGGTGCGGCCCACGTTCTCGATGTCGGACGTACGCACGCACTTCTGCACGGACACCGCACGGGGGTGTTCGGGCGTGGTCTCGCCTAGGAAGTGGGGCTTGAACTGGTTCATGCCCGCGTTCACCAGCAGGAGCGTGGGATCCGAGGGGATCAGCGGGCTGGACGGCACGACGCGGTGGTCGCGCTCCTGGAAGAAGCCCAGGAAGGTGGAACGGATGTCAGTCGAGCGCATGGGACGGCCTCACGAGGTCGATGGGATGACGGAGCACACCGCCGAGCCGGGCCGGGCACGTCTGCGCGTTCCCCGGCTCGGCGCGGCTAGCTCGCCGTCCCACCCCGTGAATGACCATCGCCGCCCACGTTAGCTGCGCACGTCCTCCGCCTGCACGTCGTTTTGGCGGGCGTCGTAGTCGGCGCGGGCCGTGTCGATCTGGACGAGGTGGTCCTCGGCCCAGGCGACGAGGGTGCCGGCCGCGTCCATCAGCGTCGCGCCCATGGGAGTGAGGGTGTACTCCACGCGCGGAGGCACCACGGGGTAGACGGTCCGGATGACGATGCCGTCGCGTTCCAGGCCGCGCAGCGTGACGGTGAGCATCCGCTGGCTGATGCCGTCGATCTCGCGCTTCAACTCGGTGAACCGCTTGGTGCCCTCGCCGAGCAGCGCGATGACCAGCAGGGACCACTTGTCCCCGATCCGGTCGAGGATCTCGCGGGCGCGGCAGCCCGCGACGGTGTGCTCCATTGGTTCTCTCCAGGTGACCAGGGCAGAAAAAAGTGCCTTCTTGTGCCGGTTGGTGGGGTGTCCGCACCATGGTGACGGTTCCCAATCGGAACCGCCTTACCTTCCATAACCGTAGGAGACACGATGACGGCCCAGCTTGTCGAGATCCCCGGCTACATCGCCGGAACCTGGACCATCGACCCCCTGCACACCGGGATCGGCTTCACCGTCCGGCATCTGATGGTCAGCCGGGTCCGCGGCCGCTTCGGGACGTTCGACGGGACGATCGTGACCGGCGCCGACCCGCTCGACTCGTCGGTGACCGCGACGATCGACCTGGCGTCGGTCGACACCGGGAACGCCCAGCGTGACGAGCACCTCAGGTCCGCCGACTACCTGGACGTCGCGAAGTACCCCGCCATGACCTATGCCTCCACCGGAGTGCGCCCCGACGGCGAGGACTTCGTGCTGGACGGCGAGTTGACGCTGCGCGGGCTGACCAGGGAGGTCCCGCTCCGATTGGAGGTCGGAGGGTTCGGCCCCGACCCGTTCCGGCAGGACGACCCGTCCAAGGGCGCCCGCGCCGGCTTCACCGCGACGGGTGAGATCAGCCGGCTGGAGTTCGGGGTCGGCGCGGCGACGACCCTCGCGGGCGGCGGGCTCGCGCTGAGCGACAAGATCCAGATCGTCCTGGAGATCGAGGCGGTCCTCCAGACCGACTGAGACGGCCGAGCGCCCCGGGCGGTGCGCGCCGCCGCCGCGGAGGCGGTGCCCACCGCCCGGGAGAGCGGACGGTCAGCCTGTGAGCAGCGGGGGGAGCGCGTCCAGCGTCGTGATGCGCGGGACGTCCAGGGCGGACGGCTCCGGGGCGCCGGAGCGGTCGAGCCACACGCCGGTGAGGCCCGCGGCGGCGGCGCCCTGCGCGTCGGTGACGAGGCGGTCCCCGACGTAGGCGGCCGCGTGCGGCTCGGCGCCGAGGGCCGCGCAGGCGGTCAGGAAGATCCCGGCGGCGGGCTTGGCGGAGCCGGCCTCGCTGGAGGCCACGACGACGGGAAGCCGGTCGGCGAACCCGATCCGCTCGACCTTCGAGCGCTGCTGCGCGGCGTCGCCGTTGGTGACGACTCCGAGGCGGAGGCCGCGCGCGGCGAGCAGGTCGAGCACCGGTTCCGCGTCCGGGAACGGGCGCCAGGCGGCCTTGTAGCGGGCCACGTACCCGCTGAGCCGGGCGTCGGCGCGGGCGTCGTCCCAGTCGCCGAGGCCGAGTTCCCGGGCGAGCGTGACCATCCGGAAGCGGCGCTGCCCGATGAAGGTCAGCTCGCCCGCCACGTACCGGTCGACCGCCTCGTCGGTCAGCTCCGCCCAGCGCGGGACGAGCCACGCCGGGTCGATGTCCGGGAACGTCGCGACGATCGCCTCGCGCGAGGCCCCCTCGTGGTCGAGGAGCGTCCCGTCCAGGTCGAACAGCACCGCCGTGATCATGTGAGGAAGCCGAGGAGCGCGGCGGTCAGCTCGGCGGGCGCGTCCTCCTGCACCAGATGCCCCGCGCCTTCGATCGGCTGGAGGCGCGAGCCCGGGACGAGATCGGCCAGCTCGCGCCCCTTCTCGATCGGGATCCAGGTGTCCTCGGCGCCCCAGCAGATCAGGACCGGGAGGTCCAGCTCGCCGTAGCGGCTCTGGATCTCGTCGGTGAAGCGCTGGTCGGCCTGCGCGATCTGCTGGTAGAACGCGGGCTGCCCGGCTTCTCCCAGCCACGGATCCACGAGCGCGTCGAGGGCGGCCGGGTGCAGGCCGCGGTGGCTCGCCGACGTCACGTACTCCCGGACGAGGGCGCCGTGCAACGCGGGCGGCAGCTGCTCGAACACCTCCGCGTTGGCCCCCACAAGGCGGAAGAACGGCGAACCCCACGGGGCGAGCGCGACCGGATCGACCAGGACGAGGTCGCGGTAGCGCGCACCGTGCAGGAGATGCGCCCGCAGGGACACGGCACCGCCGAAGTCGTGCGCCACGACGGACGGCTCGGCCAGGCCCCAATGCGCCAGCAGCTCGGTGAACACCCTGCCTTGCGCCGCCAGCGAGACGTCCTGCCCATCGCTCATCTCGGACGTCCCATAGCCGGGCATGTCCCAGACGTACACACGGTGGGTAGCTGCCAGAGCGCGCACGACGCCACGCCACACGTAGGACGAGAACGGTGTGCCGTGCAGGAGGACGACCGGATCCGCATGCTCGTTCCCGAACACATCCCACCTGACCTCACCACTCCGGCTTCGGTGGATCTGACGCAGCGTCCAGTCCTGCAAGGAAGCTCCCCAATGTCGTCGAATCGGCTCAGCCGAACCCGTGGGTTTCGGCGAGTACCCGTGCCGCCTCCATGACCGACGCGCGGCGGCGCGCGAAGGCGGCGGCGTCGTCCTCCTCGTCCAGGATCACCCGGCGCAGCTGCGGGACGGCGAAGTTCCACGCGATGAGGCCGAACACGGTGAACATCAGGTCCTGGACGGCCCGCGTACGGCCCGGGTCCGCGGGGTCGTCGCCGTGCTCCGTGAAGCGCGCGGCCTTGCGCCGGAACTCCTCGCGGCGCTCCGCCTCGCCCTGCACCTGGCCCGGGGTCTCCAAAGCTTCCCAGAGCAGCAGCCTGACCAGCTCCGGGTGCTCCCTGTACCAGTCGAACAGCCGGCCCACGGAGTCCGCCAGGCCGTCCGGATCGATGTCGGTCGCGTTGCCGATCTCCGCCATCTTCGCGCGCACCACGGCGCCGAACAGCTTCTCCTTGCCGCCGAAGTACAGGTAGATGGCCTGTTTGTTGGCCCGCGCCTCGGTGGCGATGCGATCGATCCGGGCGCCCGCGAGCCCGCGCGCGGCGAACTCGGCGGTGGCGGCCTGGAAGATCCGCCGGCGGGTCGCCTCCGCGTCGTAGCCCATACGCGGATTAAACCACCCGGTTGACTTGGGCCGGTCCGGCGGGCACTCTAAAACAACCAGATGGTTTATTTGTGGAGGACGCATGACCACGACCGAAGCACCCGTCCCGGTCCGCTCACCGCTCCCGCAGAGCCTCGCCGGCCGTACGGCGGTGATCCTCGGGGGCAGCTCCGGCATCGGCCTGGCCGCGGGGGAACTGCTCGCCTCGGTCGGTGCGCGGATCGTGCTCGCGAGCCGCGACAGGACCCGGCTGGACACCGCCGTGGCGCGAGTGGCCGCGGCCGGGACCGCGGCCCAGGTGCTGGGAGCGGCCGCCGACGTCACGGACGAGAACGCGCTGGAGGAGGTCTTCGAGAGCGCCGGCACCGTCGACCACGTGCTGGTGACGGCCGGGCGCCCCGCCGGGATGGGGCCGCTCACCGGGCTCACCCGGGACGTCGTGCGGGACGCCGTCGAGGGACCGGCGTGGGCGGTGGTCGCCGTCGCGCGCGCCGCCGCCCGCCGGATGCCCCCGGGCGGGTCGATCACGCTGACCTCGGGCATCCTCGTCACGCGTCCCCGTCCGGGGATGTCCGCGCCGGTCGCGGGGGGCGGTGCCGTCGAGACGCTCACCCGCGCGCTCGCCGTCGAGTACGCGCCCGCACGCCTGCGGGTCAACGCGATCCGGTTCGGGGCCTTCGACACCCCCCTGCTGCGGACGGCCTACGGAACCGCCTCCGGCGCGGAGGGCGACGCGGCCATGGCCGAGGCGGGCGGGTCCATGCCGCTCGGACGGTTCGGGACGGCCGAGGAGGCCGCCTCCGCCGCCCTGTTCCTCATGGCCAACCCCTACATGAACGGCGAGATCCTCACGGTGGACGGAGGCCAGTCCCTCGTCTGAGCAAGGGGCGGGCCCCTGACCGGCGTCCGGTGGTCAGGGGCCCGAAGTCTCGGCTGTCTGAGGGGCTGGGAGACCCCTTCTGCGAACAGCTCAGCCGAGACCGCTCTTGATCGCGGTGATCAGTTCACCGCCCGTCGTGTCGCCGCTGAGCTCCCAGAAGAAGGCGCCGCCGAGACCCTGGTCGTTGGCGAAGCCCGTCTTCCCGCGGATGGTGGACGGGGTGTCGTAGCTCCACCACTCGCTGCCGCATTTGGCGTAGGCGGTCCCGGCGACCGTCCCCGTCGCGGGGCACTTGCCCTTGAGGACCTTGTAGTCCTCGATGCCGGCCTCGTAGGTGCCGGGCGCGGCGCCCGTCGCGGTGCCGCCCGGCTCGGACTGGGTGACGCCGGTCCAGCCGCGGCCGTAGAAGCCGATCCCGAGCAGGAGCTTCGCCGCCGGCACGCCCTTGGCCCGGAGCTTGGAGATGGTGTCGGTGGTGTTGAAGCCCTGCTGCGGGATGCCCGGGTAGGACGTGAGCGGCGAGTGCGGCGCCGTCGGTCCCTTGGCGTCCCAGGCGCCGAAGTAGTCGTAGGTCATGGGGTTGTACCAGTCGACGTACTGGGCGGCGCCCGCGTAGTCGGTGACGTCCATCTTGCCGCCGTCGCTCGCGTCCGCGGTGATCGCGGCCGTCACGAGGTTGCCGGACCCGAACTTGGCCCGCACCGCCGACATCAGCTTCTTGAACGCGTCCGGGCCGCTGGTGTCGCAGGTGAGGCCGCAGGCGTTCGGGTACTCCCAGTCGATGTCGATGCCGTCGAACACGTCGGCCCAGCGCGGGTCCTCGACGAGTTTGTAGCAGGACTCGGCGAACGCTGCCGGGTTCTGGGCGGCCTGGCCGAAGCCGCCGGACCAGGTCCAGCCGCCGAAGGACCACAGCACCTTGAGGTTCGGGTGCAGCTTCTTCAGCTTGCGCAGCTGGTTGAAGTTGCCGCGCAGCGGCTGGTCCCAGTTGTCGGCGACGCCGTCGACGCTCTGGTCGGCGGTGTAGGCCTTGTCGTAGTCGGCGTAGGAGTCGCCGATCGCGCACTGGCCGCCGGTCACGTTGCCGAACGCGTAGTTGATGTGCGTGAGCTTGTCGGCCGAGCCGCTCGTCTCGATGTTCTTGACGTGGTAGTTGCGCTGGTAGACGCCCCAGTTGGTGAAGTAGCCGACGACCTTGCCGCCGCCGCCCGGGTTGCCGCCGCCGTCGGCGGTGGTGACCGACAAAGAGGCCGACGCGGGGGAGGTGTTCCCGGCGGCGTCCTTCGCCTTGACGGTGAAGGTGTAGGCGGTCTTGGCGGACAGCCCGCCGACGGTCGTGCTGGTGCCGGTCACGGACGCGGCCTTGGCGGAGCCGTTGTACACGTCGTAGCCGGTGACGCCGACGTTGTCGGTCGAGGCGTTCCAGGCCAGCGACACGCTGGTGGCGGTCGTGCCGGTGGAGCGGAGGCCGGACGGAGCCGAGGGGGCCTCGGTGTCGTCGCCGGGGGGAGTGGAGCCGTCGCAGGCGGCGCCGTTGATCGTGCAGCCGGTGAACCAGCCGGAGCCGGTGCCGCCGAACCCGAAGCCGACGCTCGCGCCCGCGGCGACCGTGCCGTTCCATCCGGCGTTGGTGAACGTGTAGTGGTTCCCGGACACGGTCTTCGTCGCGTCCCAGACGCTGCCGACCGACGTCCCCGACGGCAGGTCCGCCTCCAGCTTCCAGCTGCTGATCGCGGAACCGGTCCCGTTGGTGATGGTGCACTTGCCGTCGAAGCCGGTGCCCCAGTCGGAGGTCTTGGTGCAGGCGGCGGTGACGGTCCCGGCCGACGACGCCGGGGGCGCCGTGAGCAGGGCGGTGGCCGCCGTCAGTATCGCTGCGCCGGCGAGCGCGATGGCCCGCCGTCCGCCCGGTCGTGACATGGTTCTCCGTTCGGTTCGGCCCCCGAAGCAAACAGGAATCCCCGCATACTCTTAGGAAAGTTTCCTAAGAATTGCGCCGATCGTAACCGGGCCGAACGGTGCCGACAAGGCCCTCCGGGCGCCCCGCGGACGCCGGATTGAGTGGTCTAAGCGACTGCCTGGACCCATACGGTCACCGGCCGCGCAGAAAAATCAGGACGTGCCGAACCATCCCGGCATGTCGAGCCGCCACAGGTCCGCGGGCGTCATCCGGCGGAGGTCCTGCTCCAGGGCGCGCATGCGGTCGGCGCCGAGCGTTCGGACCCAGTCGCCCCGGATCCGCTCGAAGACGCGCTCGGACCGGGCGAGGGAGTCCACGGCCCGCGGGGTCAGTCGGACGATCTTTCGGCGGGCGTCCCGCGGGTCGCTGCCGCGCTCCAGGTAGCCCGCCCGCTCCAGCGACTTCACCATCTTGCCCGCGGCCTGCTTGGACACTCCGAGCCGGCGGCCGAGCTCCACCGCCGTCGTGCCGTCCGGGCCGATGGCCTGGAAGACGAAGCCGTGCATCGGGCGCAGGTCCGGATGCCCCTCCCGGGCCAGTTCGGCGTGCAGTTCGTCGCTGATCGTGCGGAACGCCAGGAAGAGCCGCAGCGGCAGCTCGAAGCCGGGTGCGTCCCGCGGCCCGTCGTCACTTGACATGAAAGACAACCTCGTTGACTATATGGACAACCACATTGTCTAATTTAGGGGACGGGGAGCCATGACGCTCATCCGCAACGCCGAGAGCCGCCGGACCGAGACGCCGAACGCCGTGATGATCACCGCCGCCACGCCGACCCAGGGCGGCACCGAGGGGCTCGCCGTCTGGCGCGTGGAGATGGCGCCGGGCAAGACCGGTCCGCTGCACGCCATGGACACCGAGCAGGTGTGGACGTTCCTCGACGGCGCCGCAACCGTCGACCTGGACGGCCGCAAGCTGGAGGCGGGCCCGGGCGACACCGTCGTCCTGCCCGCCGACGCGCCCCGGCAGATGACGACCGGGGACACCGGGTTCACCGCCGTCGTCGCGGCCCACGCCGGCTGCCTCGCCTACGACCCGGAGGCCCTGGTGGACGAGACCCGGTGCGCGATCGCGCCCCAGGGGGACGAGCGGATCGTCCCGCCCTGGGCCCAGTGACCGGAGGCCCGGTGACCGGAAGCCCCGGTGATCAGGCGCCCAGGTAGGCCAGGACCGCGAGGACGCGGCGGTTGTCGTCCTCGGACGGCGGCAGCCCGAGCTTGCCGAAGATGCTGTTGGTGTGCTTGCTGATCGCCTTCTCGGTGACGAACAGCTTCGCGGCGATCGCGGCGTTCGAGCGGCCCTCCGCCATCAGCCCGAGCACCTCGCGCTCGCGGGGGGTGAGCTGCTGCAGCGGCTCCTCGCGGGCGTGCCGGGTGAGCAGCTGGGCCACCACGTCCGGGTCGAGGGCGGTGCCGCCGTCCGCGACCCGGCGCACCGCCTCCACGAAGACCTTGACGTCCGAGACGCGGTCCTTCAGCAGGTAGCCGATGCCGCCCGTGCTGTCGGACAGCAGCTCCCGCGCGTACAGCTGCTCCACGTGCTGCGACAGCACGAGCACCGGCAGGCCCGGGATCTCCTTGCGGGCCTCCAGCGCGGCCTTCAGGCCCTCGTCGGTGAACGTCGGCGGGAGCCGGACGTCCACCACCGCCACGTCCGGGCGGTGCGCGGTCAGCGCCCGCAGCAGGGACGGGCCGTTGTCGACCGCCTCGACGACCTCGAAGCCGAACGCCTCCAGCAGGCGGATCAGCCCGTCCCGGAGGAGGGCGAGGTCTTCGGCGATGACAACGCGCACGGCAGCTCCATGGTCACGACGGTCGGCCCGCCGACCGGGCTCGTCACGGCCATGGTCCCATCGAACGCCGCGAGCCTGCGCTCGATACCGCGCATTCCGCTCCCGGCCGCCGGGTCGGCGCCGCCCGTCCCGTCGTCCCCGACGATCATGAGCAGCCGGTCCCCGGTGTGCTCGATCTGCACCCACGCGCGCCGCGCGGCCGAGTGCTTGACGGTGTTGGCGAGCATCTCCGCGACCGCGAAGTACGCCGCCGACTCCACCGGGGCGTCGCCGCGCCCGGGCAGGTCGATCCGGACGTCCACGGGCAGCGGCAGGGTGAGCGCCAGCGCGCGCACCGCCCCGTCGAGCCCGCGCTCGGCCAGCACCGGCGGATGGATGCCCCGGACCAGGTCGCGCAGCTCCGTCAGCGCCGTCCCGCTCGCCTCGCGGGCCTCGGCCAGGAGCCGCTGCGCCGTCTCGGGGTCGTGCTTCATCATCTCCTCGGCGAGGCCGATGTTCATGCTCAGCGCGACCAGCCGGGCCTGCGCGCCGTCGTGCAGGTCCCGCTCGATTCTGCGCAGCTCGGCCGCCGAGGCGTCCACCGCGTCCGACCGCGTCTCGGTGAGCCGCTGGACGCGCTCGGCCAGCGCGCCCCGCGTCGGCGCCAGCAGCGACCGGCAGAACATCGCGTGCGCCCTCAGGAAGACCGGCCCGAGCCGGGCCGACACCGCGGTCAGCGCGGCGCCCAGCACGACCGTCCCGACGACGCCGACCACGCCCCAGTCGCTCAGCATCCAGAAGGGGCCCCACCCGTAGTCGGTCAGCTGCGCCACCCACGGCGCCACGAACACGCCCTCGAGCCCGTAGATCGTCATGCCCCCCGCGAGGACGCCGAGGACGAGCGCGACCGGCACGTTCAGGATCGTCCACAGCAGGTCCCGCCACGAGGCCGGGTCGGTGAGGACCCGCTTCAGCCGGCCGAAGGGGCCCGCGCCGGCGGGCTCCGGCCGGTACGGGACGGGGATCGCCACCCCCGACCACTCGGCCGCCCAGGCGCGCTGCTGGTTGGCGACCGTGCGGATCGCCTGGAACATCACGGGTGCCAGCACGACCCCGAACCCCAGGGGGATGAACGCCACCGACAGCACGGTCAGGATGAACAACGGCAGGCCCACCGCGTACGCCAGCACGATCTGGACGACGGAGCGGAGGAAGTCGATGAGGGCGCGCCGCCCGTACTCGCGCAGTAGCTCGCCCACCCGTTCCTCCAGGGATTCGCCGTTCTTGCGGACCTCCACCATTGTCATGGTTCGCGCCCCGGCGCTCGGTGGTGCTAGACCCCCTCTTCACGGCCGGGGCGGTGGGGTTAGGCCTACCGTCATTCGGCCCCGACAAGACAACAGGCCCCGTTCCCTGGACAATGCACAGGCGACACCCAGGGGAGAAAGCGAATCCAAGCTGTGACAGCGACCATCAGCCAGACGTCCGACGGCCAGGGCCACGGGCCCGCCCTCCGGCCCATCACCGAGCGCATCGCCGAGGAGATCGGCGTCCGCGAGGGCCAGGTGCGGGTCGCGGTGGACCTGCTCGACGGCGGGGCGACCGTCCCGTTCATCGCCCGCTACCGCAAGGAGGCGACCGGAGCGCTCGACGACGCCCAGCTCCGCGCGCTGGAGGAGCGGCTGCGCTACCTGCGCGAGCTGGACGAGCGCCGCGCCGCGATCCTGGAGTCGGTCGAGTCGCAGGGCAAGCTCACGGACGAGCTGCGGGCCCAGATCATGACGGCCGACTCCAAGGCGCGGCTGGAGGACATCTACCTCCCGTACAAGCCGAAGCGCCGCACCAAGGCGCAGATCGCCCGCGAGGCCGGACTCGAACCGCTCGCCGAGATGCTGCTCGGCGACCCGTCCCGCGACCCGCAGGCCGAGGCCGCCGCCTTCGTGGACGAGGAGAAGGGCGTCGCCGACGCGGCCGCCGCGCTGGAGGGCGCCCGCGCCATCCTGGTCGAGCGCTTCGCCGAGGACGCCGACCTCATCGGCGCGCTGCGCGAGCGCATGTGGAACCAGGGCCGCATGGTCTCGCGCGTCCGGGAGGGCAAGCAGGAGTCGGGCGCGAAGTTCTCCGACTACTTCGAGTTCGCCGAGCCGTTCGCGAAGCTGCCCTCGCACCGCGTCCTCGCGCTCTTCCGCGGGGAGAAGGAAGAGGTCCTCGACCTCGACCTGGAGCCCGAGGAGGCGGGGGACGACCCCGCGGCGCGCAGCTCCTACGAGGTGGAGATCGCGCGCCGGTTCCAGATCGCCGACCAGGGCCGTCCGGCCGACAAGTGGCTGTCGGACGCCGTGCGGTGGGCCTGGCGCACCCGGATCCTCGTCCACCTCGGCATCGACCTGCGCACCCGGCTGCGGCAGGAGGCCGAGGACGAGGCGGTCCGCGTGTTCGCGGCCAACCTGCGCGACCTCCTGCTCGCCGCGCCCGCCGGCACCCGCGCCACCATGGGCCTGGACCCGGGCCTGCGCACCGGCGTCAAGGTCGCCGTCGTCGACGCGACCGGCAAGGTCGTGGCGACCGAAACCATCTACCCGCACGAGCCCCGGCGCAAGTGGGACGAGTCGATCGAGACGCTCGCCAGGCTGGCCCGCGAGCACCGCGTCGACCTGGTCTCGATCGGCAACGGCACCGCCTCGCGCGAGACCGACAAGCTCGCCGCCGACCTGATCGCCCGGTACCCCGACCTGGGGCTCACCAAGGTCATGGTGTCGGAGGCCGGCGCGTCGGTGTACTCGGCGTCGGAGTACGCGGGCCGCGAGCTGCCCGGCATGGACGTCTCGCTGCGCGGCGCCGTGTCCATCGCCCGCCGCCTCCAGGACCCGCTCGCCGAACTGGTCAAGATCGACCCAAAGTCGATCGGCGTCGGCCAGTACCAGCACGACGTCTCCGAGGTGAAGCTGTCGCGCTCCCTCGACGCCGTCGTGGAGGACTGCGTGAACGCCGTCGGCGTCGACGTCAACACCGCGTCCGCGCCGCTGCTCACCCGCGTGTCCGGCATCGGCGAGGGCCTCGCGGAGAACATCGTCGCGCACCGCGACGCCAACGGCCCGTTCCGCAGCCGCGCCGGGCTGAAGGGCGTCCCGCGGCTCGGCCCGAAGGCGTTCGAGCAGTGCGCCGGCTTCCTGCGCATCCCCGGCGGGGACGACCCGCTCGACGCCTCCAGCGTGCACCCCGAGTCCTACCCGGTCGTCCGCCGGATCCTGGACGCCGCCGGCACCGACATCAAGGCCCTCGTCGGCAACACCGCCGTCCTGCGCTCGCTCAGGCCGGCGGAGTTCGTCGACGACACCTTCGGGCTGCCGACCGTCACCGACATCCTCGCCGAGCTGGAGAAGCCCGGCCGCGACCCGCGCCCCGCGTTCCGGACCGCCACGTTCAAGGAGGGCGTCGACAAGCTCGGCGACCTCGAACCCGGCATGGTCCTGGAAGGCGTCGTCACCAACGTCGCGGCGTTCGGGGCGTTCGTGGACGTCGGCGTCCACCAGGACGGGCTCGTCCACATCTCCGCGATGTCGGACAAGTTCGTGTCCGACCCGCGTGACGTCGCGAAGCCCGGCGACATCGTCCGGGTGAAGGTCCTGGACGTCGACCTTCAGCGCAAGCGCATCTCGCTGACGCTGCGCCTGGACGACGAGCCGGGCCGCGACCAGCAGGGCGGCGGGCGCCGCGGTGAGCAGGGCGGCGGGCGCCGCGGCGGCGGCGAGCAGCGCGACCGCGGTCCCCGTCCGGGCCGCGGCGGGCAGGACGGGCGCGGCGACCAGAACCGGCGCGGTCAAGGACAACGCGGCCAGGGCCAGCGCGGTCAGGACCAGCGCGGCCGGAACCAGCGGGGCGGGCAGCGCAGCGGCGGGCAGGGCGGCGGCGACTTCTCCGGCGGCGGCGCCATGGCCGACGCGCTCCGGCGGGCCGGCCTGGACAAGGGCCTGCCCGGCAAGGACAAGGGCCGCTCCGGCAAGGGCCGCTGAGCCCGGCTACGCGTAACGGACGGCGTCCCGTGCTCCGCGCCGGGGCGCCGTTCAGCCGTCGCCGAAGCCGCGCCAGCGCCCGTCCGAACCCGTGTCGGTCGGGGGCTGCGGCCGGACCGGACGGCGCGGCTGCTGCGACGCCGCATCCGGATGAGGGGCCTCGGGACGGTCGTAGGGGCCCCTGCCAAGCGGGTCGGTCGCATACGGCGAGCGCTGCGGCGGCACCTGGGGGGCCTGCCCGAGGCGCGGGCCGCCCAGGACGGGCCCGCCGACCGCCGTGCTACCGAAGGGGTCCCCCCCGTCGGCGGCCTCCGTGCGGGCGGAGTCGTCCGGCCCCTCCGGTATCGGCCGGTGCCGGGGGAACTGGAGGACGGCGATCGCGCCCAGCGCCAGCGCGCCCAGCCGCATCGCGGAGCGGCCCACGTCCTGCGGCCACGGCTCCGCGTAGAGGAAGGTGCCCATGGTCAGCAGGTAGCTCTTCGCGCTCACCGTCATCACGGTGGCCACGATCGACACCCGGCAGCGCTGGAAGGCCGCGACCATGATCCCGAACCCGACCGCCGCCGCCAGCACCGTCAGGTACGGCCACGGCGTCGCGGCGATCCGCAGGCTGGTGGCGTGCGCGTCGTCGCTCCATCCCTTGATCGCCAGCTCGGCGGTGCCGACCGGGAAGCCCGAGCTCAGCCCGTAGGCGATGCCGGTGACCGGGCGCGCGTGCCGGCCGTCCGGCCGGTGGTCGCCGAGGACGAGGATCAGCAGCGGCACGATCACCGCGGGGGCGACCACCGCGGCGATCTTCCACAGCGGCGCGTCGGCGGAGCCGATCGGCTCGTCCCCGCGCAGCGACCCGGTCAGCAGCAGGATCGCCGCGCCGATCAGCACCAGGCTGAGCCACTCGCGCGCGGTCAGCCGCTCGCCGAAGAACACCAGCGCGATCAGCAGCAGCGGCACGATGCCGGACATGAAGATCGGTACCGCGGTGGACAGGGGCAGGTTGCGCAGCGCGAGAATCTGCAGGCTGAGCCCGCCGAGCACGATCCCGAGCGCGATCAGGAAGATCCAGTTGCTGAGGACCGTCCATGCCAGGTGCGGGATGCGGTTGCCCCGGACAGGGGGCATCCGGTCCGCCGCCAGCTTGAACACGGCGAACCCGAGGTAGTAGAGACCGGTCGCACTGAAGGCCGCAGCTATCCCGTTCATCCCGGACGAGTATGGGGGTTCCGGTGTCCTATGTCACTGCCCGTGCGGCATCGTTGACGCGGTTTCGCCGGGCTTGTGGGCGTCCGATGTCCGCAGACGGCGCCGCTACCCCATAGACTTGGCCGCGCGAAGGCGCGGAGCCGTATCTCGGCGTGGCCGCGCCGCTGAGAGACTGACCGGCCGAGCACCGCGGTGCAGCCGCCGCGCGGAGGCCGAGGGCTCGCAGGCAAGAGAGAAGAGTACGCGTCGAACGCCGCGGCCGAGACAGCGCCCGATCAAGGAGACCGACCCCAGTGAAGACCGATGTCGAGGAGCTGACCCCCACGCGGGTCAAGCTCACCGTCGAGGTTCCGTTCGACGAGCTCAAGCCGAACCTCGACAAGGCGTACAAGGAGATCTCGCAGCAGGTGCGGATCAAGGGCTTCCGGCCCGGCAAGGTTCCCGCCCCGCTGATCGACAAGTACGTCGGCCGGGGTGCGGTCCTCCAGGAGGCGGTCAACGACGCGCTTCCCGAGCTGTACGGCCGCGCCGTCGAGGAGTCCGAGATCTTCGTGCTCGGGCAGCCCGACGTCGAGGTGACCGAGCTGGAGGACGGCACCCAGTTCGCGTTCACCGCCGAGGTCGACATCCGGCCGAAGTTCGAGGTGCCCGACTACGACGGCCTGGAGGTCGTCGTCGAGGACGCCGAGGTCACCGACGAGCAGGTCGAGGAGACCATCGGCAACCTCCGCGAGCGCTTCGCCTCCCTCACCGGCGCCGAGCGCGCGGCCGAGGAGGGCGACTTCGCCACCATCGACCTCGTCGCGCGGATCGACGGCGAGGAGATCGAGGACGCCTCCACCACCGGCTACTCCTACGAGGTCGGCAGCAACTCCGCCATCGAGGGCCTGGACGAGGCGATCATCGGCCTGGCCGCGGGCGAGGACAAGACCTTCACCGGCACCCTGGTCGGCGGCGAGCGCGCCGGCGAGGAGGCCGAGATCACCGTCACCGTGCAGAGCGTCAAGGTGAAGAACCTGCCCGACCTGGACGACGAGTTCGCCCAGCTCGCCAGCGAGTTCGACACGATCGAGGAGCTGCGCGAGGACGTCCGCGTCCGGCTCGGCCGGCAGGTGAAGCTGCAGCAGCTGTCCGAGGCGCGCGACAAGGCCCTCGAGGCGCTCCTGGAGAAGGTCGACATCCCGCTTCCCGAGAAGGTCGTGGAAGAGGAGATCAGCCGCCGCAACCAGCAGCTGGAGCAGCAGCTCCAGATGGCGGGGATGTCCAAGGACGACTACCTCGAGGAAGAGGAGAAGACCGCCGAGGAGTTCGACGCCGAGGTCGCCGACGCGGCCCGGCTCGCGGTCAAGGGCGGCTTCGTGCTCGACCAGCTCGCCGTCCAGGAGGAGCTCGGCGTCGAGAACGAGGAGCTCAGCGAGTACGTCGTCTCGCAGGCGATGCAGATGGGCGTGCAGCCGCAGCAGCTCGCCGAGTACCTGACGCAGAACAACCAGCTTCCGGCGATCGTCTCCGAGGTGCTGCGCAGCAAGGCGCTGAACCTCGTCGTCGAGCACGTCACGGTCAAGGACGAGTCCGGCAACGAGATCGACGTCGACGCCGTCCAGCGGGAGCTGAACGGCGAGACCGTCCAGGCGGAGGACGCCGAGACCGAGGTCGAGACCGAGGCTGAGGCGGGGGCGCAGGACGAGACCCCCGAGGAGACGGCTGAGGCCGCCGCTGAGGAGACCCCGGCCGCCGAGGCGGCCGACGAGCAGGACGCGAAGAGCAAGGACGCCTAGAGCCTTCTGGACGCCTTCGACGCACCGGGCGCGCCCCGCATCCGTACGACGGGTGCGGGGCGCGCGCGTGAGCGGGCCCGGCCGGCCCGCCGACGGTGAGGATCCTCCCCAACGTGCGAGTCGCCCGGGCAGCCCCGGGTACGCCCCTGGCGAAAAGCCGGGCCCCCGGGCGTGAGTGGGCCCGTGAGCGCGTTAATGTCCAATCATCCGAACCGATTAAAAGGACCGGAGGAACACCCGGTGAGCATGCCTCCGACTTTCGAAGAGTCGTCGCGGATCCAGGCGCGGGTCGCCGAGGCGCCCCTGCTGCCTCTGGGCGACCAGCTTTTCCAGCGGCTGCTGCGCGAGCGCATCGTCTTCCTCGGCCAGCAGGTCGACGACGACATCGCCAACCGCATCTGCGCCGAGCTCCTGCTGCTGTCGGCCGAGGACGGCCGCCGCGACATCACGCTCTACATCAACTCGCCAGGTGGCTCCGTCACCGCCGGCATGGCGATCTACGACATCATGCAGTACGTCCCGAACGACGTCGTCACGGTCGGCATGGGCCTGGCCGCGTCGATGGGCCAGTTCCTGCTGTGCGCGGGCGCCCGGGGCAAGCGTTACGCCCTGCCGCACGCGCGGATCATGATGCACCAGCCGTCCGGCGGCATCGGCGGCACCGCCTCCGACATCAAGATCCAGGCCGAGCAGATGCTGTACGTGAAGAAGACGCTCGCCGAGAAGATCGCCGAACACACCGGCCAGGAACTCGACCAGATCGAGCGCGACTCCGACCGGGACCGCTGGTTCACCGCCGACGAGGCCAAGGACTACGGGTTCGTCGACCACGTGGTGCTCAGCGCCAACCAGGTGCCCTCCGAGGGCCCCGTCTCCTGACGACCTCACAACGATTCGGAGGCACACAGTGAGCGACCTCATCCGACCCGGCTTCAGCGATATGGTCCGGCCCGGCGCGTACGCCGGCGGGGCCCCGCGGCCGGTCGACGACCGCTACATCATTCCGTCGTTCGTCGAGCGCACCACGTACGGGGTCAAGGAGATGAACCCGTACAACAAGCTCTTCGAAGAGCGGATCATCTTCCTCGGCGTGCAGATCGACGACGCGTCCGCCAACGACGTGATGGCCCAGCTGATCACGCTGGAGTCGATCGACCCCGACCGCGACATCAGCATCTACATCAACTCGCCCGGCGGCTCGTTCACCGCCATGACGGCGATCTACGACACGATGCAGTTCGTCAAGCCCGACATCCAGACCGTGTGCATCGGCCAGGCCGCGTCCGCCGCGGCGGTCCTGCTCGCGGCCGGGACGCCGGGCAAGCGGGCGGCGCTGCCCAACTCGCGGATCCTGATCCACCAGCCCGCGACCGAGGGCACCTACGGCCAGTCCAGCGACATAGAGATCCAGGCGCGCGAGATCATGCGGATCCGCGACCTGCTCGAGACGATCCTGGCCGAGCACAGCGGCAAGGGCATCGACGAGGTCCGCCGCGACATCGAGCGAGACAAGATCCTCACGGCGGCCGAGGCCAAGGACTACGGCCTCATCGACGACGTCTTCGCCAGCAGGAAGCGGAAGGCCGAGGTAGTGTCGTCCTGAGACGGCACGAGGACGAGGGAGTCCCCCAGCCCGGTCGTCACACTTCCGGGCGAGGGGCTTTCCAAGTCCGCTGGAGGCGGTAACGTCGATTGCGACGTCGTGAGCCTCCGGGACGCAGACCAGCTGCGCCGCATCCTCCAAGGCTGGCGGCCCCACGAAAAGGAGACGGTTGGGTGGCACGCATCGGCGACGGCGGTGACCTGCTCAAGTGCTCGTTCTGCGGGAAGAGCCAGAAGCAGGTCAAGAAGCTCATCGCGGGTCCGGGCGTGTACATCTGCGACGAGTGCATCGATCTCTGCAACGAGATCATCGAGGAGGAGCTCTCCGAGACCTCCGACCTCAAGTGGGACAACCTGCCCAAGCCGCGGGAGATCTACGAGTTCCTCGACTCCTACGTCATCGGGCAGGAGACGGCGAAGAAGGCGCTCTCCGTCGCCGTCTACAACCACTACAAGCGGATCCAGTCGGGTGACACCGGCCGTGACGACCTGGTCGAGCTGGGCAAGTCCAACATCCTGCTCCTCGGTCCCACCGGATCCGGCAAGACGCTGCTCGCGCAGACGCTCGCCAAGCTGCTCAACGTCCCGTTCGCGATCGCGGACGCCACGGCGCTGACGGAGGCGGGCTACGTCGGGGAGGACGTGGAGAACATCCTCCTCAAGCTGATCCAGGCGGCCGACTACGACGTCAAGAAGGCCGAGACCGGGATCATCTACATCGACGAGGTCGACAAGATCGCCCGCAAGAGCGAGAACCCGTCGATCACCCGCGACGTGTCGGGGGAGGGCGTCCAGCAGGCCCTGCTGAAGATCCTGGAGGGCACCACCGCGAGCGTCCCGCCGCAGGGCGGCCGCAAGCACCCGCACCAGGAGTTCATCCAGATCGACACCACCAACGTGCTGTTCATCTGCGGCGGCGCGTTCGCCGGCCTGGAGAAGATCGTCGAGTCCCGGGTCGGCAAGCAGGGCATGGGCTTCGGCGCGCAGATCCGCTCCAAGTCCGACTTCGAGGAGTCGTCGGCCGTGCTCGGCGACGTGATGCCGGAGGACCTGCTGAAGTTCGGGATGATCCCCGAGTTCATCGGCCGGCTCCCGGTGATCACCTCCGTGCACAACCTGGACCGCGAGGCCCTGATCAACATCCTCACCGAGCCGAAGAACGCGCTGGTCCGCCAGTACCACCGCCTCTTCGAGCTCGACGGGGTCGACCTGGAGTTCACCGACGACGCCCTGGAGGCCATCGCCGACCAGGCGATCCTGCGCGGCACCGGTGCCCGCGGCCTCCGCGCGATCATGGAGGAGGTGCTCCTGTCGGTGATGTACGAGGTGCCGAGCCGCCAGGACGTCGCCCGCGTCGTCATCACCCGCGAGGCGGTGCTGGAGCACGTCAACCCGACCCTCGTCCCGCGCGACCGCCCCAAGCGCGAGCCGCGGGAGAAGTCGGCCTGACGCCGCACGGAACGGTCTGAGACCACAGAAGAGCAGCGGGCGCCCACCGGGGCCCCGCTGCTCTTCGCTTTCCTCACAGGGCCCGCCGGGTCAACGGAGCGATCGGCCGCGGGACGGGTGGTTCCTGAGGGCGAAGTCGACCGTGTCCAGCGCCCACGACCAGGACGCGTCGGCGTCGCGGCGGGTGTGGCCGAAGGCGCCCGCCAGTTCCAGGCTCACATAGCCGTGGAACACGCTGCCGAGGAAGCGCACGGCGTCGGTCTGGTCGGGTTCCGGAAGGTCGTATCCGCGCAGGATCGCCCTCGTCATCTCCGCGTGCCGAGGCCCGGCGCTCGCCGCCGCGGTCTCGGGGTCGAGTTCGAACCGGGCCGCGGCGTACCGCCCGGGGTGCTCCGCGGCGTAGGCCCGGTAGGCGCCGGCGCACGCGACGAGGGCGTCCTTGCCCGCGCGTCCCGCCACCGCGCCCGCGACCCTGTCGGCCAGCTCCTCCAGCGCCAGCAGCGCGACCCGCACCTTCAGCTCCCGGGCGTTCTCGATGTGCGCGTACAGGCTCGGGTCCTTGACACCGAGCCTGCGCGCCACCGCCGAGACGGTCAGCCGGTCGAAGCCGATCTCGTCGGCCAGCTCCGCCGCCGTCCGGGCGAGGCGTTCGGCGGTGATGCCCGCGCGCGCCATGGAACCTCCATGCCTTAAATGATTTTGTATTTGCCTAAATATATTAGGTAGCCTCGCCACCGCAACGCCCGCCGCCGCGCGGGCCACCCGCCGGCAGGGAGGCCGACATGACCGAGTGGACCACGACGCCCATCGACGCGCGCATCCTGCGCGGCGCGCTCGAACTGGAGCGCACCGGCCGCGGAGTGCTGCCGCACCGGCTGCCCCTCGCCGCCCGCGCGCAGTTCCCGGACGAGTACCTGGCGAGGACGGAGGAGCAGCCGTCGGGCGTGCGGCTGGCCTTCCGTACCCGGGCCACCGCCGTGGAGGTGGACGTCCTGCCCACCAAGCGGGCCTACCAGGGCACTCCGCCGCAACCGGACGGCATCTACGACCTCGTGGTCGACGGCCGCCCGGCGGGCCAAGGCACCGTGCCCGGAGGGAACCTGGCCGTCATCGACATGGCGACCCAGAAGGCGGTCACCACGCCGGGCGAGCCGGGCACCCTCCGGTTCGCGGGGCTGTCCGCCGAGGCCAAGGACGTGGAGATCTGGCTGCCGCAGGTCGAGACCACCGAGCTGATCGCGCTGCGCACCGACGCGCCCGTCGAGCCCGTCCCGGACAGGGGCCGCCCGGTGTGGCTGCACCACGGCAGCTCGATCAGCCACGGCTCCACCGCCGCGAGCCCCACCTCCACCTGGCCCGCGGTGGCCGCCGCCCGCGGCGGGGCGGACCTGGTCAACCTGGGGTTCGGCGGCAACGCGCTGCTCGACCCGTTCACCGCGCGGGCGATCCGCGACACTCCCGCCGACCTGGTCAGCATCAAGATCGGCATCAACGTGGCGAACGCCGACGCGATGCGCCTGCGCGCGTTCGTGCCCGCCGTGCACGGCTTCCTCGACACCGTCCGCGAGGGGCATCCCGACACGCCGCTGCTGCTCGTCTCGCCGATCCTGTGCCCCATCCAGGAGGACACGCCGGGGCCCCTCGCCCCCGATTTCGGGGCCTCGCGCCTGCGGTTCCGGGCCATGGGCGACCCGGCGGAGGTCGCGACCGGACGCCTGACGCTCAGCGTCATCAGGGACGCGCTGGCCGGCATCGCCGCGCGGCGCGCCGAGAGCGACCCCCACCTGCACTACCTTGACGGACGCGCCCTCTACGGCGAGGCCGACTACGCCGAGACGCCCCTGCCGGACGAGGTGCACCCCGCGCCCGAGACCCACCGGCGCATCGGCGAACGCTTCGCCGCCCTGGTCTTCGAGGACGAGAACGGCGCCTTCGCGCGCCGCTCAGCCGGAGCCGGGCATCGCTGAAGCAGGGGAGCGCCGTCGGGCCGGGGCGGGTCAGCCGCGCGACTCGCCGAGGCCGGCCTCGCGGGCCAGCACGATGGCCTGGGCGCGGTCGGCGACGTGCAGCTTCATGAAGATGTTCGAGACGTGGTTGCGGACGGTCTTCTGGCTGAGGAAGAGCGTCCCGGCGATCTCGGTGTTGCTGCGGCCCTGCGCGACCAGTTCGAGGACCTCCCGCTCCCGCTCGGTGAGCTGCGGGAACGCGGCCTGCCTCGGGTCGGGCATGTCGGTGAAGTAGGTGAGCACGCGGCGCGCGATCTCCGGGCCGTAGATGGCCTCGCCCGCCGCGACCGCCTTCACCGCGCGGGCGATCTCCTCCGCGCCCGACTCCTTCAGCAGGTAGCCGCGGGCGCCGGCGCGCATCGCCGCGAAGACCGAGTCGTCGTCGCGGAACATCGTCAGCACCAGCACGCCGATGCGCGGGCTGGTGCGGGTGATGGTGCGGGTCGCCTCGATGCCGTTGCCGCCGGGCATGTGCAGGTCCATGACGACGACGTCCGGCTGGAGTTCCGCCGCCAGCCGCACCGCGTCGGGCCCGTTCTCGGCCTCGCCGACGACCTCCACCCCGAGCGCCTGCAGCAGGCCCTTCAGCCCCTGCCGGAACACCGGATGGTCGTCGGTGATGAGCACCCGGATGGTCTCGGTCATCGTCGCCCGTCTCTTTCGATGGATGGACGATGGTACCCGGCGGCGGTCTCCGCGGCGGCGAGCGGGAGCCGGACGGCGACGACGGTGCCGCCGCCGTTCCGGGACGTGATCGCGCAGCTGCCGCCGACCTCGGCGGCCCACTCCTTCATCGCGGCGAGGCCGCGGCGAGGCCGCGGCTGGCCGCCGTTGCGGGCGGTGTCGGCCAGGCCGGGCCCGGTGTCGGCGACCATCAGGTGCAGGTCGGTGTCGCGGGTCAGCCTGACCGTCGCGACGCTCTCCGAGGCGTGCAGCCGGACGTTCGTCAGCGCCTCCTGCGCGATCCGGTACGCCGCGACCTCCACCGCCGCCGGCAGGCCCGCGGGCTCGCCGTCGAACCGGACGTCCACCCGCTCGCAGCAGCCCTCGGCGAACGACTCGATGGCGGCGACGAGGCCGAGGTCGTCCAGCGCGGGGGGCCGCAGCCCGTGCGCCAGGTCCCGGATCTCCCCGACGGCCGTCGCCAGCCGGTCCCGGACCTCGGCGAGCAGCGGGTCCATCCGCTCCGGCTCGCCGGCGAGCGTGATGCGCGCCGCGTCCAGGGACATCGCGAGGCTCGCGAGCGTCGGGCCGAGCCCGTCGTGCAGGTCGTTGCGCAGCTGCCGGCGCTCCTCCTCCCGGCTGGCGAGGATGCGCTCCCGGGAGCGCTGGAGGTCGGTGGTGAGGCGGCGGAGGTGAGGGAGTGTCGCGGCGCGCGCCGCCACGGCCCCCGCTGTGAACGCGCCGGCCAGCACGGCGGCGCGTGCCAGTACCGCTCGCATCCCTTCCCTCTCCCTCCGCCTGCCGTTGCGGGACTACGCCGCCCACCCTTTCCGGCGGGGCGACCCGATGTCAGGTGACCAGTGTCCCGAACGCGACGGGAAACCGCTCTCCGCCCCGGTTCGGCGCGCCGTCGCGGCCGTCCCACCCCCGGCGTCCCCGTAGAATCGTCAGCCGTGACACAGCCCAGCAATGAGCGCGGCCAGGGCGCCGCCGCGGACGTCGACCTTCCCACCCAGTACCGACCGGCCGAGGTAGAGGGCCGGCTCTACGAGCGGTGGGTATCGGCGGGGCTGTTCACCGCCGATCCCGAGCGCGCGCCGGAGCAGCCCGCCTTCTCCATCGTGATCCCGCCGCCGAACGTGACCGGTTCGCTGCACATGGGCCACGCCCTCGACCACTCCATCCAGGACACCCTCGTCCGGTGCCGCCGGATGCAGGGCCACGAGGTGGCGTGGGTGCCGGGCATGGACCACGCGGGCATCGCCACGCAGATCGTGGTGGAGCGCGGGCTCGCCAAGGAGGGGCTGTCGCGGCACGACCTCGGCCGCGCCGACTTCGTCGAGCGCATCTGGCGGTGGAAGGCGGAGTCCGGGGGCCGCATCCTCGGCCAGATGCGCCGCCTCGGCGACAGCGTCGACTGGACGCGCGAGGCGTTCACGATGGACGACGACCGCGCCCGCGCCGTCCGGACGATCTTCAAGCGGCTGTTCGACGACGGGCTCATCTACCGCGCCGAGCGCATCATCAACTGGTGCCCGCGCTGCCTGACGGCCCTGTCGGACATCGAGGTCGAGCACGAGGAGGTCGACGGCGAGCTGGTCTCGCTCCGGTACGGGTCGGGCGAGGACGAGATCGTCGTCGCGACCACCCGGGCGGAGACGATGCTCGGCGACACCGCCGTGGCCGTCCACCCGGAGGACGCCCGGTACGCGCACATGGTCGGGCGGGAGATCGAGCTCCCGCTGACCGGCCGCCGCATCCCGGTCGTCGCCGACGAGCACGTCGACCCCGCGTTCGGCACCGGCGCCGTCAAGGTGACGCCCGCGCACGACCCGAACGACTTCGAGATCGGGCGCCGGCACTCGCTGCCGTCCCTGTCGGTCATGGACGAGCGGGGCGTCGTCACCGCGCCCGGCCCCTTCGAGGGCCTCGACCGGTTCGAGGCCCGCCCGGCGGTCGTGGCCGCGCTGCGCGAGCAGGGCCGGATCGTCAAGGAGGTCCGCCCCTACAAGCACTCGGTCGGGCACTGCCAGCGCTGCGCCACGGTCGTCGAGCCGCGCGTGTCGCTCCAGTGGTTCGTGAAGGTCGAGTCGCTGGCGCGGGCCGCGGGCGACGCCGTCCGCGACGGCCGCGTGAAGATCCACCCGCCGGAGATGGCGTCCCGCTACTTCGAGTGGGTCGACAACATGCACGACTGGTGCATCAGCCGGCAGCTGTGGTGGGGGCACCGGATCCCGGTCTGGTACGGGCCGGACGGCGAGGTCGTCTGCCCGGGCCCTGACGAGGAGCCGCCCGCCGGCTGGACGCAGGACTCCGACGTCCTCGACACGTGGTTCTCGTCCGCGCTGTGGCCGTTCTCCACGCTCGGCTGGCCGGACGAGACCCCCGACCTGAAGCGGTTCTACCCCACGTCCGTCCTGGTCACGGGGTACGACATCCTGTTCTTCTGGGTCGCCCGCATGATGATGTTCGGGCTGTACGCGATGGACGGCGTCCAGCCGTTCGACACCATCGCGCTGCACGGGATGGTCCGCGACCAGTTCGGCAAGAAGATGTCCAAGTCGTTCGGGAACGTCATCGACCCGCTCGACTGGATCGACGCCTACGGCGCCGACGCGACCCGCTTCACGCTGCTGCGCGGCGCGAACCCGGGAGGCGACGTCCCGGTGGCCGAGGAGTGGGCGCAGGGGTCGCGCAACTTCTGCAACAAGCTGTGGAACGCGACCCGGTTCGCGCTCATCAACGGCGCGCACGTCCGCGGCGACATGCCTTCCGAGATCTCCACGGTCGACGCCTGGATCCTGTCCCGGCTGCACGCGGTGATCGAGGAGGTCGACGCGCACCTGGAGGGGTTCGACTTCGCCAAGGCGTGCGAGGCGCTCTACCACTTCGCGTGGGACGAGGTCTGCGACTGGTACGTGGAGCTGGCCAAGGTGCAGCTCGCCGACGAGCGCGCCGAGGCGACCCGGCGGGTGCTCGGCGAGGTCCTCGACAACCTGCTGCGGCTGCTGCACCCGGTCGTCCCGTTCGTGACCGAGGAGCTGTGGACGTCCCTCACCGGCGGGGAGACGGTCGTCACCGCGCCGTGGCCGGCGGCCGACCCGGGGCGGCGCGACGGCGCCGCGGAGGAGCTCGTCGCCTCGCTCCAGCGGATGGTGACCGAGGTCCGGCGGTTCCGCGCCGACCAGGGTCTCAAGCCCGGCCAGCGGGTCGCCGCGCGGATCGACTGGAACGGCTCGGCCCTGCACCGCCACGAGGACGGCATCCGCTCGCTGCTGCGCCTCACCGACCCCGAGGACGGCTTCTCCTCGACGGCGTCCCTGCCGGTCGAGGACGTGAAGGTGCACCTCGACACCGCCGGCGTGATCGACGTCGCCGCCGAGCGCAAGCGGCTGGAGAAGGACCTGGCCGCCGCCCGCAAGGAGGTCGACCAGGCGCGGCGCAAGCTCGGCAACGAGGCGTTCATGGCCAAGGCGCCCGAGGCGGTCGTCGCGAAGAACCGCGACCGGCTCGCCCAGGCGGAGGCCGACATCGGCAGGCTGGAGGCTCAGCTGGCCGCGCTCCCGGCGGGCTGAGCGCGGCGCCGGCGGGCGCATCCTGACAGCGGGGCCAACACGACGATCTTTCGGCGCGGCGGCCCCGCCGCCGTTACGATCCGGTAGGGCCTGTAGGCCTTTGCGGCATTGGAAGCATCGGGAGTGCAATGGCCGAATCACCACCTCGGTCCGGCATGCCGGACTCCCCGTCCGGCGACGACCTGGACGCGGCGCAGGCCGGCGGGGACGCTTCCGGGCAGGAGGCCGCCCCCGCGCCTTTCGGCGGCATGCGCCCCTGGTGGTCGGTCGACATGGGCGACGGGACCGGCCCGCACGCGCTGGTGAACGGCACCGGTCCCCAGCCCCTGCCGAGGAACGGCACCGGCCCGCACCCCATGCCCGGCTCGGTGAACGGCTCGGGCTCGCATCCGGTCGTGGGAGGCACGGGCCCGCACGGCGTCCTGCGGGACGGCTCGGGGGCGCATCCGGTGGTCCGGAACGGCACTGGACCGCTGCCGCCGGTGACCGGCGCACCCGCCGGTTCCCGCCGCATGCCGAAGCTGCTGCTGGTGGCGGGCGCCGCCGCGGTCGCCGGGATGGTGCTCGTCGCGGGCGTGCTGGCCTGGCGGACCGGCGGCGCCCGCAAGGCGGCCGAGACGGCGGCGGGCCCCGCGGCGTCCGACAAGGTGATCAACGCGGGCCCGACGGCCGGGGGACTGCGCAAGGACCCGCTCACCGCGCCGCAGGCGAGCGCCGCGTACCCGTTCGTCGCGGGCGCGCTGGAGGCGGGCGGCGTGCCGGTCGCGAAGAGCGGCCTGGCCGTCTACACCGAGGAGCCGGTGCGCAGGGTCAGCCTCCTGTTCGCGGGCGGGACGGGCCGCATCGGCGACCCCGCCGACTTCCTGCAGAAGACGCAGCCCACCACGTTCATCGCCGGGCAGGACGCCGACCCGGGCCGCAAAGGCGGCAAGGCGGTCTGCGGCACGTTCGCCGTCCTCGCCGAGACCCACACCTACTGCGCGTGGGCGACCCGCGACTCCTTCGGCGTCGTCGCGTCCAACAGGCCCACGGTGAACCCGCAGTTCCCGCTGATGGCCGATCTGATGCACCGCATCAGGAAGGACGTCGAGAAGCCGAAGTGACGTAGAGGCAGTCGGTGTCGGCGTCCACCGCGTCCAGGACGAGCCCGGTGAAGTAGACCGTGCCGAGGGCGACCACGCGGTGGCCCAGCGTCGCCAGCGCCTCGGGCGTGACGGCGGTCGACTCGACGACGTCCCAGTGGGGCGGCAATGCGTGGGTGAAGCGGAGGTGCGGCAGCGGCAGCCGCACGAACGTGACGGGCAGTGCGCCCAGCTCGGCGATGGCGCCGTCCAGGTCCTTGTGGTCGGGGAGGCAGACGACGGCGTGGTCGATCGTCCCCCACGCCTTTCGCGCGGCGGCGAGGGCGGCGGCGATCCCGGTCCGGTCGATCGCGGAGTCGACGAGCACCCGCGTGGCCGATCCGGGCACGTCGTGCCAGGACAGGCGGCCTGGCAGGACGATCGTGGACAGCACGTCCCGCACCGCGCCCGCGGGGGGCTCGGCCACTCCGGGGAGGCGGCGGGCTGCGGCCACGCCGAGTTCGGCCGCCGCGCGCCCGAGACCGGCGGGGAGGAGGTCCGGGGGGATTCCGCTGGTGCCGGGCTCCACGAACTCCGCGGCGGCGAGCACCCGCGCGACCTCGGCCGACTGGGGAGCCGACAGGACGCGCGCGTGCGGCCCGGCGACGCCGAGCTTCTCCTCGGCGATCTCCGCCTCGGTGTCGCCGAGGACGCCGGCGTGCTCCCGGAAGACCGGCGTGATCGCGGCGACGTCCGGCGGGAACAGGGCGACCTCGTCCGACCGCCCGCCCATGCCCGCCTCCAGGACGAGCGCGTCCGCCCCGGCGCGGCGCGCATGCAGGACGCCCGCGATCGTGAAGAGCCCCGACGGCGACAGGTAGCCCCCGGACGGGGGCGGAAGGGCCGTGACGGCCTCGTCGAGGGCGTCCGCAAGGAAGGCGAGTTCCTCGGGGGAGACGGCGCGACCGTCCATCCTGATGCGGTCCCGATGGCTGCGCAGCCCCGGACTCGTGACGGTGCACACACGGAGCCCGGCGGCCCCGAGGAAGGCCGACGCGTACGTCGCGGCCGTCCCCTTGCCCTTGGAGCCGACGACGGTCAGGACGGGAACGCCCGGCGCGAGGAGGCCCAGCGCCCTGGCGAGGGCACGGGCCCGCCCGATGTCGCGGGTCTCGCCCGGAGCGCGCCGCTCCCACTCGCGGAAGAACACCTCCATGCCTCCAGTGTGGCCGCCTCCAGTGTGGGCCCGGGCGGGGGCGCGCCCACCGCCGAGTAGGCTCTGTGACCGTGAGTCAGGTATCCGAGCCGTCCGATTACAGGGCCACCGTCGCCGCGATCATGGGGCGGGGGGTCGAGTGGGACATCGACCCGACCCTCGACCGGATCGCCGACCTGGTCGACGTCCTGGGCGGGCCGCAGCGTGCGTACCCGGTGATCCACATCGCCGGGACGAACGGCAAGTCCAGCACCGCGCGGCTCATCGAGGCGCTGCTGCGCGAGCGCGGCCTGCGCACCGGGCTCTACACCAGCCCCGAGCTGACGACGCTGCGCGAGCGCATCGCGATCGACGGGGAGCCGATCAGCGAGGAGCGCTTCGTCGAGACGTTCAACGACGTGCTGCCCTACCTCCAGCTGATCGACGGCAAGCACGAGACGCGGCTGTCGTTCTTCGAGGTGCTCACCGCGATGGCCTTCGCGGCGTTCGCGGACGCGCCGGTCGACGTGGCGGTGGTCGAGACCGGCATGGGCGGCGCCTGGGACGCCACGAACGTCGCCGACGGCGCCGTCGCGGTGATCACGCCGATCGGCCTGGACCACACCCGCTACCTCGGCGACACGCTGGAGCAGATCGCGGGGGAGAAGGCGGGCATCATCAAGCCGGGCGCGGTCGCGGTGCTGGCGCAGCAGCCGGTCGAGGCCGCCGAGGTGCTGCTGCACCGGGTCGTGGAGACCGGCGCGACGGCGGCGCGCGAGGGCGTCGAGTACGGCGTGCTGAGCCGGGACGTCGCGTTCGGCGGCCAGCAGATCGCGATCCGCGGCCTGCACGGCGTCTACGACGAGATCTTCCTGCCCCTGTTCGGCGAGCACCAGGCGAGCAACGCCGCGACGGCCCTGGCCGCCGTGGAGGCGTTCGCCAGCGGCGCCCCGACCCGGGGCGAGCCCAACCTGGAGGCCGCGACCCGGATCGCGCCCGGCGAGTCCTTCCTCGGCGGCGAGGAGGGGCAGCTCGACCCGGCGCTGGTCCGCAGCGGCTTCGCCAAGTCGGCCTCGCCGGGCCGGCTGGAGGTCGCCCGGACGGGCCCGACCGTCCTGCTGGACTCGGCGCACAACCCGGCGGGGATGGCCGCGACCGTCGCCACGGTCACCGAGTCGTTCGGCTTCACCCGGCTCGCCGGGGTCCTCGCCATCGCCGCCGACAAGGACGTCGCCGGGGTCCTCGACCAGCTCGAACCCGTGCTGGCCGAGCTGGTGGTGACCCGCAACTCCTCGCCGCGCTCGATGCCGCCCGAGGAGCTGGCCGAGATCGCCGAGGGGATCTTCGGGCCGGAGCGCGTCCATGTCGCCGAGCGCCTGGACGACGCCATCGACCGGGCGATCGGGCTCGCCGAGGAGACCGGCGAGTACCGGGGCGCCGGCGTGCTGATCACCGGCTCGGTGGTCACCGCGGGCGACGCCCGCACCCTGCTGCGCGTCGAGGAAGGCCGGTGACGGGCATGAGCACACGGACCGCCGCGAACCCGGCACGGAGGCTGTTCGCCACCGTGCTGGCGTGCGAGGCCATCGTGATCGCGCTCGCGATCCCGGTGGCGGTGACGGTGCTGGACGTGGACGGCGCGACCGCCGGCGGCGTGTGCGGCGGGCTGGCCTTCGCCTGCGTGCTGCTGGCGGGCCTGCTGCGGTTCCCGTGGGCGGTCGCCGCGGGCACGGTCCTGCAGGTGCTGATCATCGCGACCGGGTTCATGGTGCCGGCCATGTTCTTCCTCGGTGTCGTGTTCGGGGCGCTTTGGGGCACGGCCATTTGGCTGGGACGCAAGGTGGGGAACGCTCAGCCGCGCTAGGTTCGCGGGGACGGCACCATTGCGTCCGCCAATTCTCGCCAATCCCAATTATTGCCTTAATTTGGACATTTTTCCTTTCTGGGAATGCGCGTGCGGCGGATGACGACGTCCTAAGGAGCACGCCGTGTCCTCCCACGCACGCGAACACCCGCCCGGCGGCCTCGCAAGGAGGCGGCCCGCCACCGGGCCCCAGCCGCGCTTCCCCGAGGGCGCCGCCCGGCGGCGCCTCGCCATGCTCGGCGCGCTGCTGCTCACGTTCACCGCCCTGCCCGCCGCCGTCCTGGTCGTGCCCGACGCGTCCGGCGACGTGGTCCCGGCCGCCGCGAGCGCCCTCGCACTCGGCGACGCCGAGATCCCCGGGCTGCTGCGCGCCACCGGGCTGTCGCTGCCCGCGCTGCTGGTCACCGTGCCGCTCGCCGCCGTCGCCGCCCGCCGGTTCCCCGCGTGGTTCGTGCTCATGGCCGGGCTCGCGGTGCTGCTCGCCGGCACCGGCGCCGTCCGCCTCGCCGACTCGGTGCCCCTCGTCGGGGCGGTCAGGGCACTCCAGGGCGCCGGCGCGGGCATCGTCCTGCCCGCGAGCCTCGTCCTGGTGTGGGAACGGCGGAACCGCGCCCTGACCGCCGCCTGGGCCGGCGCCCTCGCGGGCACGCTGATCCTCGCGATGCCGCTGGCGCTGAAGGCCGTCCCGCCGCCCGCCGACGGCACCGCCGTCCCCGACTGGCGCGTCGCGCTCGCCCCCTACCCGCTGCTCGCCGTGGCCGCCACCGCGGCGGCGCTCGCCCACCCGCTCCTGTGCGCACGCCCCCGACGGCCGCTCGCGTTCCGGCGCACCGAGCGCGGCCAACTGCTCCTCGTGCTCGTCCCCGCAGGCGGCTTCGCGTTCCTCGCCGTCGCCGCCGCGCACAACTGGTCGCCCGGCGCGCGCCTCCTTCTCGCCGGCCTCGCGCTGCCCGCCCTGGCCGGACTCGCCCTCACCGGCGGCCGGGACTCGGCGGCGGGCAGCCCGTTCGGCTGCGCGGTCGTCATGATCGCCACCGGGCTGCTCTGCCACCCGGTCGCCGGCCCGCTGGCCGGGCTGGCCGCCGCCCGGGCCGGCGCGGG
>NZ_JBEUPD010000040.1:0-75628 GCF_040492135.1 Actinomadura sp. NPDC000600
GAGCCCGATGAACATGCCGTCCTCCCGGCCCGCGGGCGCCCCAGGGCGCGGCGGTCCCGGCGGTGGCGGCGGCGGTCGCGGTCCCGGCGGCGGCGGTCGCGGCCCGGGTGGCGGCGGTCGCGGTCCCGGTGGCGGCGGCCGTCCCGGTGGCGGCGGCGGCTTCGGCGGCCCCCGCGCGGGTGCCGGCGGTCGTCCCGGCGGTGGCGGCGGCTTCGGCCCCCGTCCCGGTGGCGGAGGTCGCGGTCGCGGCGGCACGCAGGGCGCCTTCGGTCGCCCCGGCGGTCGCCCGGCGCGCGGACGCAAGTCGAAGCGGGCGCGTCGTCAAGAGTTCGAGAACATGCAGGCGCCCGCCGTCGGCGGCGTCTCGGCTCCGCGCGGCAACGGCAAGACGATCCGGCTGCCGCAGGGCGCGTCCCTGACCGACTTCGCCGAGAAGATCGGCGCCAACCCGGCGTCGCTCGTCGCGATCATGATGCACCTCGGCAAGATGGTCACCGCGACCCAGTCGGTCGACCCCGACGACCTGATGGCGCTCGGGCTCGAGTTGGACTTCGACGTCCAGGTCGTCAGCCCCGAGGACGAGGACCGCGCGCTGCTCGAGTCCTTCGACATCGAGTACGGCGAGGACGAGGGCGGCGAGGAGAACCTCCAGTCGCGTCCGCCGGTGGTCACCGTCATGGGCCACGTCGACCACGGTAAGACCAAGCTGCTGGACGCCGTCCGGCACGCCAACGTGCAGGCGGGCGAGGCCGGCGGCATCACCCAGCACATCGGCGCCTACCAGGTCGAGACCGAGGTCGACGGCGAGGAGCGCAAGATCACCTTCATCGACACCCCGGGCCACGAGGCGTTCACCGCCATGCGTGCCCGCGGTGCCGACACCACCGACCTGGTGGTGCTGGTGGTCGCGGCCGACGACGGCGTCAAGCCGCAGACCACCGAGGCGATCGACCACGCCACCGCGGCGGGGGTCCCGATCGTCGTCGCGGTCAACAAGATCGACGTCGAGGGCGCGGACCCGAACCGGGTCCGGGCGCAGCTGACCGAGTACGGGCTGGTGGCCGAGGAGTTCGGCGGCGACACGCAGTTCATCGACGTGTCCGCCAAGCAGGGCACCAACATCGACGGGCTGCTGGAGGCGATCGTCCTGACCGCCGACGCCACGCTCGACCTGAAGGCCAACCCCGACATGCCCGCCCAGGGCTCGGCCATCGAGGCCCACCTGGACAAGGGCCGGGGCGCCGTGGCGACCGTGCTGGTGCAGCGCGGCACGCTGCGGGTCGGCGACTCGATCGTCTGCGGCGTGGCCAACGGCCGCGTCCGGGCGATGCTCGACGAGAACGGCAACAGCGTCGAGGAGGCGGGCCCGTCCCGTCCGGTGATGGTGCTCGGCCTCGCGGCCGTGCCCGGCGCGGGCGACAACTTCCTGGTCGTCGAGGACGACCGGGTCGCCCGGCAGATCGCCGACAAGCGGGTCGCGCGCAAGCGCAACGCCGAACTGCTCAAGAGCCGCAAGAGCAGCTCCCTGGAAGAGCTGTTCAAGGACCTGGAGCGGGGCGAGCGGCAGGAGCTGCTGCTCATCCTCAAGGGCGACGTGTCCGGTTCCGTCGAGGCGCTGGAGGACTCCCTCCTCAAGATCGACGTGGGCGACGAGGTCAACCTGCGGATCATCCGCCGCGGCGTCGGCGCGATCACGCAGGACGACGTCAACCTGTCGCTGGCGTCCGAGGGCGCGGTCATCATCGGCTTCAACGTGCGGCCGGAGCGCAACGCGCAGGAGCTGGCCGACCGCGAGGGCGTCGACATCCGGTACTACTCGATCATCTACCAGGCGATCGAGGAGATCGAGGCGGCCCTCAAGGGCATGCTCAAGCCGGAGTTCGAAGAGGCCCAGCTCGGCACCGCCGAGGTCCGCGAGATCTTCAAGGTGCCGCGGATCGGCAACGTCGCGGGCTCGATGGTCCTCTCGGGGATCATCCAGCGCAACGCCAAGGCCCGCCTCGTCCGCGACGGCGTCGTGGTCGCCGACAACCTCACGGTGTCGTCGCTGCGCCGCTTCAAGGACGACGCGACCGAGGTCCGCGAGGGCTTCGAGTGCGGCATCGGTGTCGGATACAACGACATCAAGCTCGGTGACGTCATCGAGTGCTTCGAGATGCGGGAGAAGCCCCGCGACTGAGGCGGTCGGCAGGTCCGCGCGGCCCCGCGAGGGGCCGCGCGGGCGGTCGGCACGGCGGGCCCGTCCGGGCTCGCCGGCGACGTGATCGTTTAATCGGGTGACAGGGCGCCAGGCGGATCTTCTAGCCTGGCGTCCGTCATGTCCTGCCGGGAACACGGCGGAAGACCTCCGTCGTTCCACCTTCTGACGACCCCCGAGGTGATCGACCAGGTGTACGTGGGTGCGTTGACGCTCGACCTGCTGCTGGGAGACGTCCGCTCGCTGAAGCAGAAGCGGTCCGTCCTCCGTCCCCTCATCGCCGAGGTGCACAAGCGCTTCCCGGCGGTGGCCGTCGCCGAGACCGGTGACCACGACCTGCACCGCAGGGCGGAGATCGGGGTGGCGGTGGTGTCGGGCACGGCGGCGAACTGCACCGAGGTCCTCGACCAGTGCGAGCGGCTCGTGGCCGGACGGCCGGAGATCGAACTGCTGTCCGCCCGGCAGCGGCTGTTCAGCAGCGAGGACTGACGGCCGGGCGCGGAGGCGGGCGCCGCCTCACAATGAAGGAGCGGGGACCGACCTTCCCGCTCAGACCATAGAAAGGGAGTGCGATCATGGTGGACGCAGCTCGGGCGCGCAAGCTCGCCGACCGCATCCAGCAGATCGTCGCCGAGATGCTGGAGAGGCGGATCAAGGATCCGCGGCTCGGCTTCGTGACCGTGACGGACACCCGCATCACCAACGACCTGCGCGACGCCACCGTGTACTACACGGTGTACGGGTCGGATGGCGAGCGCGCCGAGACGGCCGCCGCGCTGGAGAGCGCCAAGGGCGTCATCCGGTCGGAGGTGGGCAGGAAGACGGGCGTCCGCCACACGCCCAGCATCACCTTCGTCATGGACTCCCTCATGGAGAACGCGGCGCACATCGACGACCTGCTGGCCCAGGCCCGCGCCAAGGACGCCGAGGTGGCACGGGCCGCGCAGGGCGCGTCTCCCGCGGGCGACGCCAACCCCTACCGCGAGCCCGGTTCGGCCGAGGACGAGGACGACCTCGACGACGACCTCGACGACGACTTCGACGAGGACGACCTCGACGAGGACGGGCCCGCCTTCGACGGGCGCGACGCCGCTGGGGACGGTGAGGACGGCCGCCCCGGACGCCCGTCGTCGTGAACGGCCCGGCCGACACCGCGGCCCCCGCCGAGCCGGGCGCACCGCCCGCCGACCTCGAATGGGACCGCGCGGTCGAACTGATCCGCGGTGCCCGTGAGATCTGCCTGGCGTGCCACGTGGCGCCCGACGGCGACGCGCTCGGCTCGATGCTGGCGCTCGGGCAGGCGCTGCGCGCGTGCGGCAAGCGCTGCGTGGCCTCGTTCGGGGAGCCGTTCGGCGTCCCGGCGATCCTGCGGTTCCTGCCGGGCCAGGAGCTGCTGGTCGAACCGTCCCGGGTGCCGCGCGCCCCGGAACTGATGATCTCGCTGGACGCGGCGGGCCGGGCGCGGCTCGGCTCGCTCGCCGGCGCCGCCGACCGGGCCGGCGCCCTGATCGTCATCGACCACCACGCGTCCAACACCGGGTTCGGCGGCGTGCGGCTGGTCGACCCGGCCGCCGCCGCGACGGCGGTGCTGGTCGAGGAGCTGATCCGCAGGCTCGGCGTGCCGCTCGACCGCGACATCGCCCAGGGCCTGTACGCGGGCCTGGCCAGCGACACCGGCTCGTTCAAGTACCCTTGCACCACCCCCGAGGTCCACGACCTGGCGGGACGGCTGCTGACCGCGGGCGTCCGGCCGGAAACGGTCAGCCGCGAGCTGTGGGACCGGGCCCCGTTCGGCTACCTGCAGGTCCTCGCGAGCGCGCTGGCGCGCGCCCGGCTCGAGCGCGACGCGGCCGGCGGCCGCGGCCTGGTCTGGACGGCGATCGCCCGTGCCGATCGGCGTGGACTGCCGTACGAGCAGCTCGAGGGGATCATCGATCAGCTGCGCCGGACCGACGAGGCAGAGGTCGCCGTCGTCTGCAAGGAGACCGATGACGGCCACTGGTACTTCTCCGTCCGGTCCAAGGGCCGTATCGATCTGAGCAGGGTGTGTGCGGCGCTCGACGGCGGCGGTCACCGCGAGATGGCGGGCTTCGTCTGGGCAGGGCCGGTCGACGAGGCGCTCGACCGGCTGCGCGCCCTGCTGCCCGCCGAACACTGACCGGTCGGGCGCCGGGTCGGCGGTCAGTCGAACCGCTGTTCCCGGCGGGCCCGGTCGGCCACGTGCCTCATCCGGCGCCGCGCCCAGCAGAGCAGCAGCGGCCAGACCACGGCGGTCGCGACCGATCCCGCCCCTGCCGTGACCGCGCTGCCGGCCTCGAAGGCCATGCGGACCGCCGCCGCGGCGGCTCCACCGTACGCCGCCGCGGTGATCAAGCCGATCTGGCGCCGGTTGACGCTGCGCGGCCGCGTCACCCAGGTCGAGGGGCCGTCGGTGTGGCGCCAGCTCACGTGGGGGGCGAGGCGAGGGTACTCGGTCACGAAATAGTGCCGGATCCGCGCGGCGTTGCGTGCGCAGGCGTCGGTGCCGATGTCGCGGACGACCAGGCCGATGTAGGCGTTGGTGCCGACGACCGCGATGAACAGTGCGGCGGCCAGCATCACCCGGAGCAGAGCGTCGGAGGCGAGCCCCTTGGCGCCGCTGAGGGCCGCGACGAGGCCGAGGGTGGCGCCCACCAGGGTCAGGAAGCCCGTCATCCGGGCGTGGCCCTCGGCCCGGAGCCGACGGAACTCCGCTTCGGCGTTGTGCAGTTCCTCCAGCAGGAAAGCGGTGGCGTGCTCCTCTTCGCGCCTCCTACGCGCACGCATCGCGGATCCGCGCGATCGCAGCGGTGGCCGGCGCCGGCGCCGGGCGGAGCCCCCGCATGGCGAACAGCTCCTCGACCGCCACGTCGTCGTTCGCGTGAACGGACCAGCTCCGCATCGGCGTCGCCCTCTCCTTGGTGCCGACCGGCCTCAGCCAGAAGCCGGGATCCGTTCTCCGGCAGAACGGATTGTAAGCGGGTATGCGCTCTTCGTATGGCGACGTCGGCGGATCTGACTGGTAGGCACCGGCCCGGACGAGGATCCGCCAGCCCGGCATCGGAGCGGCGCCAGGCCGGTGAACCGCGCGGGCCCCGAAGGAGACAGCGCGCCCGTCCCCGCAGGGAGTGCATGGACGGCCGGCCGAGATCCATGTCCTGATGTGCTCGGCCACATCCCGGCTCCGGGCCCATCCGCCGGGAAGCGGGAGGCCGCCCGGTGCCATGGCGAACTCGGTGCTCGCCTCCGAGGTGTGAGCGTCCGGCGCTCGATGTGGGGCGGGCGCCTCCGGGCTGAACAGGCTGACCAGTGCGAAGCTGCGCCGATGCGTGAGGTCAGAGGTGTCGTAGCGTTCCAGCGCACCGGTCCCCGCGATGGCGCCGGCCCGGTCGATGTGCCAGTCGGGCCGTGCACCGGGAACCTGGCCCCGGTCGAGCCACAGGGCCGCGACGGTGATCCGGATGACGAGCCCGTGGTCGGCCTGGACCGATTCGATGATCCCGTCCAGGGCGCCAAGGGTGAGGAGTGCGTCGAGAGCAGAGGCTCCTACGGGACCGGCATACCGGGCGAAGGCTTCGAGGGAGCAGAGCGTCAGCGACGGCTCGTGCGCGAGAGAGCCGACGCTCGCCGGTTCCACCCTCCCATGGATCCGGCAGGGTGCGTCCGGGGCGCTGAAGACGCCGGGCTCGGGCTGTCCTCTGCTCATGGTCGGACCTCGCCGGGGACGTACGGCTAGGAGGCACAGTGGATCGCGGCGGAGCGCGCCCCGCAAGGGAAAAGGACACAGAACAGACCCTTCGCCGCGTGGAGGCGGCGCTGTGCGGGAAACCCGCGAGGGCGACGGGACGGCTAGTATCGCCGTCCTCCGTTCGCCCGCCGTCTTCGAGGTGAAGCAAGAGCATGGATTCGGGACTCGTCATCGTGGACAAGCCCGCCGGCTGGACCTCGCACGACGTCGTGGGGAGGATGCGGAGGCTGGCGAAGACCCGGCGGGTCGGCCACGCGGGCACGCTCGACCCGATGGCGACGGGCGTGCTCGTCCTCGGGATCGGCAAGGCCACCCGCCTGCTCGGGCATCTCGCGCTGACCCGCAAGGGCTACGACGCCACGATCCGGCTGGGCGAGTCGACCAACACCGACGACGCGGAGGGCGAGACCACCGCGACCGCGTCGGCTGCGTCCGTCACCGAGGAGGCGCTGCGGGCCGGCGTCGCGGAGCTGACCGGGACGATCCAGCAGGTCCCGCCGCAGGTCAGTGCGATCAAGGTGAACGGGGAGCGGGCCTACAAGATGGCGCGCAAGGGCGAGGAGGTGGAACTCGCCGCCCGGCCGGTGACCGTGGACGAGTTCACGATCCTGGACGTCCGGCGGCACGGCGACCTCGTCGACGTGGACGCCTCGGTGTCCTGCTCGTCCGGGACCTACATCCGGGCGCTGGCCCGCGACCTCGGTTCCTCGCTCGGCTGCGGCGGCCATCTCACCGCGCTGCGCCGCACCCGCGTCGGACCCTACGACCTCTCCATGGCGCGGACGCTCGACCGGCTCGGCGAGGAACTGGAGATCCTGCCCATGGCCGAGGCCGTGGCGGCGGTGTTCCCGCGCCGGGACGTGTCCGAGGACGACGCCCGCAAGGTCGCCCACGGCGGACGGCTGGCGGCCGCCGGTCTCGGGCCGGGCCCGGTGGGCGTCTTCGCGCCGGACGGGACCCTGCTCGCGCTGGTCGAGGAGCGGGGCCCGGTGGCCAAGCCCCTCGCCGTGTTCGTCCCGTGAGGGGCCCGCGGCGGAGCCGTGGCGAGCATCACCGGGCGAATTGGATGCGCAGTCAACCTACGCACGCGTAACCTACGTAAGCGTAGGTTAGTGAGGAGGTGTCCGTGACCACGGTGAAGGACAATCCCCCGGTGGCGTCCCCCACCCGGCCGCGGCTGCGCGGCTGGCTGCACCTCGGCGCGTTCCCCGCGGTGCTCGTCGCGGGGCTCGTGCTGGTGGCGCTCGGCCCCAGCCTGGAGGCGCGGCTGGCGTCGGCGCTGTACGTGGCGACATCGGGGATGCTGTTCGGGATCTCGGGAACGTACCACCGGCAGCAGTCGCACCGGCTGATCGAGGTGCTGCGCCGCTTCGACCATGCCAACATCTACCTGATCATCGCGGGGACGTACACGCCCTTCGCGGTGCTGGCGCTGGACGGCGGCGTGCGCGTGGCCGTCCTCGCCATCGTGTGGACCGGGGCCGTCGCCGGGGTCGTCTTCCGGACGACCTGGATCGGCGCTCCCCGCGCCCTCTACGTCGCCCTCTACATCGCGCTGGGCTGGGTGGCGGTGCTCTTCCTGCCGCAGTTCCTGTCCGGGGCGGGCGTGGCCGCCTGCCTGCTGGTCGCGATCGGAGGCATCTGCTACAGCGTCGGGGGAGTGGTGTACGGGCTGCGCCGCCCCGACCCGTTCCCGGACTGGTTCGGGTTCCACGAGGTGTTCCACGCCTGCACGCTGGCGGCCTACGTGCTCCAGTACATCGCGGTGTCCCTCGTCGTCTACCAGTCCGGCTGAGAGCGTCGACCCGGCCCGTGCCGGGCCGGGTGCCGCACACCACGCACCCTGGGTGCGACCGGTACCGCCCCCGCATGGCACTCTTGAGGACGGCAAGAAGTACCGGACAGGAACGTCCTACGCAGGGAGAGCATGGTGCGGCGCTGGAATGGCCTCGACGAGGTTCCCGCAGACTGGGGCCGTTCGGTGATCACGATCGGGGTGTTCGACGGCGTGCACCGCGGCCACCAGCGGATCGTGGGGGCCGCCGCCGAGGAGGCGCGCCGCCGCGGGCTGCGCTCGGTGGTCATCACGTTCGACCCGCATCCGGACGAGGTCGTCCGGCCCGGCACGCACCCGCCGCTGCTCGCCACCACCAAGCGCCGCATCGAACTGCTGGAGGGCCTCGGCACCGACGCGGTCGTGGTCGTGCCCTTCACGCTGGAGCTGTCGAAGGTGCCGCCGGACGAGTTCGTCCAGTCGGTCCTGGTCGACCGGCTGCACGCCGCCCACGTGATCGTCGGTGAGGACTTCCGGTTCGGGCACAAGGCCAAGGGCGACGTGGCGCTGCTGCGGGAGCTCGGCGAGAAGTACGACTTCACGGCCGAGGGCATGCCGCTGGTGGCCGACGGCGACACGATCTCGTCCACCTACATCAGGGGACGGCTCGACGCGGGTGACGTCGAGGCGGCCGCGCACGCGCTCGGCCGCCCGCACCGGGTCGAGGGCGTCGTCGTGCGGGGCCACCAGCGGGGCCGCGCGCTCGGTTTCCCCACGGCGAACCTGGAGACGCTGCCGCACACCGCGATCCCGGCGGACGGCGTCTACGGCGGCTGGCTGGCCTGCGACTCCGACCGCTACCCCGGCTTCCGCTGGCCGGCCGCGATCTCCATCGGGACGAACCCGACCTTCGAGGGCGCGGGCGAGCGCACCGTCGAGGCCTACGCCCTGGACCGCGACGACCTCGACCTCTACGGCGAGCACATGGCCGTGGACTTCGCCGCCCGCATCCGCGACACGTTGAAGTTCGACTCGATCGAGGCCCTGATCGAGGAAATGCACCGAGACGTGGCCCGCGCCCGGGAAATCACGTCCTAAGCCCGTTCAAAGCGCCCCGCCAAGCTGGTAAGGAAGCCTCAACCGCCACGCGAGCGCGCGACGTGACCGGTGGTCGAAGCCGGCACCAGAGAACATCAGCCGTCACGCGAGCGCGCGACCTGACCGGTGGGACGAAGCCGAAGGCGAGCCCACCGGGAAGCTCGCGAAGCGAGGTCGCGCTCGCCTCAAGAACGGTCGAGGTGCGAGCCGCCAGGCGAGCATCTCGGGCCGGTCTTGTATCCAATACAGCATGGTACGGTGAAGAGTCGCCGGGAAGGGCCCCGGCGCGGCTGGCTGCACCCTCATGCGGCCCGCCACCCTCTTAACACGCACCATGCGGACCCGTGCGCCCTCCGGGCCAGGATCTGCGGGTGACGAATCCATCGAAGGAGCCACGTGTCGCTCGACACCGCCACCAAGAACCAGATCATCGCCGAGTACGCGACCACTGAGGGTGACACCGGATCCCCGGAGGTCCAGGTCGCGCTGCTGACGCGCCGCATCAACGATCTGACCGAGCACCTGAAGGAGCACAAGCACGACCACCACAGCCGCCGCGGTCTGCTGCTGCTGGTCGGTCGTCGTCGCCGCCTCCTGAAGTACCTCGCGAACAAGGACATCAACCGCTACCGGCAGCTGATCGAGCGACTCGGGCTGCGCCGCTAGCACGGTGAGGGAGTGGCCCGCGGGGCCACTCCCTTCCTTTATGGCCGGCGGGCCCGCCCGGCCCCGGCCGCCAATTACAGAGCAAGCCTCGCGGACACCGCTGGTGCGGGCCGGTCCTCGGTAGTGGCTTCCGGATCCGTTCCGCCGCATCGGCGGCGCTCTCGATCCGGGTGCTTCGATCGAAGACCGGCAGCGTGAACAGCCAACGGGAAACGGCCGCGAGGACCGACATGGAACCCTGAGGAGGTTTCCCGTGACAGAAGCCGTGCGCATCGACGGTGCGCAGAGCACCGAAGCCGTGATCGACAACGGCACGTTCGGCACCCGCACCATCCGCTTCGAGGCCGGCCGGCTGGCCCGGCAGGCGGCCGGCTCGGCCGTCGCCTACCTCGACGACGAGACGATGGTGCTGTCGGCGACCACCGCGTCGAAGAAGCCCAAGGAGAACCTGGACTTCTTCCCGCTGACCGTGGACGTCGAGGAGCGGATGTACGCGGCCGGGCGCATTCCCGGCTCGTTCTTCCGCCGCGAGGGCCGTCCCTCCGAGGACGCGATCCTGACCTGCCGGCTGATCGACCGGCCGCTGCGCCCGTCGTTCACCAAGGGCCTGCGCAACGAGATCCAGGTCGTCGAGACGATCATGGCGCTGCACCCCGACCACCTGTACGACGTCGTGGCGATCAACGCCGCCTCGATGTCCACGCAGCTGGCGGGCCTGCCGTTCTCCGGCCCGATCGGCGGCGTCCGCGTCGCGCTGATCGACGGCCAGTGGGTCGGCTTCCCCACCCACCCCGAGCTTGAGCGCGCGACCTTCGACATGGTCGTGGCCGGCCGCGTGCTGGCCGACGGCGACGTCGCGATCATGATGGTGGAGGCGGAGTCCACCCGCGACACCATCCGGCTCGTCGGCGAGGGCGCGACCGCCCCGACCGAGGAGACCGTCGCCGAGGGCCTCGAGGCGGCCAAGCCGTTCATCAAGGTGCTGTGCAAGGCGCAGAGCGACCTCGCGGCCGTGGCCGCGAAGGAGACCGCCGAGTACCCGATCTTCCTGGACTACCAGGACGACGTGCTCGCCGCCGTCACCGACGCCGTCAGCGGCGACCTGGCCCAGGCGCTGACCATCGCCGGCAAGCAGGAGCGCGAGGCCCGGCTCGACGAGATCAAGGCGGCCGCCGCCGAGAAGCTCGCCGAGCAGTTCGAGGGGCGCGAGAAGGAGATCTCCGCCGCCTACCGCGCCGTCACCAAGAAGCTGGTCCGCGAGCGGGTCATCCGCGACGGGCTGCGCATCGACGGCCGCGGCACGAAGGACATCCGCCAGCTGACCGCCGAGGCGCACGTCGTCCCGCGGGTGCACGGCTCGGCGCTGTTCGAGCGCGGTGAGACGCAGATCCTCGGCGTGACGACGCTGAACATGCTCCGCATGGAGCAGACGATCGACACGCTGAACCCCGAGCGCACCAAGCGCTACATGCACAACTACAACTTCCCGCCGTACTCCACCGGCGAGACGGGCCGCGTCGGCTCCCCGAAGCGCCGCGAGATCGGCCACGGCGCCCTCGCCGAGCGCGCCCTGATCCCGGTGCTGCCGTCGCGCGAGGAGTTCCCGTACGCGATCCGGCAGGTGTCGGAGGCGCTCGGCTCCAACGGCTCCACCTCGATGGGCTCGGTCTGCGCGTCCACCATGTCGCTGCTGGACGCGGGCGTCCCGCTCAAGCAGATGGTGGCGGGCATCGCGATGGGTCTGATCAACGAGGGCGGCGAGTACGTCACGCTGACCGACATCCTCGGCGCCGAGGACGCGTTCGGCGACATGGACTTCAAGGTCGCCGGCACCCGTGACCTGATCACGGCGCTGCAGCTGGACACCAAGCTCGACGGCATCCCGGCCTCGGTGCTGGCCGCCGCGCTGAAGCAGGCCAAGGGCGCCCGCCTGGCGATCCTGGACGTGATGCAGGAGGCCATCGAGGCGCCCGCCGAGATGAGCCCGAACGCGCCGCGGATCATCACGATCAAGGTCCCGGTCGACAAGATCGGCGAGGTCATCGGCCCCAAGGGCAAGATGATCAACTCGATCCAGGACGACACCGGCGCCGACATCACGATCGAGGACGACGGCACCATCTACGTCGGCGCCACCGACGGGCCGTCCGCCGAGGCCGCGCGGCAGGCGATCAACTCGATCGCCAACCCGCACATGCCGGAGGTCGGCGAGCGGTTCCTCGGCACCGTCGTCAAGACCACGACGTTCGGCGCGTTCGTGTCGCTGCTGCCCGGCAAGGACGGCCTGCTGCACGTCTCGCAGATCCGCAAGCTGCACGGCGGCGCCCGGATCGAGAACGTCGAGGACGTGATGGGCGTCGGCGAGAAGATCCAGGTCGAGGTCACCGAGATCGACCAGCGGGGCAAGCTGTCGCTGGTGCCGGTCGAGGTGGTCGAGCGCGAGAGCGCCGAGAAGGCCGAGCGGGCCGACGGCGGCGCGGGCGAGGAGCCCGCGACCGCGTCCGGCGACGGCGACGGCGACACCGGCGAGCGCCGGGAGCGCCGGGACGACGGCCGCGGCGGTCCGCGGCGCCGCCGCACCCGGCGCGGGTCCGACGACGCCGGCCAGCGCAACTCCTGATCCAGACGATGACCGGCCGGCCGGTTCCGCAGCGCGACGAGCACTGCGGGACGGCCGGCCGGCCGCTTTCCCCCGACGGAATGTGAGCGACACGTGACCCTGCCGGCGAGGGCGCAGGAGCCCGGCACCACCACCACGATCCACACCGACGAGGCCGGCGCGGTGCGCCGCACCGTCCTGCCCGGCGGGCTGCGGATCATCACCGAGACGATGCCGACGGTGCGCTCCGCCGCGTTCGGCATCTGGTCGGCGGTCGGCTCCCGCGACGAGGACCCCGCCGACGCGGGCGCCAGCCACTACCTGGAGCACGTGCTGTTCAAGGGAACGAGGCGGCGGTCGGCGCTGGAGATCTCCGCGGCGGTCGACGCGGTCGGCGGCGACCTCAACGCGTTCACCGCCAAGGAGTACACCTGCTACTACGCGCGGGTGCTGGACTCCGACCTCCCGCTCGCCGTGGACGTGGTCTCCGACATGGTCGCGGAGTCGGTGAACCGCCCCGAGGACGTCGAGGCCGAGCGCGGCGTGATCCTCGAAGAGATCCACATGCGCGACGACGACCCGGGCGACCTGATCCACGACGAGTTCTCCACGGCGCTGTACGGCGACACCCCGCTCGGGCGCCCCATCCTCGGCACCGAGGAGTCGATCAACGCGCTGTCCCGGGACCGGATCCACGGCTACTACCGGCAGCACTACGTCCCGTCCAACCTGGTGGTGTCGGTGGCGGGCAACATCGACCACGACGAGGTGGTCCGGCTGGTGTCCGCGGCGTTCGCCGAGCACCTGCACGGCGACGACGCGCCCGCGCCGCCCCGGCTGGACGGCGCGGCCGTGCCGCTGGACCCGCGCAGCGTGGTGATCGACAAGGACACCGAGCAGGCCCACATCATCCTCGGCGGCGCCGGGACGTCCCGCACCGACGAGCGCCGGTTCGCGCTCGGCGTGCTGAACGCGGCGCTCGGCGGCGGCATGTCGTCCCGCCTCTTCCAGGAGATCCGCGAGAAGCGGGGCCTCGCGTACTCCGTCTACAGCTACACGGCGCAGTACGCCGACTCCGGCGTCTTCGGCGTGTACGCGGGCTGCCAGCCCGCCAAGGCCGAGGAGGTCCTGTCGATCTGCCGTGAGGAGCTGGCCGGCGCCGCCGAGGGAGGCCTCACCGACGAGGAGCTGGAGCGCGGCAAGGGCCAGCTGCGCGGCGCCATGGTCCTCGGGCTGGAGGACACCGGCTCGCGGATGAGCCGCATCGGCAAGAGCGAGCTGGTGTACGAGTCGCTGCTGCCCGTCGACGAGGTGCTGGCGCGCATCGAGGCCGTCACGCTCGACGACGTCCGCGCCATCGCCCGCGACGTGCTCGCGGGCCCGCAGGCGCTCACCGTGATCGGCCCGGTGGGGGACCGCGAGTTCGGCGCCTGACCCGCGGGGCGGCCGCCTCGCCGGCGGCGCCGGACACCCCGACTTGTTAACCGGACCAGGGTCCGCTACTCTCCAGGGAGTAAGCGGACTCTGGTCCGTATGCTTGTCGGAGAGGATCCCTCATGTCCCGTCTGCTGCACGTTTCCGCCTCCCCGCGGTCCGCCGCCTCCGAGTCGCTGGCGATCGCCGAGGTGTTCCTGGACGCCTACCGCGAGACCCACGGCGACGTCGTCGACCACCTCGACCTGTGGGAGGCCGGCCTTCCCGCGTTCGGCCCCGCCGGAGCCGGCGCGAAGATGTCCGTCTTCGCGGGGGAGGAGCTGTCCGGGGAGCAGGCCGCCGCATGGCAGGCCGCCCGGGAGGTCTTCGAGCGTTACGACTCCTACGACCGCTACCTGTTCAGCGTCCCGATGTGGAACTCCAGCGTCCCCTACATCCTGAAGCAGTTCATCGACGTGGTCTCGCAGCCCGGCTGGGTGTTCCGGTTCGACCCGGAGAAGGGCTACTCGGGCCTTCTCCAGGGCAAGAAGGCCGCCGTCGTCTACACGAGCGCCGTCTACGGCGAGGGCCGCCCGCCCGCGTTCGGCAGCGACCACCAGGCCCCGTTCTTCGAGGGCTGGCTGCGCTGGACGGGCGTCACCGACATCAGCACGGTCGCGTTCCGCCCGAACCTCGCCACGGCCGATGCCGAGACCGGGCGCCGCGCCGCGCACGCCGAGGCGAGGGAGCTGGGCAAGCGCTTCTGACGATAGGGTCGGGGCGAGGCCAACCAGGAGGAACACGTGACAAAGGTCGGGGTGCTGGGCGCGCAGGGGCGGATGGGCGCCGAGGTGTGCCGTGCCGTCGACGACGCCGACGACATGGAGCTCGTCGCCGCCGTCGACCAGGGCGACAAGCTCGACGCGCTGACCGCCGCCGAGGTCGTCGTCGACTTCACCCATCCCGACGTCGTCATGGACAACCTCCAGTGGTGCGTCGAGCGCGGCCTGCACGCGGTCGTCGGCACCACCGGGTTCGACCCGTCCCGCCTCGACACGGTCCGCTCCTGGCTGACCGACGACTCGTCCGGAAACGTGATCATCGCCCCGAACTTCGGGATCGGCGCGGTGCTCATGATGCACTTCGCGCAGAAGGCGGCCCCGTTCTTCGAGTCCGTCGAGATCGTCGAGACGCACCACCCGAACAAGGCGGACGCCCCGTCCGGCACCGCCTACCGAACCGCCGAGCTGGTGGCCGCCGCGCGCGCCGAGGCGGGCGTCGCCCCGCCCCCGGACGCCACCACCTCCGAGATCGACGGCGCCCGCGGCGCCGACGTGGACGGCGTGCGCGTGCACGCCGTCCGCATGTCCGGCGCCGTCGCCCACCAGGAGGTGGTCCTCGGCGGCCACGGTGAGCTGTTCACCATCCGGCACGACGCGATGAACCGCGAGTCGTTCATGCCCGGGGTGCTGCTGGCCGTCCGCAAGGTCCCCGAGCTCGACCGCCTCACGCTCGGCATCGAGGCGCTCCTCGGCCTGTGATGGACTTCGACGCCGAGCCCTGGGACTACCTCGCCGCGTCCGAGGCGGTCGACATCGAGCATCCGCTCGTCCAGTCGATCGCCTCGGAGCTGCGCACCGGCGACGACATCGCCTACGCGCACGCGGCGTTCGACCACGTCCGCGACCGGATCTCGCACCCCATGGACACCGGCGACACCCGTGTCCCCTGGAGGGCCTCCGACGTCCTCGAACAGGGCACCGGCCTCTGCTTCGCCCAGTCCCACGCCTACGTCGCCCTCCTGCGCGCGGGCGGCATCCAGGCGGGCCTGTGCTACCAGCAGCGCCCCGGCTTCGTCCACGGCCTGGTCGCCGCCCTCATCGACGACCGCTGGGTCCGCCTCGACCCCCGCGACCCGGCCGTGCGGTTCTCCGCGTCCGCCGACGCCCTGGCCTACCCGGACGACCCGATCCACCCGACGGTGCACGCGGCCCCGCATCCCACGGTCCTGAACGCCCTGAAGGGCATGACGGCCCTGGACGCCGCGGCCCTTCCCGCCAGCCTGTGATGCGTGTCCGCCCGGCGGCCCCCGCCGACTACGACCGCATCATCGCCGTCGTGGACGGCTGGTGGGGCCGGGAGGTCCACGGCATCCTGCCCCGCCTCTTCCTCGACCACTTCCATCGCACCAGCCTCGTCGCCGAGGCCGGTGACGACCTCGCGGGCTTCCTCGTCGGTTTCCTCTCCCCGTCCCTCCCCGACACCGCCTACATCCACTTCGTCGGCGTGAACCCGGCCTTCCGCGGCGCGGGCCTGGCCCGCCGGCTGTACGAAGACTTCTTCGCGCTCGCCCGCGCGGACGGCCGCACGACCGTCCGCGCCCTGACCTCGCCCCAGAACACCGGCTCCATCGCCTTCCACAAGGCGATGGGCTTCACCGCCGGCCACGCCCCCGCCCACGACGGCCCGGAGACGCCCAGAGTCCTCTTCCGGCGCTCCCTCACCTGAGGCACGTCAGCCGGGGTAGGCGACGTCGAGGGCGGCGAGGCGGTCGGGGTCGGCGAGGATCTCGATCGCGGTGACCCTGTCGTCGGTGACCGTGAAGGCCAGCACGGACCGCGGGCGTCCGTCCTCGAACCACACGATCCCCGCGGTCCCGTTGACCAGGGCGGGCATGACCTCGCCCGGGGTCTCCCTGCGGAACATGAGGGCCCGGCCGGCGACGTTCTCGGCGCCGTCGACCCGGGTCCATCCGCCGGCCGTGGCGCCGGCGTCGGCGCGCAGCACCACGTCCGGGTGGAGGACGGCGACGAGCGCCTCGAAGTCGCCGTCGCGGGCGGCGGCGTTGAAGGCCTCGACGACCGCGCGCTGGCGGACCGGGTCGCGCTCGGGCTCCGGGGCCGTCCCGCGCACCCGGCGGCGGGCGCGGCTGGCCAGCTGGCGGGCGGCGGCCGGGGACCGTCCCACGATGGGCGCGATGTCCTCGAACGGCACCCCGAAGGTGTCGTGCAGGACGAACGCCAGCCGCTCGGCCGGAGTGAGCGACTGCAACACCACGAGGAGGGCGAGCCCGACCGAGTCGGCCACCAGCGCCTCGTACTCGGGGTCGGGGCCGTCGGCGGGCCTGATGACCGGGTCGGGGAGGCGCTCCTCCAGCGGGTCCTCCCGGCGGGACGTGCGCGAGCGCAGCATGTCGAGGCACACCCGCCCCACGACGGTGGTCAGCCAGCCGCCCAGGTTCTCGATGTCGTCCGCGTCGGACCGGTTGAGCCTGAGCCACGCCTCCTGGACGGCGTCGTCGGCCTCCGCGAGCGAGCCCAGCATCCGGTAGGCGACCGCCTTCAGATGCGTGCGGTGGCCCTCGAACCGCTCTGCCAGGAACTCGCGCTCGTCCATCACGTCCCCCTCGGTATCACTCGGTCGTAACACTGACGGACGCCGCGGCCCGGATGTGACCGGGGGTTGTGCCCGGAGAGCGGCGGGCCTAGCGTTCGGCGGGTGGAAGCGTCGTTCGCGCGGGACATGTGGAAGGTCGTCGAACCGCTGCACGCGGTGACCTACTTCGCCGAGGAGTGCCGGAAGGCCAACGGCGACGTCGGCCTCAAGGGCTTCTGGATGGGGTACTTCGGAAGCCGGGGGGCGCCGCTCGGCGCGGTGTCCGCGGGGACGATCCAGGCCACCTTCTTCGGCTTCCACCCGGCGCGGGTGCGGCGGGCCGTTCCGGACGCGTGGCGGTTCGCGTCCCCGGAGAGCATCCTCCGGGCACGGAGCGACGCGGCGGCACGCGTGCTGCGCAGGACCGTCCCCGGCATCGAGGACGTGGCGGTGAAGGCCGCACCGCTCCTGCAGGAGGTCGTGATGGCGGCGGACGCCTCCGGCCGCCCGCTGTTCGCTGCCAACCAGGACCTGCCGCTCCCAGAGGACCCCGTTGAGGCGCTCTGGCAGGCGACGACGTCCTTGCGCGAGCACCGAGGAGACGGGCACGTGGCCCTGCTCGCCGCCGAGGGGCTGAGCGGCCTGGAGGCGAACGTCCTCGTCTCTGCCATCGGCGTGGTGCCCCCGGAGCGCTTCTACGAGAGCCGCGGCTGGTCGCCCGAGGACTGGGCCGAGGCCACCGAGGAACTGACCCGACGCGGCCTCGTGGCCCAGGGAGAGGCCACCGCAGAAGGACGCGGCCTGAAGGCGCGCATCGAACAACGCACGGACGAACTGGCAGCAGTCCCCTACAACGTCCTGAGCGACCCCAAAACGCTCTACGAGTCCCTCATACCGGCCTCCAAGGCCGCAGCGACCGAGATGCCCTTCCCCAACCCGATAGGCTTTCCTAGACCCGCGTAGACCCGACGGGGACGCTCCTCAGCCCTGCCCGCCGGGGGTCAGTGGTGGGATTTTGAGAGGTCTACTTCGCGGATGGTGCGGTCGATGCCGGCGGCGGCGTAGGCGGCGGCCTCGTCGAGGGTCTCGTTCTCCAGGAGGGCGGCGGCGAGGGAGTCCAGCTTGTCGCGGTTGGCGCGGAGGGTCTCCACGGCCTCGGCGTAGCACTCGTCGACGATCCGGCGGGCCTCCAGGTCGACGGCGTCCAGGGTGCCCTGGGCGGCGTACTGGCCCATCGGGTCCGATCCGTCCGCGGGCAGGATCGACAGGGGGCCGATCTTCTGCGACATGCCCCAGCGGCCCACCATCCCGCGGGCGATCTTGGTGACCTGCTCCAGGTCGCTCTCCGAGCCGGTGGTGACCACGCCGAAGACCAGCTCCTCGGCCGCCATGCCGCCGAGCGCGCCGATGATGCGGCCGCGCAGGTAGCGCTCGTCGTAGGCGTAGCGGTCGTCGTCCGGGGTGGACACGGTGACGCCGAGCGCCCGGCCGTGCGGCACGATCGTGATCTTGCGGACGGGGTCGGCGCCCGGCTGCAGCATGCCGAGCAGGCCGTGCCCGGACTCGTGGTAGGACGTGCGGCGGCGCTCCTCGAACGGCATGACCAGGGAGCGCCGGGTGCCGAGCTGCACCTTCTCCAGCGCGCTCTGGAAGTCGTCCATGTCCACGGCGCCCTTCTCGCGCTTGACGGCGAGCAGGGCGGCCTCGTTGACCAGGTTGGCCAGCTCGGCGCCGGTCATCCCCGGCGTCATCCGCGCGATCGAGGTGAGGTCGGCGTCGGCGGCGAGCGGGACTTCGCGGGTGTGCACGCCGAGGATCGCGACGCGGCCTTCCAGGTCGGGCGGGGACACCGCGACCTGCCGGTCGAACCGGCCGGGGCGCATGAGGGCGGGGTCCAGGATGTCGGGGCGGTTCGTCGCGGCGACCACGACGACGCCCTCGGAGCCGGAGAAGCCGTCCATCTCGGTGAGGATCTGGTTGAGGGTCTGCTCGCGCTCGTCGTGCCCGCCCATGCTCGCGCCGCCGCCGCGCGCCCGCCCGATCGTGTCGATCTCGTCGATGAAGATGATCGACGGGGCGGTCTTGCGGGCCTCGGTGAACAGCTCGCGGACGCGGGCGGCGCCGACGCCGACGACCATCTCGATGAACTCCGACGCGGCCGCGGAGTAGAACGGGACGTCCGCCTCGCCGGCGACCGCGCGGGCGAGCAGCGTCTTGCCGGTGCCGGGCGCGCCGGTCAGCAGGACGCCGCGCGGGACGCGGGCGCCCATCCGGCGGTACTTGCCGGGGTCCCTGAGGAAGTCGACGACCTCGCTGAGCTCCGCCTCGACCTCGTCGATGCCGGCGACGTCGGCGAACGTGGCGCGCTTGTCGTCCGCCGCGACGGGCTTGGGGGAGCGGTTGAAGCCGCCCATGAGGCCGCCCCCGCCGGCCATGCGGCGCTGCAGCCACACCATCACGCCGATCCACAGGCCGACGAACAGCAGCGTCGGCAGCAGTGACAGCAGCAGGTTGGCGAGCAGGCCGCGGTCCTCGTTGACCGGCTTGGCCTCGACCTCGACGCCCTTCTGCACCATCTCGGTGTAGATCTTGTCGTCGGCGAACGCGGGGCGCAGCGTCTCGAACGAGGTGTAGGTCTTCTCCCCGTGCCCGGGGACGGGCTGCCTGCTCTTCAGCTGGCCCTGGATCTGGTAGCCCTTGGTGTAGACGTCCTTGACGTTCCCGGCCGCGACCTGCTGGGTGAACGCCGTGTAGGGGACCGTCACCCGCTCCTTCTGGCCGCTGAGGTGCATGGAGACGTAGCTCAGACCGAAGACGACCAGCAGCAGCGCCCAGAAGACCGCGTTGTTGCGGTTCGGCTTCCACCCGCCTCCGCGCAGGCCTGGCGCCCGGCCGTCCCGCCGGTCGGGGACGCCTTCGGCGCGCCAGGGCTGCTCGGGGTCGCGGCGGGGCGGCACCGACTGGCGCCTGCCGGGCTCGGCAGTGCCGGAGCGATGCGCGCCGGCGCTCGGCGGCGTCCCGTTCGGTCGCGGTGTCCCGTCGGGCTGTGGCGCGGGTCGCTCGTCCGGCACGTCTCGCATCTCCCCGTCCAAGGCGCCCCGCGGACCGGGGCGGTCAGGTGGTCGTACTGGGGCCCGGCGCCGCGGCGCCGTGCCCGGAACCCTGGGGGCTCCGGGGAGGTAAACGGAAGTCGGCGCCCATCCGTTCCCCGCGCGTCACTGGGGGGCGGTCGGTGTGACGAAGCCGTACTTGTTGAACAGCCGCTGCGCTCCGGGCGTGAGCAGCCACGACACGAACGCGTCCGCGGTGTCCTCGTGCTCTCCGCCGCGGACGGCGGCGGCGGGGAAGGCCGCGGTGACGTTGAGGTCCGCGGGGATGGGCACGCTGCTCGCCGCGATCCCGGCCGAGCGGAGGTCGGTGATGAAGACGAGCCCCGCGTCGGCCTCGCCGGCGCGGATCCGGTCCAGGACGGCCCGGGCGCTGGTCTCCTCGCTGGTCCACCGCACCTGGACACCGGCCCTGGCGAGGACCTGGCGGGTGTAGCGGCCGACCGGGACCGTCCCGGCGCCGACGGCCACCCGCAGGCCGGGACGCGCCAGGTCGCGCAGGTCCCGGACGCGGCGGGGGTTGCCCGGCCCGACCGCGATCGTGAGCGAGTCGTGGGCGATGACGCGGCGGCGCCCGCCGAGGTGCTCGCGCTCCTCGTCCATGCTCGCCCCGTCGGCCGTCACCAGGACGTCGGGGGGCTCGTGCTCGGCGAGGCGGTCGGCGATCTCGGGCGTCCCGCCGAAGGCGAACCGCACCCTGACGTCCGGGTTCTCCTGCTGGTAGGCCGTCCCGATCTCGCCGAGCACCTCGGTCATCGAGGAGGTCGCGAGGACGGTGAGCGTGACCCGCCCAGACGAGTCGCCGCAGCCGGCGCCGAGGGCGGGCAGGACGAGCGCGGCGAGCAGCGCGGACGCGCGGAGGCGGCGCCGACGGGGGGAATCGGGCATTTGATCTCATCCTAGGGTCGAGGGGTCCGGAGTCCCCGGATTCGGCCCTGGCGTGTCAGAGGCCCGCACTAGTGTTCCGACCAACTGGAGATCACTTCTCGGAGGCCCGACGATGTCCCTCGACCTGATGGAACTGCTGCCCGGCGACTGGCGGGAGCGGCTCGAACCGCTGCTCGACCCGATCGGCACCGCCGCGCTGGGCGCGTTCGTCGCGGGGGAGTACGCCGGGCAGACCGTCTACCCGCCGCGCGAGGACCTGTTCAACGCGTTCCGGCACTGCCCGTTCGAGGGCGCCCGGGTCCTGATCCTCGGGCAGGACCCCTACCACGGCCCCGGCCAGGCGCACGGGCTCAGCTTCAGCGTGCGCGAGGGCGTGCGCCTCCCGCCGTCGCTGCGCAACATCTACAAGGAGCTGGCGGCCGACCTCGACGTCCCGGCGCCGGTGTCGGGCGACCTGACCCGCTGGGCCGACCAGGGCGTCCTGCTGCTGAACGCGGTGCTGACCGTCCGCGGCGGCGAGGCGGGCTCGCACGCGGGCAAGGGCTGGGAGGACTTCACCGACGCCGCGATCCGCGCGCTGAACGACAAGAGCGAGCGCGTCGTGTTCGTCCTCTGGGGCGCCTACGCCCGCAAGAAGGCCCGCCTGATCACCGGCCCCCAGCACACCGTGATCGAGTCGGCGCACCCGAGCCCGCTCAGCGCCAAGAAGTTCTTCGGGACGCGCCCGTTCAGCGCCGTCAACAAGGCCCTCGTCGACGCCGGCCGCCCCGAGATCGACTGGGCCTAGCGGGCCTGTCTCGAAGCGGCCTCGGCCACGCGCGAACGCGTGACCTGCCCGGTTCTGCGAAGCCGGAGGCGAGCGGAACCGGGCTGATCGCGAAGCGATGCCGCGTTCGCCCAGGCCCGGTCACGTAGCGAGCCGCCAGGCGAGCGAAGCGGGCCGGGACTCTGAAACACGGCGGCCTCACCCGCGCGGGGGACGGGGGCGCCCGGGCTCACCCCGCGGCGGGAGGCGCGGGGCGGCCGGTCCGGTGGATCGTCGTCGCATGACCGTTTCCGTTCACCGGCCCGCCGTACGCGCGCGCGCCGCGCACGGCGGGCCCGGGCCGCTGCGCCTGGCCGTCTGCGCGGCGACGATCGCCGCGTGCGTCCCCTACCTCACCATCAAGATCGCCTGGCTGTCCGGCAGCACGGTCGGCTGGAACGACGCGTCCGCCGCCGAGGGCTCCGCGCTCTACGTGGGCAACGCGATCACCCTGGGCATGGACGCGGCGGCCGTGCTGGTGGCGCTGGCGTTCACCTTCCGCTGGGGCCGCCGCATCCCGGCGTGGCTGGTGCTGGCGCCGATCTGGATCGCGGTGGGGCTGCTCGCGCCGATCGTCCTCGCCGTCCCGCTGGGGACGCTCCTGCAGGCGCTGTTCTCGTCCGAGCCGCTGACGGGCGGTGACAACGCGCTCCAGGGCTGGGTGTACGGCATGGTCTACACCGGCTTCACCGTGCAGGGCGTCGGGCTGCTGGCGGCGTTCGTCCTGTACGCGCGCGACCGGTGGCCGCGGATCTTCGAGATCCGCACCAGGAGCGTGCCCAAGGGGCCGACCCACTCGCTGCAGGTGCTGCTGGCGCGCGGGGCGGCCGTTCCGGGCGCGGTCTTCGCGGCGGCGCAGCTCTTCTGGGCGTTCGGGGGGACGGCCGGCCTGCGCGGCCACGAACTCGCCGACCGGAACCTGGCCCAGCAGCTGGCCGACGGCGTGGAGGGCCTGCTCGGGGCCGCCTGCGTGGTCGCGCTCATCCTGATCGTCCAGCGCGCGGGCCGCCCGGCCCGGTTCGCGGTGCCGCTCGCCGTCGCCTGGGCCGGCTCAGGCGCGATGTTCGCGGCGTCCCTCTACGGGCTGCTCGTGGTGCTCGCCCAGCCCGGCTTCCTGGCCCCGGACGCCGCGTCCGCCACGGGGCTGGTCGCCCTCGCCGGGGTGCTCACCGGGCTCGTCACCGGCCTCACCGGCGCGTTCCTGCTGGCCGAGGGTCAGAGCGCCAGGCCGATGGCCAGCAGCACGCCGTAGGCGATCTGGAGCCGGCCGGTCTCGCCCAGCACCGGGATCAGGGCGGGGCCGGTCGCGCCGTTCAGGACCTTCTGCGTCGGCGGCAGCGAGAGCGGCGCCGCGAGCAGCGCGAGCAGCGCCCACGGGTGCGCGGCCCCCAGGACCAGGGCGAACATGAACGGCAGGGCGGTGCACGCCGCGTACATGATCCGGGTCCAGCGGTCGCCGAGCACGACGGCGAGGGTCCGCTTGCCCGACTCCCGGTCGGTGGGGATGTCGCGCAGGTTGTTGGCGACGAGCAGCCCACACGCCAGCAGCCCGATCGGCACGGCGGCCGCCCACGCCTCCCACGGCAGCTCCTCGATCAGGACGTAGGTCGTCCCGACGACGGCGACCAGGCCGAAGAAGACGAAGACCGAGACCTCGCCCAGCGCGCGGTAGCCGTAGGGCGTCTTGCCGCCCGTGTAGAACCAGGCCGCGAGGATCGCGAACGCGCCGACGAGCAGCAGCCACCACGTCGTGACGGCGGCCAGCACGAGCCCGGCCACGGCGGCGGCGAGGAAGCAGCCGAGCGCGGCGGCGAGCACCTGCTTGGGCGGCGCGACCTTCGATCCGACGAGCCGCAGCGGGCCGACGCGGTCCTCGTCGGTGCCGCGGATGCCGTCGCTGTAGTCGTTGGAGTAGTTCACCCCGATCTGGAGGACGAGGGCGACGACCGCGGCGAGGGCCGCGCGCCACCAGACGGGGTCGCCCGCTCCGGCGGCGGCGCCGGTGCCGACGACGACGGGTACGAGGGACGCGGGCAGGGTGCGGGGCCGGGATCCGGCGACCCATTGGGAGAGCGTGGCCACAGTTACCGCTTGTTCTCGTAGGACGACAGGGGGACTAGCGCTTCGATTCTTCCCGATGATCATCAGTGCTCGGGCGCAGCCGCAGCGCCGGCCCGAGCCCGAGCGCGAGGATCGCCGCGGTGGTCAGGGCGGCGTTCCGGGTCGCGACGGCGAGGCTGGCGTCCGCGGCGTGCGCCTCGGCGGCGAGGCCGGGGGTGGCGTGCAGCTCGCGCCCGTACGTCCCGGCGCTGCCGCGCAGGTCGTGGGCGACGGCCGCGCGCCGCTCCGGACTCAGCGACGAGCCCGCGAGCCGGTCGGTCATCGCGTGCCCGAGGCTCGTCGCGAACACCGTCCCGATCGCGGCGATGCCGAGCGCCGCGCCGACCTGCCGGGCCGTCGACTGGGTCCCGGACGCCTGGCCCGACTGCGCGGCCGGGACGTCCGCCAGCGACACGTTGGCCAGCTGCGCCGAGGTCAGCCCGAGGCCCAGCCCGTACAGCAGCATCCACGGCGCGAGGCCGAGCCCGCCCGTCGTCGCGGAGACCGTGAGGGCCAGCGCGACGACCGCGGCCACCTCCAGCACCATGCCGATCTGCACGACGCGGTGGGCACCGCGCCGGTTCGCGAGCCTGCCCGCGTACCCGCCGGACAGGAACGCGCCGACGGCGAGCGGCAGGATCGCCAGGCTGATCTGCAGCGGGTTGGTGCCGTGCACGCCAAGCAGGAAAAGCGGCAGAACGAACAGCAACCCGAGCTCGCCGACGCTGATCAGTGCGGAGGCCAGGTTGCCGCGCCGGAAGTTCGGGACGCGGAACAGCGCGAGGTCGAGCATCACCGGCCGCCCGGACGCCGCCCGGGCCCGCTCCACCAGGACCAGCGCCGCGATCAGCACGACGCCGAACGCCAGCACCGCCGGGACGGGCGACAGGGCGGACTCCGGCCAGTCGAACCCGGCGGCGGAGAACGGGCGCGTCGGGGCCCACCAGCCGTACGTCTGCCCCTCGATGATCCCCCACACCAGCGCGCCGAGGCCGAGGGCGGCGAGCGCGCCGCCCGCCCAGTCGATCTCGTGCCGCGCGCCGCCCGGCGCGGGCGAGCGCGTCTCGGGCAGGAACCGCAGCGCCCCGGCGATCAGGGCGGCGCCGAGCGGCAGGTTGATCCCGAACGCCCACCGCCAGCCGCCGCCGGTGGCGAGCGCGCCGCCGGCGAGCGGCCCGAGCGCGGCCATGCCGCTGATCATCGAGCCCCAGACGCCGAAGGCGACGGCCCGGTCCCGCCCGGTGAACACCGCGTTCAGCGTGGACAGCGTCGCGGGCATGACCATGGAGGCGCCGACGCCCTGCAGCGCCCGCGCGCCGATGAGGGCCGAGCCGCCGGGGGCCAGCACGGCGCCGAGGCTCGCCGCCGCGAACACCGCCACCCCGAGCACGAACATGCGGCGGCGCCCGACCAGGTCGCCCGCCCGCCCGAACGGGATGAGCAGCGCGGCGAACACCAGCGAGTAGACCGAGGTCGCCCATTCGGCGTCGGACGTCGACAGGCCGAGGTCGGACACGATCCGGGGCAGCAGCACCCCCATGATCGTGGCGTCCACCACGACCAGCGAGACGCCGAGGCTCAGCACGACCAGGCCGAGCCGGCGATGCCGGCCGGAGGGCGCCGGCGCGGAGGCACGAGGCGGCGTCAGGGAGGTGGACTCGGGCACGACCTCAAAGATATGGCCGGGGCGCCGGTGCGTCTCACCGGCCCCTCGCTAGGAGCCCGCCTCGTCCGGCGCGGTGCTGATGTCGGTGTGCAGCCGGATCTGCCGGACGGGCTCGCCCATGTCGAGCGTGCGGGCCGTCCCGTCGGGGGCCCACCCGGCCGAGCCGAGGAACGTCCGGGTGGCCTCGTCGCCTTCGAACACCCAGGAGACGAGGGTGTCGAAGCCGTCCTCGCGGAGCAGGTCCACGGTGGCGGCGAGCAGCCGGCTGCCGTGCCCGGCGCGGGTGTGCGGCGGGTCGACCAGCAGGGTGATCAGCTCGGCGGCGCCTGCGGGGTCGAGGTCGGCGTCCTCGGCAGGGCCGTGCGCGGCGAACCCAACGACCAGGTCGGACGCCACCGCGACCAGCAGCCGGTGCCGGGGGCTCGGCGGCGCCGTCGCCGCCTCGGCCCACTTCTCCCGCCACCGCTCCAGAGCGGCGTCGCTGGTCACCTGGCTCAGGACGTCCGCCGGAAGCAGGTCGCCGTACCCGTGCCGCCACGCCCGCACCTGGACGGCGGCGACGGCGGCCGCGTCCGCGCGCCGCGCGGGCCGCACCCCCACATCCGCCATGCCGTCCCACGTCCTCTCGCCGGGATCCGCGCCCTCCGCCGGGCTCGCGGTCCACCCTAGCGAGCGCCGGCTACCCGGGAGCGCGCCGCCGTGCCCGGTAGGCGCGGGTCTTGGCGCGGTTGCCGCAGACCTTCATCGAGCACCAGGTGCGCGAGCGGTTCTTGGAGGTGTCGAGGAACGCCCAGCGGCAGTCGTCGACCTGGCAGGTCTTCAGCCGCGGCCAGGTCCCGGCCGCGACCGAGTCCATGATCGCGGCGGCGATCCGGGCGAGCCCGCCGGCGGCGGTGCCGGGCGGGTCGATCGGGACGAGCGCGGGACGCGGGCCGGTGAGGACGACGCGCAGTGGCAGGGCGGCGAGGGCGTCCTCGAGTTCGTCCGGAAGGTCGGCGTCCTGCGTCCCGTGGTGGGCGGCCATGGCCTCGCGCAGGCCCTCACGAAGGGCGACGGCGGTGCCGAGGTCGGCCTCGGCGGCGACGGTGCCGCCGGGGACGAGCCCGCGCCCGGCCAGCCATCCGGCGAGCCCGGCGGGCGTCGCGATGTCGTCGGCGGCGGATTCGACGTCGAGGGTGTTGACGAAGTCGATCAGCAGCGCCGCGGGGTCGCTCGGCGGCGCCGCGGGCTCGTCGCCCGTGTGAGTGCCGGCCATTGCGTCCTCCCGCTCGTCCACGGAGAACTCTACCAAGTGGCGACACCGGCATAAAGCTTTTACTGGTTGCGCGGACCGGGACACCGGCATTACGGTTTAGATGGTGTCAACGAACGAGGGGACGACATGAACGAGCTGCCGTACTTCGGGGTGCTCGCGATGCGCCATGCCTGGGCCGACCGCGAGTACGCCCGCCTGCACGCCGACATCGTCGAGGCGCGGCTCGTCGCCCGCGCCCGGGCGGAGGAGCGCGCCGCGCGGCGGCGGGCCCGGGTCCTCGGCATGGTCGGCGGGCTGCACCGGGCGCGCCGCACGCCGCCCGGCCCGTACTGCGCCCGCGCCGCGGCGCACTCCGCGCCTACGGCGGGAGGCGCGCGATGATCCCGAAGGTGGGCAACCTCGTCATCGACTGCGTCGACCTGGACGCCATGGCCGCCTTCTGGGGCGGCCTCCTCGGCATGAAGACGACGGCGGCGAGCGGCGACTGGCTCGACCTGGAGCCGCTCGGGACCGGCGGGCCGATCCTGTCGTTCCAGCGCGTCCCCGAGGGCAAGAAGACCAAGAACCGGCTCCACCTGGACCTCGACGTCCCGGACATCCGCCTCGCCGGCGAGCGGGCCGCGAGCCTCGGTGCGACCCCGGCCGCCGGGCCCATGGGGAACCCCGCGAACCCGTTCCAGGTCTGGCGCGACCCCGAGGGCAACGAGTTCTGCTTCTGCACCGCCTCCTGACCGACACCCGCCCGTAGGGGCCGACGCGGCACGGCCGGGGCGGTTCAGGAGTGCAGGACGGCGGCTAGGCGGCGCACGCCCTCGGCCAGTTCCGCCTCAGAGGCCGCCGTGCCGTAGCTGATCCGCAGGTGGGGAGCGGGCGCCTCGGCGGGGAAGAACGGCCGGCCCGCGCTGACCAGGACGCCGGCGCGCAGCGCGGCCTCGGCCAGTGCGGTGTCGTCCACGCCGTCCGGCAGCCGGGCCCACAGGTGCAGCCCGCCCGCCGGGCGGTTCGCCCGCAGTTCCGGCAGGTCGCGGGCGAACGCGGTGAGGAGGGCGTCCCGGCGCGACCGCAGGGCGGCCCGGACGGTGCGCAGGTGCCGCGGCCAGCCCGGCGAGCTGACCAGTTCGAGCAGCGTCTCCTGCAGCGGCCTGGCGGGGAAGAACTCCTCGACGAGTTGTGTCGCGCGGATCCGCTCGGCGACCGGGCCCCGGGCGATCACCGCGGCCACCCGCAGGCTGGGCGCGGTCGCCTTGGTGAGCGAGGCGATGTGGACGACCCGGCCGTCGGCGTCCTGCGCGATCAGCGGCGGCGGGGGCGGCGGCGCGTCGATGCCGAGGTACCGCGCGAAGTCGTCCTCCACCACGAACGCGCCCGCCGTGCGCGCCGCGGCGAGGACCCGCTCGCGCCGCTCGGCGGCCAGCACCGTGCCGGTCGGGTTGTGGAAGGCGGGCTGGGTGTAGAAGGCGCGTGCCCCGCTCATCGCGAACGCCTCGGCGAGCAGGTCGGGACGGACGCCGTCCGCGTCCACCGGCACGGGCACCGGATGCAGCCCGCTCGCCCGCGCAACCGCGAGGACGCCGAGGTACGTGGGCGACTCGACCAGCAGCGGGGCGCCCGGCGGGAGCAGCGCGCGCAGCACGGTCGTCAGCGACTGCTGGCCGCCGCTCGTGATCAGCACGTCGGCGGGGGAGACGCCGCCGCCGACCGTGCGGGCGAACCAGGCGCACAGTTCCGGCACGCCGCCGAGCCGCGGCATCTCCCACGCGTCCGGCCGGCGGGCCGCCCGCGCCGCCGCCGTGGCGAGCGCCCGCACCGGCTGGAGCGTCGGATGCAGGTAGCCGCCGCTGAGCGCGGCCGTGCCGTCCGGCGCCGGGGTGAGCAGCCACGACACCCCCGACGCGTCCACCGACCGGTCTCCGAGCGTCACCGCCTGCCAGTCGTGGTCGGGCGGTTCACAGGCGGCCTCGGGCCGCGGTGCGGCGAACGCCCCGCTGCCCGGCCGCGTCACGACGAGGCCCTCGGCGGCCAGGAGGCCGAGCGCCCGCGACACCGTGACCGGGCTGACGCGGTGCCGGTCGACCAGCGCCCGGCTCGACGGGAGGCGCTCCCCGGGGCTCATCCGGAGGAGCTCCGCGCGCAGCCTGCCGGCCAGCGCCGCCACGCTGCTATCGTCTTTCATGAGGACACAAGATAGCGCTACTGCCCCCCGGGCGATAGCGGCCGGAACTTCGGGGGCTGGGCTGGGGCTCGCTGCCCTTGGCGTCCTGACCTTCTCATTCACCATTCCGACCACGGTCCTCGGGCTCGAAGGGCTCGACCCGTACGTCATCGGCATCGGCCGTTCCGCCGCCGCGGGCGTCCTCGCCGTCATCGCACTGCTATCGGTCCGGGCGCGCCCGCCGCGCCGCGGGCAGTGGGCGAGCCTGGCGGTCGTCGCCGCCGGAGTGGTCTTCGGGTTCCCGCTGTTCTCCACCCTCGCGCTGGACCACGGCGCCTCCGCCGCCCACTCGGCCGTCGTCGTCGGGCTGCTGCCCGCCGCCACCGCCGTGCTCGGGGTCCTGCGCGCGGGAGAGCGCCCGTCCCGCGTCTTCTGGCTGGCGAGCGCGGCCGGCGCGGCCTGCGTCACCGGCTTCGCCCTGGTCCGCGGGGCGGGCCGCGTCACGCCCGCCGACCTGCTGCTGTTCACCGCCCTCCTCACCTGCGCCGCCGGCTACGCGGAAGGCGCGCGCCTGGCCCGCGACATGCCGGGCTGGCGCGTCATCTCCTGGGCGCTCGTGCTGGCGGTCCCCGTCACCGTCCCGGTCACCGGGTGGCTGCTCGCCACGACCCGTCCCGGCTGGACGGCCCACGCCGTGCTCGGCTTCGGCTACGTGTCCGTCTTCTCCGCCTACCTGGGCTTCTTCGCCTGGTACGAGGGCCTGGCGCGGGCAGGGATCGCCCGCGCCAGCCAGATCCAGCTCACCCAGCCCATGCTCACGCTGCTCTGGTCGGGTGTGCTCCTCGGCGAGCGGATCGACGCCACGACCGCGCTGGCGGCCGTGGCCGTGCTGGTCTGCGTGGCCCTCACCCAGCGCGCCCGGATCCGGCGCACCCTGCCCGATCTCGCGCAGGAGCGCGCGGTCGGCATGCCCGCCGGGCACGCCCGGCACGGGTGAGGTCAGTCCTTGACGATCTGGGCCAGGAGCGTGACGACCGCCACGCCCACCCCGATCGGGATCGCCAGATCCGGGGCGGCGGCGGCGAGCGCGGCGGCGCCGACCGCCGCGAGGACGATCACGAGGGCCCGCGTACTGATCAGGGGGCGGGGCTCGCCCTGCCTCGGTGGGACTCGCATGCCGGTTGACCTCCATCCGCGTGGACGGTAAGGGCCGAGCGGCTCCCCATCGTGACCAACGGGCCGACACCACGAGCCGCCTCGTGAATACAAGGTTCCCCCGTTGTCAACCGCTGCCGCGCGCGGCGCGCGAACACGTCCCAACCATGATCATTTTATGGCCGGACCGTGGGGCGCGGCTGGGGCGCCGCTGGGACGGCGGCGCGCTCGCGCCCGGCTCATCCGCCATGATTGCGCGATGCGGGTTTTGGGGCGGGTCGGACGGATTCTGGGGTGGGCGGCGGCCTACGTGCTCGGCCTGGCCGCGCTCGTGCTCGCCGGGGCCTGGGTGTGGTGGCAGCCCGAGCCCCTGGCGCGCGGCACCGAGGCCAACGCCCTGTGGGCGCGGCACCAGTGGGTGGGGGAGCCCCACAGCGACGCCGAGTACCAGGCGCTCGGAAAGCTCCTGGCGGAGAACCGCATCACCGACGTCTTCTTTCATACGGGGCCGTTCGAGGCGGACGGCACCGTGCCGGAGAGCAAGTACCGCTACGCGCGGCAACTCATCGCCGCCATGCGAAAGTACGCGCCGGGCGTCCGCGCGCAGGCGTACCTGGGGCAGATCCGGATGGTGGACGGCAAGGGCGTCATCGACCTGGACGACCCCGCCGTGCGCGCCCAGGTGGTCAGGACGGACGCGACCCTCCTCGACCTCGGGTTCGACGGCATCCACTACGACTTCGAGCCGATCTACCCCGACGACCGCGCCTTCCTCGCGCTCATGGACGCCACCCGCGAGCTGACCCGGGCGAAGGGGAGGCTGCTGTCGGTGGCGCTGGAGCAGCCGACTCTCCTGGACGCCGTCCAGCCCGTCTACAAGGCCCTCATCCCGCGCACGGGGAAGATCCACTATCCGCCGCGTCCGACGGAGGACTTCCTGCGCGCCGTCGCCGACCGCGCCGACCAGGTCGCGATCATGACCTACGACGTGGCGCTGCCGACGCGCGCCCTCGCCGGGTGGCACTTCGCCCGGCACACCCGCAGGACGCTGGAGCTCATCGGCGACCGGACCACGGTCTTCATGGGCGTCCCCACCTACCGGCCCCTCGCGGAGTGGGCGGAGGACCTGTCCGTCGCGCTGCGCGGCGTCCGGCGGGGGATCGACGACCTGGAGCGGCCGCCCAGGCGCCCGTACGGGGTGGGCGTGTACGCCGACTGGACCACGAACCCGTCCGAATGGTCACGTTACCGCGCAACCTGGCTACCCCGGGCGACAGGAAGTTTTGGCGGCTGAGAAACCCGCGCCGTCACGTTCCGAAACGCCGGTATCCCCAGGTAAAAAGGGGTGGATATCCGTACATCCACGGGGGTAGTGGAGGGTGCGGAAGGTCAAGCTTCGACTGGCGGATGCCAAAGGAAGTGGAGACGGCCGATGGGCACTCAGCAGTCCGCGCGGTACGACGCCGACCGGATCGGCGAACTGGCGGCCGAGTTCGCCGACTGGCGGATCGGCAGGGGCGGGTCCGGCCAATGGTGGGCGGTCCGGGGGAACGACCTCGTGCGCACCTCCGACGTCGAGGAGCTGCGTGTCCGACTCCATGAGATGACCGATGGGTCACGTTATCCAACCGAGTCCGGGACGTGGCCGGACTGACCCCGTAACGCGGCTTTTGCGTGCCACGATGTGCGTTGTGGGAGCCGCCGCCACGCGTACCCCCGAGCGTGTGGCGGCGGCTTCCTTCCGTTTTCGCTCGTTCTGCTTCGACCTGCGGGTCCAAGTGGATGGGCCGGAACGGTACCGTTCGTTGCATGGCACCCAGCACATCCACTGGCGCTCCGTTCGGACGGATGCTGACCGCCATGGTCACCCCGTTCCTGCCCGACGGCGGCGTCGACTACGACGGCGCCGCGCGCCTCGCGACCCACCTGGTCGATGAGCGGCGCCATGACGGCCTCGTCGTCAACGGGACGACGGGCGAGTCGCCCACGACGAGCGACGAAGAGAAGAGCACGCTCCTTCGCGCGGTCATCGAGGCGGTCGGCGACCGCGCGGTGATCGTCGCCGGTGCCGGGACCAACCACACCGAGCACAGCCTGAAACTCGCGCGGCAGGCCGAGGCGGCGGGCGCGCACGGCCTGCTCGTGGTCACGCCGTACTACAACAAGCCCCCGCAGGAGGGCCTCGTCCGCCACTTCACGGCGGTGGCCGACGCGACGGGGCTGCCCAACATGCTGTACGACATCCCGGGGCGCGCCGGGGTGCCGATCCAGAACGACACGCTCGTGCAGCTCGCCGAGCACCCGCGGATCGTCGCCGTCAAGGACGCCAAGGGCGACCTGTTCGGCGCCTCCAGGGTGATGGCCGAGACCGACCTCGTCTGGTACTCCGGTGACGACAACCTCAACCTGCCGTGGCTGTCGGTCGGGGCGGCGGGGTTCGTCAGCGTGGTCGGCCACGTGGTCGGGACCGAGCTCCATGAGATGATCGACGCCTATCTGGCCGGCGAGCACGGCCGGGCGCTGGAGATCCACCGGCGGCTGCTGCCCGTGGTCGCCGCCATCATGACCCGTACGCAGGGCGCCATCGCCGTCAAGGCAGCGCTGAACCTGCTCGGCCTCCCCGGAGGCGGCCCGCTCCGCGCGCCGCTGGTGGAGGCCTCGCCGGAGTTCGCGGCGCGCCTGCGAGAAGACCTCACGATAGGGGGAGTCAAAGTGCCGGAGGTCGTCATCCCGGAGGTCGCCCGGTGAGCCATCCTCACCCGGATCTCTCGGAACCGCCCGCACCGCCCAAGGGGGGCCTGCGGATCGTCGCGCTGGGCGGGCTCGGGGAGATCGGCCGCAACATGACGGTGTTCGAGTACGGCGGCCGCCTGCTCATCGTCGACTGCGGCGTGCTCTTCCCCGAGACCGAGCAGCCCGGCGTCGACCTGATACTGCCCGACTTCGAGTACATCAGGGACCGGCTCGACGACATCGAGGCCGTCGTCGTCACGCACGGCCACGAGGACCACATCGGCGCCGTCCCGTACCTGCTGCGCGAGCGCCGCGACATCCCGCTGGTCGGCTCGCGGCTGTCGCTGGCGCTGCTGGAGGCCAAGCTCACCGAGCACCGCATCAAACCCGTGACCGACGTGGTCGCGGAGGGGGAGCGCCGCTCGTTCGGGCCGTTCGACTGCGAGTTCCTCGCCGTCAACCACTCCATCCCGGACGCCCTCGCCGTCGCCGTGCGCACGCCCGCCGGGCTCGTCCTGCACACCGGCGACTTCAAGATGGACCAGCTCCCGCTGGACGGCCGGCTCACCGACCTGCCCGGGTTCGCCCGGCTCGGCGCCGAGGGCATCGACCTGCTGATGTCGGACTCGACGAACGCCGAGGTGCCCGGCTTCGTCACCAGCGAGCGCAACATCGGGCCGGTCGTGGACGAGGTGTTCCGCACCGCGCAGGGGCGGCTCATCGTCGCCTGCTTCGCCTCGCACATCCACCGCGTCCAGCAGGTCCTGGACGCGGCCGTCGCCAACGGCCGCAAGGTCTGCTTCGTCGGGCGGTCCATGGTCCGCAACATGGGCGTCGCGCGCGAACTCGGGTACCTGAACGTCCCCGAGGACATCATGGTCGAGCAGAAGGTGATCGACGACATCCCCGGCGACCGGCTCGTGCTGGTGTGCACCGGGTCGCAGGGCGAGCCGATGTCGGCGCTGTCGCGGATGGCCAACCGCGACCACTCGATCCGCATCACCGAGCGCGACACCGTGATGCTGGCGTCGTCGCTGATCCCGGGCAACGAGAACGCGGTCAACCGCGTCATCAACGGCCTCACCCGGTGGGGCGCCCGCATCGTCCACAAGGGCAACGCGCTCGTGCACGTGTCCGGGCACGCCTCGGCGGGCGAGCTGCTGTACGTGCTCAACATGACGAAGCCGGCGAACTTCATGCCGATCCACGGCGAGTGGCGGCACCTGCGCGCCCACGCCAAGCTCGCCGCGCTCACCGGCGTGCCGGACGAGGGCATCGTCATCGCCGAGGACGGCGTCGTCGTCGACCTCGTCGACGGCCAGGCCAAGATCGTCGGTGCGGTCCCCGCCGGGTACGTGTACGTGGACGGCCTGTCGGTCGGCGAGGTCACCGAGACCTCCCTGAAGGACCGGCGCATCCTCGGCGAGGAGGGGTTCGTCTCCATCGTCATCGGCGTCGACTCCAGTTCCGGCAAGCTCGTCGCCGGGCCCGAGGTGCACGCCCGCGGCGCCGGCATCGTCAACGAGGACTTCGACGAGGTCATCGCGCGGATCGAGGACGTGCTGCGGGACGCGGCCGGCGACGGCGTGAACGACGTGCACCAGCTCAACCAGCTGATCCGGCGCACCGTCGGCAAGTGGGTGAGCGAGAACTACCGCCGCCGCCCGATGATCATCCCGGTGGTCGTCGAGGTCTAGCGGCGCCGCCGTCCGGACGGCCGCGGACCGGTCCCCGACCGGGGCCGGCGACCGCGGCCGTCCGCTCGACACGCCCGCCCGCCATCCCGGGAACCGGGAGGGTCCTTGGTTACTCTCATAACCATGGCCACACGTGCGTCTGGAGGCGCGAAAGCCTCCTCGCGTGCGGGGGGCACGGCGGCTCGCAAGCCCGCAGGTTCGTCCCCCCGGAAGCGACCGAGCGGCAACCCCAAGGGGAGCGGCGGCTCCAGGGGGGGCCGCGGCTCCGGCCGCGGGCGCCCTCCCCAGAAGCCCGACCCGTTCTCGCAGGCGGTGCTCGGGTTCTTCAAGCTCCTGTTCAGGCTGTACCTGCTCGCCGCGGTGACGGTCGGATCGGTGTTCCGCGCGTACGGGAACGGCGCCCGCAACCTCGACCCCGAGCACCGCCGCGACGGCCTCGGCCTCGCGCTGCTCGGCTCGTCCATCGTGCTGGCCTCCGTGACCTGGTTCCGGCCCGACGGCGTCGTCACCATCGCGCTGGAGAAGGTCGCGCGCGGCGGGCTCGGCATCCTGGCGATGGCGCTGCCCGTGCTGCTGGCGCTGCTGGCGTGGCGGACGCTGCGCCACCCCGAGCACCACGAGGACACCGGCCGCGTCGTCATCGGCATCACCGCGCTCGGCGTCGGCGTCCTGGGCATCCTGCACATCGCCGCGGGCGTCCCGTCCCCCGCGAAGGACATGGACGGCGTGCGCGGGTCCGGCGGCGTGGTCGGCTGGCTGGTGTCGGCCCCGCTGGACGCGGCGCTGAGCGGATGGGTGGCCGTCCCGCTGCTGCTGCTCCTGTCCGGGTTCGGGCTGCTGGTCGTCACCGCGACGCCGATCGCGAAGGTCCCCGAGCGGGTCGCCGACCTGTGGGCGATGGCGACGCTGCAGAACCGTCCCGAACGCCCCGCCGCCGAGGAGGCCGAGGGCGAGAGCGCGCCGAAGAAGCGGCGCCGCAAGAGCAAGTCCGAGGACGGCGACGAGCTGGAGGTCGGCGAGCACTCACGGCCGTACGACACGCCGCTGCTGGAGGACGCGCCGAAGAAGGCCGACCGGCCCCGCCGCGACCTCGCCGACGAGCTGTTCGAGCCCGACCCGTTCGGCGGGCAGGTCCCGCCCCCTGCCCCGGCCCCCGACGACGAGCCGATGGACGAGCACGTCGCCGGCGCGTCCATGGTCGACGATCCGATGGCCGCCGACCCCGTGTCCGCCGATCCGGCGACCGAGGCCGACCATCCCGAGGTCCGCGACCCGACGCCCGCCCCGCGCCGGACCGAGCAGCTGCCGCTGTCGTCGTCCGGCGAGATCTACGTGCTGCCCGACCCGTCGGCGCTGCGGCCCGGCAGCGTGTCCAAGCCGCGCACGAAGGCCAACGACACGGTGGTGAACGCGCTCACCGGCGTGCTGGAGCAGTTCGACATCGACGCGCAGGTCACCGGGTTCACCCGCGGCCCGACGATCACCCGGTACGAGATCGAGCTCGGCCCGGCGGTGAAGGTCGAGAAGGTCACCGCGCTGACCAAGAACATCGCCTACGCGGTGAAGAGCGCCGACGTGCGCATCATCTCCCCGATCCCCGGCAAGTCCGCGATCGGCGTGGAGATCCCCAACACCGACAAGGACATCGTCAGCCTCGGCGACGTGCTGCGCTCGCCCGCCGCGACCAACGAGCACCATCCGATGATCGTCGGGCTCGGCAAGGACGTCGAGGGCCGCACGGTCGTGGCGAACCTGGCGAAGATGCCGCACATCCTGATCGCGGGCGCCACCGGGGCCGGCAAGTCGACGTGCATCAACGGCCTGATCACCTCGATCCTGATGCGCGCCACCCCCGACGAGGTGCGGATGATCCTGGTCGACCCCAAGCGGGTCGAGCTGACGATGTACCAGGGCATCCCGCACCTGATCACCCCGATCATCACCAACCCCAAGAAGGCCGCCGAGGCCCTGGACTGGGTCGTCGGGGAGATGGACCGCCGCTACGACGACCTGGCCGCGTCGGGGTACCGGCACATCGACGACTTCAACAAGGCGGTGAAGGCGGGCAAGCTCACCGCGCCGCCCGGCAGCGAGCGCGTCTACACCCCGTACCCGTACATGCTGGTGATCGTGGACGAGCTGGCCGACCTGATGATGGTCGCGCCGCGCGACGTGGAGGACTCGGTCGTCCGCATCACCCAGCTGGCCCGCGCCGCCGGGATCCACCTCGTCCTGGCGACGCAGCGCCCGTCGGTCGACGTCGTCACCGGGCTCATCAAGGCCAACGTGCCGTCGCGGCTGGCGTTCGCGACCTCGTCGCTGTCCGACAGCCGCGTCATCCTCGACCAGCCGGGCGCGGAGAAGCTCGTCGGGCAGGGCGACGCGCTGTTCCTGCCGATGGGCGCGAGCAAGCCCATGCGCATCCAGAACGCCTACGTGTCGGAGAAGGAGATCCACGGCGTCGTCGACCACTGCAAGGGGCAGATGGAGGCGAGCTACCGGGAGGACGTCGCCGCGGCCGGCGCGCCGAAGAAGGAGATCGACGAGGAGATCGGCGACGACATGGACCTGCTCGTCCAGGCCATCGAGCTGGTCGTGTCCACCCAGTTCGGGTCGACGTCGATGCTGCAGCGCAAGCTGCGCGTCGGGTTCGCCAAGGCCGGGCGGCTGATGGACCTCATGGAGAGCCGCGACATCGTCGGACCCAGCGAGGGCTCCAAGGCGCGGGACGTGCTGGCCAAGCCGGATGATCTCCCCGGGGTGCTCGCGGAACTGCGCGGCGGCGGCTGAGCGCGCGCTGCCGGGGCATTGCGGAATGATGCGAAATCTTGCCCTGTTTCGAACGTGTTGGCTGTCGCCGAACGGGCACGCCCGTTCCTAGACTGGTTTCACAGTCGTGCGTGATCGGCCACGAGCTCCTCAGAGGAGGCCCGGCGTGAGCATCGGTGAGACCTTGGCGGAGGAGCGTCAGCGGGCCGGTCTCTCGGTGACACAGGTGAGCCTCCAGACGCGGATACGCGAGACGGTCGTCCGCAGCATGGAGGCCGACGACTTCTCCGCATGCGGGGGCAACTTCTACGCCCGCGGCCACATCCGCAGCATCTCGCGCGTGATCGGCATCGATCCGGAACCGCTCGTCGCCGAGTTCGACGCCGCGCACGGCGGCGCCCCGCAGCCGGTCTCGGCGGTGTCGGCGTTCGAGCCGGAGCAGCCGGTCGCGTTCCGCGAGCGCCGGTCGCCGAACTGGAGCGCCGCCATGGCGCTCGCCCTCGCGCTCGTGGTGATCTACGGCATCGTGCAGGTGGTCGGGCACGGTGGCGGCGAGCGGCGCACCGCGCGGCAGGTCGCCGGGACGCCCGCGCCGCGCACCCCGTCCGCCGCCCCGACCGCGCCGCCGACGAGCAGCTCCCCGGTCGCCGAGGCGCCGCGCACCAAGGTCGAGGTGCGGGTCGAGGCGAAGCGGACCACGTGGCTGAACGTCCAGGGCGACAAGGGCAAGACGCTGTTCAGCGGGATGCTCCGCCAGGGCGACCAGAAGGACTTCACCGCCAAGAAGAAGGTCCGGCTGGTGGTCGGCATCGGCGGCAGCGTCAACCTGACCGTCAATGGCAAGGACCTCGGATCGCCCGGCAAGGGCAAGGGCGTCCAGCGGCTGACCTTCGACCGCAACGACCCCGAGTCCGCCTGATCCGGCCCCGGGGGCTCCGGGGCGGGCGCGTCGGGCGGGACGACTTCCCACGCCGATGCCGCGGGCCGATGGTCCGCTCCGGCGCGGGCGCCCATTACCTTAGGGGCATGTCCACTCGCCGCAAGGTCTCACTCATCACGCTCGGCTGTGCCCGCAACGAGGTCGATTCCGAGGAGCTCGCCGCGCGCATCGAGGACGCGGGCTGGGACCTGGCGGACGGCGCGGACGGCGCGGACGTCGTGGTCGTCAACACCTGCGGGTTCATCGAGGCCGCCAAGAAGGACTCGATCGACACGCTGCTGGCCGCGCACGACTCCGGCGCCAAGGTCGTCGCGGCCGGGTGCATGGCCGAGCGGTACGGCAGCGAGCTGGCCGAGGCGCTGCCCGAGGCCGACGCGGTGATCGGCTTCGACGACTACACCGCGATCGGCGAGCGCCTCGACGACGTCATGGCGGGACGCCGGCGCGACGCGCACACCCCGCGCGACCGCCGCACCCTCCTGCCGATCAGCCCGGTCGAGCGGCACGGCGCCCGGGTCGCCGTCCCGGGGCACGGCGGCCAGGACGACCTGCCGGACGGCGTGGCCCCGGCGTCCGGTCCGCGGGTGCTGCGGCGGCGCCTCGGCGGCGGCCCGGTCGCGCCGCTGAAGCTGGCGTCCGGCTGCGACCGGCGCTGCACGTTCTGCGCGATCCCCGCGTTCCGCGGCGCGTACGTCTCGCGCCCGCCCGCGGAGGTGCTGGAGGAGGCGCGCTGGCTCGCCGGCCACGGGGTCCGCGAGGTGGTCCTCGTCAGCGAGAACTCCACGTCCTACGGCAAGGACCTCGGCGACCTGCGGGCCCTGGAGAAGCTGCTGCCCGCCCTCGCCGCCGTCGACGGCATCGAGCGGGTCCGGGTCAGCTACCTGCAGCCCGCCGAGACGCGCCCCGGACTCATCGAGGCGATCTGCGGCACGCCCGGCGTCGCCCCGTACTTCGACATGTCGTTCCAGCACGCGAGCGGCCCGGTGCTGCGCTCGATGCGCCGGTTCGGCGACCGGGAGCGGTTCCTCGGGCTGCTGGACCAGATCCGCGCGCTGGCGCCGGAGGCGGGCGTGCGCTCCAACTTCATCGTCGGGTTCCCCGGCGAGACCGAGGACGACTTCGAGGAGCTGGTGGAGTTCCTGTCGGCGGCCCGGCTCGACGCCGTCGGCGTGTTCGGCTACTCCGACGAGGAGGGCACGGAGGCCGCGAACCTGGACGGCAAGCTCGATCCCGCCGACGTCGCCGCCCGCGTCGAGGAGTTGTCCGGCCTCGCCGAGGAGCTGACCGCGCAGCGCGCGGAGGACCGCGTCGGCGGCCGGATCCGCGTCCTGCTGGAGGACAAGGCCGAGCAGGAGGGCGGCTTCGAGGGCCGCGCCGAGCACCAGGCGCCGGACGTGGACGGGACGGTCCTCGTCCGCGGCGAGGGGCTCGCGCTCGGCGACATCGTGGAGGCCCGGGTCGTGGGCAGCGACGGGGTGGACCTCATCGCGGACGTGTCATGATCGCCGGCACCCCGGATCCGGTCGCGGGCGCGCAGGACCCGCCGCCGGCCGGCGTCTGGAACATCGCCAACGCCCTGACGCTCCTCAGGATCGCGCTGGTGCCGCTCTTCGTCTGGCTGTTCTTCCTGGACGGCACCGCCATGCGGCTCGCCGCCTTCGCCGTGTTCGCGGTCGCCTCGATCACCGACAAGATCGACGGTGACATCGCCCGGGCGCGCGGCCTCGTCACCGACTTCGGCAAGATCGCCGACCCGATCGCGGACAAGGCGCTCACCGGCGCGGCGCTGGTCAGCCTGTCGGTGATGGGCGAGCTGTGGTGGTGGGTGACCGCCGCCATCATGGTCCGCGAGATCGGCATCACGCTGATGCGGTTCGTCGTGATCCGCCGCGGCGTGATCCCGGCGAGCAAGGGCGGCAAGCTGAAGACGATGCTCCAGGTCATCGCCATCGGCTTCTACATCCTGCCGGGCCCGCTCGACTACGTCCGCTGGGCCACGATGGGCGCGGCCCTCGTCGTCACGGTCGTCACCGGCGTCGACTACGTCGTCCAGGCCTGGCGCATGCGCCGTCCGTCCGCCGACGCCTCCTGAGCCTTCAGGACGCGGCCGGCTCAGAAGTCGCGCTCAGTTCGTCGTCCACATGGAGGGCGCCGAGCGCGCGCGGGATGCCGAGCCGGCCGAACATGATCTCGCGGACGCCGGCGAAGCGCTCGGTCCGGTAGCGGGCGAGGGCCCGCAGCGGCTCGGGGGACCGGCGCGCGGTCTCCTGGTCGGTGTTGACGATGACGCAGCGGCCGCACGGCCGGACGAGTTCGATCTCCACCCGGTCGCCGCGCAGCCGGGTGACGGCGTCCTCGCCGTAGGGGCCGAGGCCGCGCAGGACGATGTTGGGACGGAAGCGCGCCATGGAGAACCGGGCGTCCGCCCGCCGGTTCAGGTCGTCGAGCGACTCGGCCGACAGCACCGAGACGGGGTAGCCGTCGGCGTACGTCAGGGTGCCGCCGCCGAGGAGGGTGGGACGGGTCCCGGTGAAGCGGACGAGGCGGCAGGGGAGTCCGAGGATCTCGGAGAACCAGCCGGCCGCGTCGTCGCCCTGGTCCATCCCCTGGCACGGGCGGCGGTGCACGGTCACGTCGAGGGCGGGGCCGTCCACCGCCTCGCACACCAGGGGCGACGGCGCGAGCGGGGTGTGGACGCTGAGCTTCACACCGTCGAAGGCGGGGTGCAGCAGCGCCAGTTCCGGGGCCTCTCGCTGCGACAGGTGCCGCCCGTTCGGGCGGACGAGCATGAACTCCCGGTCGTGGCGCAGCCCGTCCGGGGTCAGTTCGGCCTCGGCGACCGGGACGGCCCCCGCGCTCTTGATCGGGAAGACGTTCAGCCCGGCGACGATGGCGTTCATGCGACGGACGTTACGGACCGGTTCGACCCGGTGGCCAGGGGCACGGGCCATACTTGACGCGGATTCGTCAGTTTGGAGGCCGGAGGGCATGACCGGGGACGACTTCACCTACGCCGAGGTCGGCGCGACGCGCGATGCGGAGCGCCCGGCCGGGTACCGGCACATGCGGCAGCGCATGCTCGTCGGGCAGGGGCCCGCGGCGTTCCGGAACGCCGCGGACGCGGTCATGGAGTTCTGGATGCACCGCGCGCTCCCGGTCCGGGTGGAGGCGTCGGCGCCGCGTGCCGCGCCGGGCGTCAGCGTCGTGATCGGGCTGGGCGTCGGGCCGCTGCGCCTGAAGGCGCCCTGCCGCATCGTGTGGACGCGCGAGGAGGAGCGCTACGCCGGATGGGCGTACGGCACGCTCCCCGGCCACCCGGAGTCGGGGGAGGAGTCGTTCGTCGTGCACTTGGACGACGAGGGCGACGTGTGGCTGACGGTCACCGCGTTCAGCCGTCCGGCGACGGCGGCGGCGAAGCTGGCGGGCCCGTTCGGAAGGCTGTTCCAGCGCGCCTACGCCCGCCGCTGCGGTGCCGTGCTGCGCCGCCTGTCGCGGGCCTAGGTGGGCCGCGGGACCACGCCCACCCCGGTCGTGGCCCCGCGGCCCCGCTCCAAGGGGTGCCGCGGTATTCGATTATCCCTGCCGGCGTCCGCCCGCACGAATCCACCGAATGAGTTTTGACTCACAATGTGACCTGCGCTTCTCTCGCTTGTCGGCTGCCGGAGCGGCGACGTGCGGCGACGATGCGCGTTCCGCGCGGGGCCCGTGCCGCGCGCGGTGTTCCGAGGCCCGCGCGCGGCGGACAGAAAACGCGGCCGTCCCAATTCTCGACGACGGAAAAGCGTTATGCGGGTTGGACCGTGCGAAGCGGCCGGGGCCGGTGTCGTCCTCATTCGGCCGATTCTTACGGTGAACCGGCGGTCCGCCGGGCCCGTCGTCGGTGCCCGCCGGTAGATTCGGGGGCGCCTGGGATTCGGGGCGCCTGCGCAACGGGGACGGATGGGGACGCGATGCGGGTCGAACTGCTCACCGTCGGGGACGAGCTGCTCCTCGGCGACACCATCAACGGCAACGCCGCGTGGCTCGGCCGCCGGCTCGCCGACCACGGCGTCGAGGTCACCCGCAGCGTGGTCGTCGGCGACGAGCTGGACGTGATCGTCGCGGCGGTGGAGTCGGCGCTCGACCGGGCCGACGCCGTCATCACCACCGGCGGGCTCGGCCCCACCTACGACGACGTGACGCGCGACGCGCTCGCCAAGGCGGCCGGCGTCGCCCTCGTCCGCGACCCGGAGCTGGAGCGGCGGCTGCGCGAGCGGGTGGCGCGGGCCGGCCGCGAGCTGCAGCCGATGGCGCTGCGCATGACCGACGTCCCCGAGGGCGCCCGGCCGCTGACCAACTCCGCCGGTTCGGCGCCCGGCCTGCGCGTCGAGCTGCCCGGCGGGGTCGTCTACGCCCTGCCGGGCGTCCCGTTCGAGATGCGCACGATCATGGACGAGATCGTGCTGCCGGAGCTCGCGGAGATCGCCGGGCTGCCCGCGGTGGCGCGCCGCACGCTGCGCACCGCCCGGCTGTGGGAGTCGGTCGCCGCGACCCGCCTCGCCGAGGTGGAGGCGATGGACGGCGTGAAGCTCGCCTACCTGCCCGATCCCGCCGAGGTGAAGATCCGCATCACCGTGTCCGGCGAGGACGCGGCCGGGCGGCTGGCGGGCGTGGAGTCGCGCGTCCGGGAGCTGCTCGGCCCGTCGGTCTACGGGGTCGAGGACGAGTCGCTCGGGCTGGTCGTGCACCGGCTGCTCCTGGACCGGGGCGAGACCGTCGCCACCGCGGAGTCGCTGACCGGCGGCCTCGTCGGCGCAGAGCTGACCGCGACGCCCGGGTCGTCCGCGACGTACGCGGGCGGCGTGGTCGCCTACGCGACCGGGCTGAAGGAGAGGCTCCTCGGCGTGCCGGGCGACCTGCTCGCCGAGCACGGGGCCGTCCACCCGGACGTGGCCGCCGCGATGGCCGCCGGCGTCCGCGACGCGCTCGGCGCGACCTACGGGCTCGCGGTGACGGGCGTGGCCGGTCCCGACCCGCAGGACGGCCATCCCGTGGGAACGGTCTATGTCGGTTTGGCCGGACCTGGAGCCTCGCCGACGGTGGTCGGCCCGAAACTCCCGGTGCCCGGCGCGGGGCCGGAGATCCGCGCGGTGATCCGGCGGATGACCGTCGTACACGCGCTTGAGCTGCTGAGACGCCGCCTTCTGGGGCTTGACGTCGAGGCCGGGAGCGGAGAGGCTCAGGAAGATCGGGAAGATAGGGGCTGATTACAGCGTTACGTTCCGAGCGAACACGAAATCAACGGTCTGCCATCGCCGCCGTCAGGGCGGGTACGGTGGAACCGGCAGATGGTCCGAACTGAGGGAGGGAGCGAGACGATGGTCCTGCTTCGCCAGCTGCTCGGTGACGTACTGCGGCAGCTGCGGCTGCGCCAGGGACGCACCCTCCGTGAGGTGTCCGCGGCAGCGCGGGTGTCACTCGGCTATCTCTCCGAGGTCGAGCGGGGGCAGAAAGAGGCCTCTTCGGAGTTGCTGTCCTCTATCTGCAAGGCCCTGGGCGTTCCGCTGTCGCACGTGCTGAGGGAAGTCGCGGATCAGCTCGCCCTCGCCGAGCTTCAGCACGAGCCCGTCATGGCGGGTGCGCCGGAGCACGAGCGGATCTCCGCCGAGAGCATTCCGGAGACCCCGGAGGAGATCACCGGCGAGTTCCGCGCCGACATGGTCGCCGCCTGACCGCAGACGGCGCGTTCATGCCCCTGGCCGGGGCCGCGGGTGTGCGCGGCCTCACGGCATGAACTCGGCATTCGCGGGGATTCTCCCGTGTTGTAACGGATAAACCGTAACGATGCGGAAGGAGCCCGTTCATGGCGTCGGTCAAGAGCCCGCTCACCGAGTCGGACCTGAAGGCCGCCGGGGACGCCTTGCAGGGCGCTCTCGTCGACTTGATCGATCTTTCTCTGGTGGCCAAGCAGGCGCACTGGAACCTCACCGGCCGCAATTTCAAGGTCGTCCACGAGCACCTCGACGAGATCGTCGCGCTGGCCCGCAGCGGCCAGGACGACGTCGCCGAGCGAGCGGTGGCGATCGGGGCGAACCCCGACGGCCGCGTCCGCACGGTCGCCGACCGCACTCAGCTCCCGCAGCTGGAGGCCGGCTACCTCGACGACGACAAGGTCGTCGCCGCGATCACCGACATCCTTGCGCAGATCATCGCGCGGTTCCGGGAGCGCATCAAGGCGACCGACGAGCCGGACCAGGTGACCCAGGACCTGCTCATCGGCATCACCGCCGAGCTCGAGAAGCAGCACTGGATGTTCCAGGCGCAGACCTGACGGACGCGATCGGTCCCGAGGCGCCGCGGCCCCGGTGCCCGTGCCGGACCGATCGATGAGCCCCGGCCCCGCCGTCTCCCGACGGGGCCGGGGCTTTTCCGCGTTCGGCCGCGCTCTGCCCGCGATGCAGTGATGATGGGGGTATGCACCCCCTCTCCCGAGCCGTGCCGCTGGCCGCCGCTCTGCTCGCCCTGGCCGCCTGCGGCTCCGAAGGCGACGGCGCGGGACGGCTCTGCACGCTGATCGGGACCGATCCCGGGGTGAGCCTGGTCATCCCCGACGGGTCCCGTGCCGCGTCCGCGTCCCTGCGGGTTTGCTGGGACGGGACGTGCCAGGAACCCCGGATCGAGCTGGGCCCGACCTCGAAGACCGTGTCGACCGGCTGCGACGGCGACGGGCCGGACGCCGTCTGCGGCGCCTCCGCCTCCCCTGACGGGGGCAAGAGGGCCTTCGCCCGAATCGAGGGACTGCCCAAGGCGCCCGTGCGGGTGACGCTGAAGCTGCGCGACGCGGAAGGGCGGACGTTCGTCGACGAGCGGCTCGACGTCACGCCGAAGGCGACGTTCCCGAACGGGCGGCACTGCCCCGAGGGCGCGCCGCAGGTGGGGCTGACCGTCGCGAACGGCCGGGTGACCGCGCGCTGATCACGTGCGCAGGTGCGCCAGGACGGTCTCGGCGAACTCGACGGCGAGCGGGCTCAGGGCGTCCCAGCGGCGTGCCGCCCATCCCGCGGTGAGCGGCGGCAGGTCGGGGATCGGCACCAGCCGCACGTCGCCCGAGCCGTCTCCCCAGCCGGGCAGCGCGGGCAGGATCGCCTGGCCGAGGTCCAGTTCGGCCAGCAGGAGCGCGGTGTCCCAGTCGGCGACGCTCGTCGTGGACGTGAGGCGCACCCCGTGACGTTCCAGGTGCATTTCGAGGTGGACGCGGGACGTCGAATGCGCGGGCAGTTCGATGTAGCGGATCCCGGCGAGTTCGTCCAGCGCGACGGACGCCCGCTCGGCGAGCGGATCGCCGGCGTGCACGGCGAGCACCCACGGCAACTCCCGCGACGCCCGCTGCTCCACGCCCTCCAGCGGCGGCCCGATCGTGACCCACGCGAGATCGGCGGTGTGCGACCGCACCGCCTCCAGGCAGCGGCGGCTCGACCCGGCGGTCTCGAACTGGAGCGCGGCGTCGGGGTGCCGCGCCCGGAACGCCGCCACCCCCGCCGCCATGAAGTGCCGCACGGTCGTGGCCCCGGTCGCGACGCGGACCGTGCCCCCGACCCCGCGGCGCAGATCGTCGAGCCGGCGCAGCGCGGCGTCCAGCCCCGCGATCCCCTCGGCCGCGGCCGCGTGCAGGATGCGCCCCGCGCGGGTCGGCACCACGCCCCGCGGCCGGCGCTCCAGCAGCACGAGCCCGGTCTCGCGTTCGAGCCGCTTGACGTGCTGGCTGACGGCCGACTGGCTGCACGACAGGTCCCGTGCCACCGCGCTCAGGTTGCCCGCCGCGCAGACGGCCACGAACACGCGAAGGTCGTCCAAGGTCACAAATCCCCAAGCTAGACCTGGGGAGCCGCCAAGAAAACCCGAGAATTGACTTGGAGTGGTCCCCGGGCAGACGATCTCCATGAGGGCGCAGGATCCGGCGACCCGGAAAGGCGGCGACCCGCCCTGGATTCTCAGGGGGCAGGGCGGGCGCCGACCGGCTGGCAGCGCGGGCACCAGAACGTCGCCCGCGCCGCGCCCGGAGGGCCCTGGTCCGCCCGCTCGATCCGGGCGCCGCACCGCCGGCACGGACGGCCCGCCCGCCCGTACACCCAGTGCTCCCGCCCGCGTCCCAGCTCACCGGTCGTGATGTGGCCGTGCCGCTCCTTGTTGGCGTCCAGAAGGCGCTGAGAGAGCTGCACGAGGCCCGAGATGTCGGGAACGTTCCCAACGGCGGTCCACGGGTTCACGCCCCGCAGGAACAGGACCTCGGCCTTGTAGACATTGCCGATCCCGGCGACCCTCGTCTGGTCGAGCAGCGCCTCGCCGACCGCCCGGTCCGGGTCCTCCGCCAGCCGCGCGACCGCCTCGGCCTCCAGCCGCGGCCCCCAGTCCGGATCGAGGAGGTCGGGCCCGAGGTGCCCCACCGCCGCGTCCTCCTCGTCCGTGCGCAGCAACTCGACCAGCCCCAGCGAGGACCCGACCGCCTGCCACTCGGCGTTCGCCAGCACGAGCCGCACCCGATGGTCGCGCGGAGGAGGCCCGGGCCGGCGGATCTGCCAGCGCCCCTCCATCATCAGGTGCGTGTGGACGGTCAGCCCGCCCTCCACCCGCACCAGGATGTGCTTGCCGCGCGACACCGCGTCCAGCACGGTCCGCCCGCGCAGGTCGGCCGTCGCGTACCGCGGCACGCGGAAGTCCGAACGCGTCAGCACCCGCCCCTTCAGCGCCTCGCGCAGGCGCCGGGCGGTCAGCCAGACGACGTCGCCTTCGGGCATCTCAGATCAGCGAGGGGCTTTCCCAGGCGGAGGGGTCCTCGGTCAGCTTCCGGACGGGCTCCGGCAGCTCCCCGGCGGCGATGTGCGCAAGCGTGACCTGCTCCAGGATCGCCCGCTCGCTGGCGCGCAGCGCGATCCACACCTCCTGCAGGGAGTGCGCGGGCCCCTCGTACCCCACGTGCTCGGGCCGCTCGCCCCGCACGCCGAGCAGCGGCCCGTCGATGGCGCGGATGATGTCGGCCAGCGAGATCCGCTCGGCCGGACGCGCCAGCCAGTAGCCGCCCTCGGGTCCCCGCTGGCTCCGGACGATCCCGGACCGGCGCAGCTGTCCGAGGATGTTCTCCAGGAATTTGGGCGGAATCTGCTGGGCCTCCGCGAGCTGCACCGCGGTCACCGGATGACTCCCGGCGACCGCCAGCTCGGCGGCGGCACGCAACGCGTAGTCGACCCGGGCGGACAATCGCATAGCCCCATTATCCCTTGCCGATCGAACTACTTCGGTTCCTTGCCCGCCAGGCTTTGTACCTACAAGTATGTACACTCCGATGACGACCCGATCCCCGAAGGGACACGTGACCATGCCGCTCGTCCGCATCGATGCCCTCCGTATGGACCCGCACCGGCTAGAGGTCCTGGGGGACGCGGTACATCAGGCCCTGATGGACTCGATCGGGTTTCCCGCCGAGGACCGCTTTCAGATCCTGACAAGCCACGACGGCGCCGCGAGCACGCTCCGGCACGGCACCTACCTGGACATCCCCCGCGACGACGGCATCGTCTACATCGACATCACCATGCGCGCCGGCCGTACCGACGACCAGAAGAAGAAGCTCTACGCGCGCGTATGTGCCCTAGCCCACGAGCGCGCCGGCGTGGCCCCCCACAACGTCTTCATAGTCATCCACGAGAACACCCCCGCAGACTGGTCCTTCGGCCACGGCCAAGCCCAGTACCTCCCCTGACACGACGCGCCCCCCGGAACCGGGCTCTTGTCCGTAGGGCGCGCCGTGGGTCTCGTCAGCCGCGCGACGACTTCGTGGCGCGGAGGAGAAGGGGAGTGATCAACCCAGACCCAGGAGTTCTGCTGCGGCTTGGGCGTTGGCGGCGGCGGCGCCGTAGGTGGCCAGGTGGACGGCGGGGGCGGGGCGCCAGACGGGGAGGCCCATCTCGACGACGACGGTGTCGGGGCGGGCGGCCAGCAGGGCCGTGGTGAGGGCGCGTTGGGCGGCGTGGCGGTGGGCGTCCCGCAGGACGACGATGAGGCCGCGTCCCTTGGCACGGTCCAAGACATCCTCCACCGTCCCGTCCGCGCCGTCGGCCCGGACGGCGTCGGGCGCCCACGGGTGCAGGCCCCAGGGGGTCGGGCCTACCGCGATGTTGCCGGACGACTCGGTCTCGACGACCAGGGGCGTCCCGCTCCAGGCGGGCAGCGTGCCGGTCAGGCGGAGGGCGCGGCGGGCGGCCTCCAGGCCGGCGGACCGGTCGACGACGGCGGGGCTTCGCCCGGCGAGCCACTCCCGGAGCAGGCGGGTGCGCTCGGCCGCGGCCGCCAGCCTGACGAGGGGGAGGCGTCCGGTCCGGACGGCCTCGTCGATCGCCGCGAGGGTGGCCTCCACGGTCTCGGCGTGCTCGTTCGGGCCGAGGCACAGCAGGTCGGCGCCCGCGATGAGGGCCCGCACGGACGCCTCCGGGATGCCGATCGCGCCGCTCGCGCCCTCCATGTCGAGCGCGTCGGTGACGATCACGCCCTCGTAGCCGAGGCGCTCGCGCAGGAGTCCGGTGATCGCGTCCTGGGAGAGGGTGGCGGGCGCTCCGCGCGTGATGGACGGCAGGTTGAGGTGCCCGGTCATCACCGCGCGGGTGCCGGCCGCGATCGCCGCCCGGAACGGGACCAGCTCGCGCCGGTCCAGCAGGTCCAGGTCGGCGTCGACGAGGGGGATCGCCAGGTGGGAGTCCTCCACGGTCGCGCCGTGGCCGGGGAAGTGCTTCGCGCAGGCGGCGACGCCCGCCTCCTGAGTGCCGGTGACGGCGGCGGCGGCGTGCCGCGCGACCAGCGCGGGGTCGGAGCCGAACGAGCGGGTCCCGATGACCGGGTTGTCGTCGGCGGTGTTGACGTCGACCGACGGCGCGAAGTTGAAGTTGACGCCGACCTCGGCCAGTTCGGCGCCGAGCGAGCGGTAGATGCGGCGGGTCAGCTCCGGGTCGTCCACGGCGCCGAGCGCGGCGTTGCCCGGGTAGGGGCTGCCGGTCGCGTGGCCGCCGAGGCGGGTGACGTCGCCGCCCTCCTCGTCGATCGTGACGAACGGGTCGCCGGCCTTGCGCATCTGCGCGGTGAGCGCGGCCAGCGACTCCGGGCTCGGGATGTTGCCGGTGAGCGCGAACAGCGTGACGCCGCCGAGCCCCGCCTCCAGTTCGTCCAGGAGCCAGCGCGGCGCGGTCGCGCCGGGGAACGACGGGAGCAGCGTGCCGCGGGCGAGCCGGGCGATCTCCGCCGTGGTCGTGGTGTCGTCGGTCGTCACCCCTTCACCGCCCCGGCGGTGAGGCCGGACACCATGCGGCGCTGGACGACGAGGAAGAAGGCGATGACGGGAATGGTGAGCAGCGTGGACGCTGCCATGATGGGCCCCCAGGCGTTGCCGCTGCGGCCGAAGAAGAACTGCAGCATGATCGGCAGGGTGTACTTGGTCTGGTCGTCCAGGAACGTGAACGCGAAGATGAACTCGTTCCAGGCGGTGATGAAGGAGAAGATGCTGGTCGCCACCAGGCCGGGGGCGACGAGCGGGAGCAGGACCCGGAAGAACGTCCGGACGGGCCCGGCGCCGTCGATGGCGGCGGCCTCCTCCAGTTCGCGCGGCACCGCGGCGACGAAGCCGCGCAGCATCCAGATCGCGAACGGGACGGCGAAGCCGATGTAGACGACGACGAGGCCGGCCAGGCTGTTCAGCAGGTCCAGCTGCTTCAGGTCGAGGAACAGGGGGATGACCAGCGCCTCGCACGGGACCATCTGCACCACCAGCAGCATGATCAGGAAGGTGGTGCGGAAGCGGAACCGGAAGCGGGCGACGGCGATCGCGGCCATCAGCGAGAGCAGCGCCGACACCAGGACGGTGACGAGCGCCAGGATGGCGCTGTTCCGGAAGTACTCCCAGAAGGAGACCTCCGCGATGCCGCCGTTCAGGACCAGGTCGAAGTGCTCCAGCGTCGGGTGGGACGGCAGCGGCTTCGGCGTGGTGCTGAAGATCTCGGTGTTGGGCTTGAAGGCGGTGGAGGCCATCCAGAAGACGGGGAACACCGCGATCGCGAAGACCAGCAGCCCCGTCCCGTTCAGCAGCAGCTTGCGCGGCAGGCGCCTCATCGGGTCTCCCCCTGACGGACCATGACCCGCACGTAGAGGGCGGTGACGACGAGCAGGATGAGCGTCAGCACGAGCGCGATCGCCGAGCCCATGCCGAGCTTCGGATTCAGCGAGCCGAACGCCTCGGAGTAGCCGTACAGCGACAGGTTGAACGCGTCGCGGTTGGCCATCCCGGCCATGATGAACAGCTGCGTGAACACCTTGAAGTCCCAGATGATCGACATGACGATCAGCACGAGGAAGATCGGCTTGAGCATCGGGTAGGTGAGGCTCCAGAACGTCCGCCACGGGCCCGACCCGTCCACGCGGGCCGCCTCGTACAGCTCGCCCGGGACGCTCTTCAGCCCGGCCAGCACGGACACCGCGACGAACGGGCACGCCTGCCAGACGACGCACACGGTGAGGACGGTGTAGGTGGACAGGGGCGTGGCGAACCAGTTGTAGTCGCTCCAGCCGCCGCCGACGAGGAAGTCCGGCAGCAGGTCCAGGCACCAGTTGACGAGGCCGCCGGTGGTGCCGAACAGCCAGCTGAAGATGATCGCGGCGGTGACCGGCGGGGTCGCCCAGGCGACCATCACGCCGCCCGCGACGAAGCCCGACATCCGCTTGCCGAGCTTGTGGAGCAGCAGCCCCACCAGCGTGCCGACGACCAGGGTGAGGGACACCGCGACGGCGGCGAACAGCACGGTGTGCCGGAGGGTCTGCCAGAAGAACGGGTCGTTGAAGATCTTGTCGAAGTTCTCGGTCCCCACCGACTCGGCCGGCTCGCCGCGCAGCTGGCGGTTGCCGACCTTCTGGAACGACATGATCCCGATCTGGATCATCGGCCAGAACATCAGGACGGCGATCACGACCACGGTGGGCGCGATCAGCAGGTAGGGCCCGAGGCGGGGCCGGCGGCGGGGCCGCGCCCGGCCGGAGGATCTCCGGCCGGGCGCTTTCCGCACCGCGGGAGCGGTGTCGAGCATGGACGTTCCGATCAGCCGGGTACTAGGGGTTCAGCAGCGTGTTGGCCTGCTCGTTCGCCTTCTTCATCTCCTCCTCGGCGGACTTGCCCTGCATGATGGCCTTGACCGCGTTCGGCAGCACCTTCTTGGCCTGCTCGAACTCGCCCCAGCCGGCGCTGATCGGCGGGAACTTGGTGTTGCCGGCGATCGAGGTGAAGACCTCCAGCTTCGGGTCGGAGAACTTCACGTCCGACCGCATGGAGGAGAAGCCGCTGTAGTCCGCCCAGATCTTGGCGTTCTTGGCGTTGTTGAGGATCGTGATGTAGTCGAAGGCCGCGGCCTTGGCCTTGCTGTCGTTCCACACCGCGAGGTCGGAGCCGCCCGCCATGACCGGGGCGTTGCCGCCGGTCTTGCTCGGGATCGGGAAGACGCCCCACTTGTCGGCGTTCTTCGCGGAGACCTTCTTCATCTCCTTGAGCGCCCAGCTGCCGTCGACGTACATGCCGAGCTTGCCGAGCGCGAAGTCGCGCTGCGGGCCCTCCAGCTCGTTCTTGCCCACGTACTTCTCGGGCGCGACCTTCTCGGTCGTGACGAGGCCGGCGTAGTACTTGACCGCCTCGACCGCCTGCGGCTGGTCGAGCTGGCCCTTGAAGCCGCCCTTGCCGTCGTCGACGGCGACCTCGCCGCCGTTGCCCCAGATGAAGCTGAGCAGCGCGTTGGTCTGGTCGCTCGGGATGCCGATGCCGGGGACCTTCTTGGAGTCCTGCACCTTCTTGGCCGCGGCGGTCAGGTCCGCCCACGTCTTCGGCGGCTGGATGCCGAGCTCCTGGAACCAGTCCGTCCGGTACCAGACGCCGCGCACGCCCCCGTACCACGGCACGGCGTAGGTCTTGCCGTCCGCGGTGTCGTTGCCGAGGGCGGTCTTGTTCAGCGTCTTGCCGTCCGCCCAGCCCTTGTACTCGTCGGTGATGTCGGCCAGGCTGCCCTGCTCGATGTGGGACTGGACGTCGGTGTTGCCGAGCTCGGTGACGTCGGGCCCCTCGCCGCCGGCCGCCGCCTTCTGGAAGGTGGTGGCGACCTGCGGCCACGGCACGTACTTGATCTGGACGTCGGTGTTCGGGTGCTTCTGCTTGAACTCCGCCTCGACGCCGTCGAGGATCTTGGTCTGCTCGGGCGTGCCGTCGCCCATCATCCAGACCTTGAGCTGCGCCGGGTCCTTGCCCCCGTCCTTGCCGTCGCCGTCCTTGCTGTCGCCGCCGCAGGCCGTGGCGGCCAGGGCGATCGCGGCCGTCGCGGCCGCAACCTTGATGTACTTCACTGGGGATCCTTTCCGGCATCGCCTCGCGCGGCCTTGTGGCCTGCGGTGCGGGTGGAGACGGCGCGGACCCTTTAGGGTCCCAGCCATGCCCTCCTCGCGTTCGCATCGCTCGCGGGCGCCCTGCTCGCCAGTCCGCGCTCTGCGCGCGCCTCCAGCCCGGGGTACCGTGCCGGTCGGCGCTTGGGCGTAAACTAACAAGAAACTTTCCTAAACAAAACTGCTCGTTAGCGGATTGAGACATCAGGGGTGCCAGGATGGCAAGACGCCCGGGAACGCCGCGGCTGCTGCGTGAGCTGAACGACCGCGCGGCGCTGGACCTGCTCGTGGAGCAGGGCCCGCTGACGCGCGCCCAGATCGGCGAGCACACCGGGCTGTCCAAGGTGACCGCGTCCCAGTTGCTGTCCCGGCTGGAGGAGCGCGGGCTGGTCTCGGTGGTGGGGGAGCAGGCCGGGGGGCGGGGCCCGAACGCCGCGCTCTACGCGGTCGTCCCGTCCAGTGCGTACGTCGCGGGCCTGGAGGTGGGGCCGGACGGGGTCACGGCCGGCGTCGCCGACATCACCGGGAACATCGTCGCCCAGGTCACCGTCGACCCGAACGGCGCCGACGAGCCGGTGAAGATGGTGCACAGCGCCGTCGTCAAGGCGTGCCGCTCGGCCAAGGTCGCGGTGTCGAGGCTGAGCGCGTTCGTCATCGGGACGCCCGGCGTCGTCGACCCGCGCTCCGGCGACGTCCAGTTCTCCTTCGACCTGCCCGCCTGGCACGAGGGCGTCCTCGCCGCGCTGCGCACCGACCTGCGCCGCCCCGTGACCATCGAGAACGACGTGAACCTCGCCGCCATCGCCGAGCGGGCCTACGGGGCCGCGCGCGACGCCGACGACTTCGCGCTCATGTGGTTCGACCGCGGCATGGGCCTGTCGGTGATGCTGGGCGGGCGGCTGCACCGCGGCCGGTGGGGCGGCGCGGGGGAGATCGGCTACCTGCCCGTCCCGGGGGCGCCGCTGCCGGTCGGCGCCGCCCGCCGCGCGGCGCAGGACGAGGGCGTCACCGAGTCGACGACCTGGGGGATCCCGACCCTCGCCGGCGGCTACGGGGCCCTGGTGGGCGCGGACGCGGTCCGCGCGCTCGCCCACCAGCACGGCATCGCCGAGCCCACCGCCATCGACTGCGTGCGGGCGGCCGCCGCCGACGAGGACCGCGGCGGGGCGTTCCTCGACGAGCTCGCCGACCGCATCTCCTACGGCGTGACCTCGGTCAACATCGTCCTGGACCCCGGGCTCGTGGTGCTGTCGGGCAGCCTCGGCCGGGCCGGCGGATGGCCGCTCGCCACCCGGATCGAGGCGATCGTCGGCCGGATCAGCCCGACCCGTCCCGCCGTCGCCGTCACCGGCGTCACGGGCAACCCCGTCCTGCGCGGCGCGCTGCACGCGGCCCTGGAGCAGGCCCGCGACGACGTCTTCTCGGCCGCGGGGGCCTAGGAGGGCGACGCGTGCGGGAGAACGCGCCCGCGGAAGCGGGAAGCGCCCCCGCCCGGCCGGCGGAGGCGCTTTCCGATCGCGCGATGGACCGTTCCCCTACGCGTCCCCTACTTGTCCCCTTAGCGTCCCCTACTTGGCGGCCGCCGCCGCGACGGCGGCCTCCTTGTGCCGCCGCGGGTCGTTCAGCGCGCGGTCGATGACCGTCTGGCTGATGATCTGGCGCTTGCGCCGGAGCGCGGCGGCTTTGCGTGCCGTAGGTGTCATGGCGAAACCCCGTTCCGCGGTGGCGCTTTCCCCTTGGCCACCGCAAACCCCGTGATGCGTCCATGGTCTCAAACTAAAGGGCCGGGGGGTATCCGCCCGAGGAATGAATTCGAGGTCAGACCAACAGCGGAGGACCACCCTGGACACCCCCCGGGGCCGCGCGCTGAGATCATGGGAACGCCGTCTTCCACCTGCCCGTTGGGGGAACCGTGAGCGACGAACCGAGGGGACGCCATGGCGCTGCGTGACCGGCTGCGGCGCCTCGTCCAGAAGCCGGGGAGCGTCGATCTGGCGCCGCTGCGCGCCCTGGCGGACGAGGCCGGGGCGCGCGAGTCCCGCGTCCGGGGGCTCTCCGACGCCGAGCTGACCGCCGCCGCGTCCGTCCTCCGCGAGAAGGAGGACCTCGCCGAGCTGTGCGCCCTCGGCCGGGAGGCCGCCCGCCGGACCCTCGGGGAGCGCCCCTTCGACGTCCAGCTCGTCGGGACGCTCGCGCTGCTGTCCGGGCACGTCGCGGAGATGGCCACCGGCGAGGGCAAGACCCTGGCCGGCGCCCTGGCGGCGGCCGGGTACGCGCTGCGCGGCCGCCGGGTCCACGTGATGTCGGTCAACGACTACCTGGCGCGGCGCGACGCCGAGTGGATGGCCCCGCTGTACGCGATGCTGGGGGTCACCGTCCGCTGGGTCGGCCAGTCGTCCACGCCCGACGAGCGGCGCGAGGCGTACCGGGCGGACGTGACGTACGCGCCGGTCAGCGAGGTCGGGTTCGACCTCCTGCGGGACCGGCTCGCCACCGGCGCCGCCGACCTCGTGCTCCCCGAGCCGTCCGTCGCGCTCATCGACGAGGCCGACTCGGTGCTGGTGGACGAGGCCATGGTCCCGCTCGTGCTCGCGGGCGCGGCCGACTCGGGCGCCGCCGACCCGCGGCACGCCGACCTGGTCCGGCGGCTGCGCCCCGGGCTGCACTACTCGACCGACGACGAGGCGCGCAACGTCCAACTCACCGCGGCCGGAGCCCGCGAGGTGGAGCGCGTCCTCGGGCTCGACCTCTACGCTCCGGAGAACCTCGGCACGCTCACCGCGGTGAACGTGGCGCTGCACGCGGAGGTGCTGCTGCAGCGCGACGTGGACTACATCGTCCGGGACGGCGCGGTGAAGCTGATCAGCGAGTCGCGGGGCCGCGTCGCCCTGCTGCAGCGCTGGCCGGACGGCCTGCAGGCGGCGGTCGAGGCGAAGGAGGCGCTCGACGCCTCCCCCAGCGGGGAGATCCTCGACTCGATCACCGTGCAGGAGCTGATCGGGCGCTATCCCGTGCGGTGCGGCATGACGGGCACCGCGATGGCCGTCGCCGGGCAGCTGACCGAGTTCTACGGGCTGCAGATCGCGGTCGTCCCGCCGAACCGGCCGTGCGTCCGCGTGGACGAGCCCGACCGCCTGTACGCGACCGCCGCCGACAAGGAGGTCGCGATCGTCGAGGAGATCGCCGCCGCGCACGCCGGGGGCCGCCCGGTCCTCGTCGGGACCGGCGACGTCGCCGAGTCCGAGCGGCTCGCGCGCCGGCTCGCCCGCGCCGGGCTGGACCGGGTCGTCCTCAACGCCAAGAACGACGCCGAGGAGGCCGCGATCATCGCGGAGGCGGGCGCGTACGGCGCGATCACCGTCTCCACGCAGATGGCCGGCCGGGGCACCGACATCCGGCTGGGCGGAAGCCCCTCGCCGACCGCCCCCGGCACGGCCCCCGCCGAACATGACGGGACCGACCACGACCGGGTCGCGCGGGCCGGGGGCCTGCTGGTCATCGGGACCGGCCGCTACCACAGCAGCCGCTTGGACGACCAGCTCCGCGGTCGAGCGGGGCGGCAGGGCGACCCCGGCGGCTCGGTGTTCTTCACCAGCCTCCAGGACGACCTCGTCACCCGCTACGCGCCGGACGAGGAGTCGAAGGCGCCCGCCGGCGACGACGGGCTCATCACCGACAAGGGCGCGCACTGGATCGTCGGCCACGCCCAGCGCGTCGCGGAGGGCGTCGACCTGGAGCTGCACCGCAACACGTGGCGCTACAACCACCTGATCGGGCTTCAGCGGCGCGAGGTGCTCGCCGAGCGCGACGCCGTCCTGCACGGCGACGCCGCCGACCGGGCCATGGCCGCCGACGCCCCGGCGCGGCACGCCGAGCTCACCGGGACCGCGGGCGCCGAGGCGGTGGCGGCCGCCGCGCGGCAGATCGTCCTGTACCAGCTCGACCGCTGCTGGGCCGAGCACCTGGCCTTCCTCGCCGACCTGCGCGAGGGCATCCACCTGCGGTCGCTCGGCCGGGGCCTGGACCCGCTCATCGAGTTCAACCGGGAGGCCGTCCCGGCGGGAAAGCGGCTCCTCGGCGACGCGCGGAAGCGGTCGGTGGCCGCCTTCGAGGCCCTCACCGCGTCCGAGGACGGCATCGACCTCGACTCCGCGGGGCTGAAGCGCCCCTCGGCGACCTGGACCTACCTCGTCCACGACAACCCGTTCGGGTCCCTGGACGAGCGGGCCCTGCGCGGGCTGATCAACATGTTCAGGGGGCGGCGGCGCTGAGCCTCCGGGGAACGATCGCCTCGGCGGCGGCCCGGGCGGAGGCGGTCGCGTCGCGGATGCCCGCGACGCTGAACGCGACGACCGCGCCCTCGTGCAGGATGAGCAGCTGGTCGGCGAGCACGCCGTCGCCCACCAGGCCGGCGTAGAGGGCGCGCACCCAGGCCTTCTGCTCGGCGGCCACCCCGTGCACCGGGTGGGACGGGTCGGGCAGTTCGGCGCACGCGTTCACCATCGAGCAGCCGCGCCCGCACTCGGTGGCCAGCCATTCCCCGAGGGCGTCGAACGTGGCGAGGACCCGCTCGCGGGGGTCGCCCGCCTCTGCGATCCGCTCGGTCATGAAGGCGCGCCACCGCTCGTCGCGGGCGCGCAGGTAGGCCAGGATCAGCGCGTCCTTGGAACCGAACCGGTCGTAGACGGTCTTCTTCGTGACACCCGCCTCGGCGGCGATCAGCTCCATGCCGACGGAGCCGATGCCGCGCTCGTAGAACAGCTCGCTCGCGACCTGGAGCACCCGCCGGGCGGCGGGGGTGAGCGGCCGGTCGTGCACGGGCATCGGGACTCCTTCCGCCGGGGCGACCCTGAGTATACATACCGGTATAGCTACCGTTGTAGCTATACCGGTATGTATACATGGGAGGGTTCATGCGCGACCGCCGATCGGACGTCCTGCTGGGCGCCGCGTTCGTCGTCATGTGGAGCTCCGGGTTCGTCGGCGCCGAACTCGGCACCCGGGCCGCGCCCGCGAGCGCGCTGCTTGCCTGGCGGTTCATCATCGGCGCCGGCGCGCTCGCCGTGTGGCTGCTGTGGCGCCGGCGCCGGATCCCGCCCCGGGACCTGGCCCTGCACACGCTCATCGGGACGCTGGGACAGGTCGGCTATCTCGCCGGCGTGTTCCTCGCCGCCCAACACGGCGTCGCCGCGGGGATCAACAGCCTCATCACGGCGCTGCAGCCGCTCGTCGCGGTCGCGCTCGCCGCGCCGGTGCTCGGCGAGCCGGTCGGCCGCCGGCGGCTCGCCGGGTTCGTCGCCGGGCTCGGCGGCGTCGCGCTCGTCGTCGGCGGCGACCTGGACGGGAGCGCACCCGCCTGGGCGTACGCGCTGCCGTTCGCCGCGATGCTCTCCCTCGTCGGCGCCACCCTCGTGGAGCGCCGCACGCGCCCCTCGCTGGAGCTTCCGGAGGCCCTGGCCGTCCAGGCGGGGGTGAGCGCGGTGGTGTTCTCGGGCTTCGCCGGTGCGGACGGTTCCCTGGTCCCGCCCGCCGACCCCGTCTTCTGGACCGCCATCGCCATCCTCGTCCTGCTGGCGATGTTCGGCGGCTACGGGCTGTACTGGGTCAACGTCCGGCGGACGGGCGTCGGCCGCGTCTCCGCCCTGCTCTACCTCACCCCGCCTACGACGATGCTGCTGGGCTGGATGATGTTCGGCACGACGCTGACCTTGCCGTCACTCCTGGGCATGCTGGTGTGCGCCGCCGCCGTGACCGTGGCGCTGCGGCGCCCGCGCGATCAGGAGCGCAGGCGCAGGCCGCGCGGCGTGGGGTGGAATCCGGCCGACTCCAGGGCGGCGGCCAGCGGGGAGTCGCCGATCGCCTCGCCGTCGGCGCGTTCGACGGTCAGCTTGCCGAGCGCCCCCTCGCGGACGGCGAGGGCGAGCGCGTCCACGGCCGGTTGCAGGACGCCCGGATCGTCGTCCCAGGTCAGGAGCGTCCGGCCGCCGCGTTCGACGTAGAGGACGAGGCGCCCTTCGACGAGGACGACGAGCGCGCCGGCCTTGCGGCCCGGCTTGTGGCCGCTGGCGACCTCGTCGTCGCGCTCGGGCCAGGGCAGGGCCGCGCCGTACGGGTTGGCGGGGTCGGCCGCCGCCAGGACGAGCGCGCGGACCTCGGGCTTGCGGGGCGACTCCCACAGGGCGGAGATGTCGTCCGGTGCGGCGGCCGTCGCCGGGCGCAGCGCGCGGAGCCGGTCGACGGCCCCCGGCAGCGCGAACTGGGCGGCCCCGAGCCCCTCGACGAAGTACCCCCGCCGGCAGCGGCCCGTCTCCTCGAACGCGCGCAGGACCGGGTAGACGGCGGAGAAACCCCCAGGGGTGCGCTCGGCCGCGACGGCGCCGCGGATGACGATGCCGTACCGCTCCAGGAGCGATTCGGCGAGGGCGTGCGAGCGCAGGGTGGCGGTGGACTCGCGCTCGGGGAGCGGCCACCAGCGTCCCGCGACCGTGGGCGGACCCGTCCGGGACGGCAGGACGGGACGCCCGCGGCGCGTCGTCCGGGACCGGTGCGTCGGACGGCCGGACCCGAGCGCGGACCGCAGCGGGGCCAGCGTGTCGTTGGTGAGATGGCCGGACCACACGAGATCCCACACGGCGGTGACGAGGTCGGCGTCGCTCGCGGTGACCTGCTTGTTCACACGGTCGGACAGCGTCCGGAAGAACAGCGCGCCCCCGTCGCCGAGGGCGTCCAGGACGGCCTGGTGCGCGGGCGAGAGCGTGATCTCGGCCGGGTGCGGCATGAGCAGCGGGGCCGTGTCGGCCAGGTACAGCGCCACCCAGCCGTCGCCGCCCGGCAGGCCGCCCTGGCCCGCCCAGACGACCTCGCCGGCGGACGTCAGCTCGTCCAGCATGGCCGGGGTGTAGCCGGGCACCCGCGAGGGAAGGATCAGCGACTCCAGCGCGGACGCGGGCACGGCCGCGCCCTGCAGCTGCTCGATCGCCTGGACGAGCGCGTCGATGCCCCGCAGCCGCGATCCGCCCGAGATGCCGTGCCAGGCCGGGAGGAACCGGCCGAGCGACTCCGGCGGGGACGGCTCGACCTCGGCGCGCAGCCGCGCCAGGGAGCGGCGCCGCAGCATGCGCAGCACGCCCGTGTCGCACCACTCGGTCGTCAGCGGCCCCGCCACGGACCCGACCGGCAGGAACTCGCCCTCGACGACGCGCCCCGCCCCGGACAGCCGCCGCAGCGTCTCGACGACCACGGCGACGCCGAGCCCGAACCGCGCGGCGGGCTCGGCCGCCCGGAAGGGCCCGTGCGTGCGCGCGTACCGGGAGATCAGGTCGCCGAGCGGGTCGTCGACCGGTTCGAGGAACGCCTCCGGAATCCCCACCGGGAGCGGTGCGCCGAGCGCGTCCCGCAGCCGGCCGGCATCCTCGATCGCGGCCCAGCGCTCCTCCCCGGCGATCCGCACGCGGATCGCCCGCCGCGTCGCCTCCAGCTCCGCCAGCCACCGCGACACCTGGACGAGCACCCCGTCCGGAACGCCCCCGCCCACTCCAGCGGTGGCGACCTCTTCCGCACGGGTCCCGGTACGCGCGGCCTCTGTACCGCCGGAGTCGGTACCGGCCGTTTCGGAACGGGCGGCCTCGGTATCGGCGGCCTTGGTATCGGCGGTGTCCGTGCCGGTGCCCTCCGCCGCGCCTGGGGCAGGGCCGGCTGCCGCGTCATCGGCCGCTGGCAGTGCCGCGCCGTCGTCCGGTGAGGCGTCGACGCCCGCGGGGAGGGTGCGTTCGGCCGTTTCCGCCGTGGTGAGCGGGCCGAGGGTGCGCAGGAGGTCGGCGACGCCCTCCAGGTCGCGGGCGCGGCGGTCGACTGCGAGGCGCTGGAGCTCGCGCTCGGTCTCGGCGACGGCGTCGGGGTCGAGCAGCTCGCGCAGGTCGGCCTGGCCGAGCAGCTCGGCGAGGAGCGCCGAGTCGAGGGCGAGGGCCTGCGCGCGGCGCTCCGCCAGCGGCGAGTCGCCCTCGTACATGAACGCGCCGACGTAGTGGAACAGCAGGGAGCGCGCGTAGGGGGACGGCTCGGAGGTCTCCACCTCCACCATGCGGACCTTGCGCCCCGACATGTCGCGCATGAGCTGCACCAGGCCGGGGACGTCGAACACGTCCTGCAGGCACTCGCGCATCGTCTCCAGCACGATCGGGAACGACGGGTACTTGCTCGCCACTGCCAGGAGCTGCGCGGCGCGCTGGCGCTGCTGCCAGAGGGGCATGCGCTTGTCGGGACGGCGGCGGGGGAGCAGCAGGGAGCGCGCCGCGCACTCGCGGAACCGGGCGGCGAACAGCGCCGATCCGCCGAGCTCGTCGACGACGATGCGCTCGATGTCGTCGGCGTCGAAGACGGCCAGGTCGAGGCCGGGAGGCTCGTCCATGTCCGGGATGCGGATGACGATGCCGTCGTCGGCGTGCATGGCCTGCGCGTCGACCCCGTACCGCTCGCGCAGGCGGCCGGCTATGGCGAGCGCCCAGGGCGCGTGCACGCGCGCGCCCAGCGGCGAGTGGACGACCATGCGCCAGTCGCCGAGTTCGTCGCGGAAGCGTTCGACCACCATCGTGCGGTCGTCGGGTACGTGGCCGGTGGCCTCGCGCTGCTCGTTCAGGTAGGAGACGAGGTTGGCGGAGGCCCAGTCGTCCAGGCCGGAGGCGGTGACGCGCTCCTGGGCCTCCTGGGGGGACAGCCCGACCAGTTCCCGGGTGAACGTACCGAGCGCGCGGCCCAGTTCGGCGGGCCGCCCCAGCGTGTCGCCGTGCCAGAACGGCAGCTTGCCGGGCTGGCCCGGAGCGGGGGAGACGAGCACCCGGTCGGGGGTGATGTCCTCGATCCGCCAGGAGCTCGCACCGAGGACGAACACGTCGCCCACGCGCGACTCGTACACCATCTCCTCGTCGAGTTCGCCGACGCGCGACGCCTTCTCCCCGACGAGGAACACTCCGAACAGGCCCCGGTCGGGGATCGTCCCACCGCTGGTGACGGCGAGCCGCTGGGCGCCCGGACGGTCGCGCAGCACGCCGGTGACACGGTCCCAGACGAGGCGGGGGCGCAGCTCGCCGAACTCGTCGCTCGGGTAGCGCCCGGCGAGCATGTCGAGGGACGCCTCCAGCGCCGACCGGGGCAGCGTGGCGTAGGGAGCGGCGCGCTTGACGAGGGCTTCGAGGTCGTCGACCGTCCACTCGTCCATGGAGACCATCGCGACGATCTGCTGTGCGAGGACGTCGAGGGGGTTGCGCGGGTACCGCAGCTCCTCGATCTCGCCGCCGCGCATGCGTTCGGCCACCACGGCCGTCTGGACGAGGTCGCCCCGGTACTTGGGGAAGATGACGCCCTTGGACACGGCGCCGACCTGGTGGCCGGCCCGCCCGACCCGCTGGAGCCCGTTGGCGACCGAAGGCGGCGACTCCACCTGGACGACGAGGTCCACCGCGCCCATGTCGATGCCGAGTTCCAGACTGGACGTCGCCACGACCGCGGGCAGGCGGCCCTCCTTCAGAGCGTTCTCGATGCCGGCCCGCTCCTCCTTGGAGACGGAGCCGTGGTGCGCCCTGGCGATCTCCAGGGGCGCCCCCCTGGCCGCGCCCGCCTGGGCCATCGTCGCCGCGGGGGAGTGGTCCTCCGGCAGGGGCTCGCCGGCGGCGCGCTCGTAGGCGAGTTCGTTCAGCCGGCCGCACAGCCTTTCGGCCAGGCGCCGGGAGTTGGCGAACACCAGCGTCGAGCGGTGCGCCTGGATGAGGTCGAGCAGGCGGTCTTCCACGTGGGGCCAGATGCTGCGCTGGCGCGGGTCGGCCGCCCCCGAGTCGTCGACGAACTGGCCGACCTCGCCCATGTCCTCCACCGGGACGACGATGTCGAGCTCGAAGACCTTCTCGGAGGGCGGCTGGACGACGGTGGCGGGCCGCGTCCCGCCGAGGAACGCCGCGACCTCGTCCGCGGGGCGGACCGTCGCCGACAGGCCGATGCGCTGGGCGGGGCGTTCGAGGAGCGCGTCCAGCCGTTCGAGGGACAGCGCGAGGTGCGCGCCGCGCTTGGTGCCCGCCACGGCGTGCACCTCGTCGACGATGACGGTCTCCACCCCGCGCAGCGACTCGCGCGCCCGCGAGGTGAGGATCAGGAACAGCGACTCCGGCGTCGTGATCAGGATGTCGGGCGGCTTGACGGCCAGCCGGCGGCGCTCGTCGGCCGGGGTGTCGCCCGACCGCATCCCGACGCGGACGCCGGGCTCGGGCAGGCCGAGGCGGCGCGCCGCGTGGCGGATGCCGGCCAGCGGGGCGCGCAGGTTGCGTTCGACGTCGACGGCTAGGGCCTTCAGTGGCGACACGTACAGGACGCGGCAGCGGCGCAGCGCCTCCTCGGGCACGGCCTCGGTGGCGAGCCGGTCGAGGGACCACAGGAACGCCGCCAGGGTCTTGCCGGACCCCGTCGGCGCGACGACCAGCGTGCTGTCGCCGCCGGCGATGGACTCCCAGGCCCCCGCCTGCGCGGGGGTGGGTGCGGCGAACGCCCCGGTGAACCAGGCGCGGGTCGCCGGGGAGAAGCGTTCGAGCACGTCACCGCCCATGGCGCCATACTGCCTCGCCGGTCCGACAGAATGCGCCCGCGTGGTGTGTGTCACCTCAAAAAGGAGCGAAGCGATCGGGGGGTGTGGGGGTCGTCCCCCCACAGAGGGCACAGGCGAGCGAAGCGATCCGGGGGGTGTGGGGGTCGTCCCCCCACAGAGGGCACAGGCGAGCGAAGCGATCCGGGGGGTGTGGGGGTCGTCCCCCCACAGAGGGCACAGACGAGCGAAGCGATCCGGAGGTGTGAGGGGCGTCCCCCACAGAAACTCTTGTAAGCAAGCGCTTGTGTGGGCAAGGTATGGCGGGCAGGCCAATGCTCCGCAAAGGGAGTCCTGATGCCTTACGTCCTCCTCGCCCTGGGCCTCCTGTTCGCCCTCACGGCCGCCAACGCGCACGCCCCGCGGCGCAGCCCCCTGCTGCTCGCGGGGAGCTTCTTCGCGGGCTGGCTGACGATCGAGCTGGCGCCGCATGTCCTGGTCGCCTGGGCCGCCGCCACGGCGCTCGCCGCGGCCTTCGGGGGACTGGACGGCTGGGCCGGCTGGGCGGGGCTCGTCCTGGCGCTCCTCGGCATGGCGGGAGTCGCGGCCACTCTCGCGGCCTCGCGCCGTACGGTCGTCACCCTGCGGGAAAGCGGCGCGCCCCTCGACCTCGACCCGGAAGGCGCGCCGCGCTACCCGCTCGGCCACCTGATCGTGCCCCCGCTGTGCCTGGTCCCGCGCAGGGGAGTGAAGGTCGAACGCAACATCGTGTACCGGGAGGAAGGCCGCCTGCGCCTGAAGGTGGACGTCTTCCGTCCCGACGGTGAGCGCGATGCCGCCGGACGTACCGGCGGCGGGCTCCGTCCAGGGCTCATGCAGATCCACGGCGGAGCCTGGGTGATCGGCGACAAGCGGGAGCAGGGGCTGCCGCTGCTCAACCACATGGCCCTCCAGGGCTGGGTCGGCTTCAACGTCAACTACCGGCTCAGCCCCCGCGCCACCTGGCCGGACCACCTGGTCGACCTGAAGCACTTCGTCGCCTGGTACAAGGAGCACGCCGAGGAGTACGGAGCGGATCCCGACTTCCTCTGCGTGACCGGCGGTTCGGCCGGCGGGCACCTCACCGCGATGGTGGCCCTCACCGCGAACGTCCCGGAGTTCCAGCCGGGCTTCGAGGACGCCGACACCACCGTGCAGGGCGCGGTCCCGTTCTACGGCGTCTACAACTTCTTCGAGCCGGGCCCATGGCCTCGCCCCATGGGCGACACACGTCTCCTGGAGCGGATGGTCGTCAAGCGGCCCTTCGCGGAGGACCGGGAGGCTTACGCCAAGGCGTCCCCGGTCACCTACATCCGCGAGGACGCGCCGCCCTTCTTCGTCATCCACGGCAGCCGCGACTCGCTCATCCCGGCGGCCGAGGCCCGCCGCTTCGTGGAGCGGCTGAGGGAGGTCTCGGACTCGCCCGTCCTCTACGCCGAGATGAAAGGCGCCCAGCACGCGTTCGACGTGTTCCCCTCCTACCGGACGGCCAGGGTCATCGAGGGCGTCGAACGGTACCTGACGGGACTGCACCGCCAGTACCGCCAGGGCCGTGCTCCCGAGGTCCCCGGCGAGGTGACGCGGTCCTTGGGAGAGCCGACCGTCGGATAGCGTGGGACGTGTGCGGCTCACAGTTTTCTGGGATCGGATGAACCAGCAGTTCGGCGAGCACTACGCCGAGAGCGTGGCCAAGGACTACGTCATGGCCGAGCTGGGCGGCCGCACCATCGAGCAGGCCCTCGCAGACGGCGAATCCGCCAAGAAGGTCTGGCGGGCCGTCGTCGCCACCTTCGACGTCCCCTCGACCCTGCAGTAGGGGCCCGCTACAGCGGGATGCGGTGCGGGACGAACGACGACGTGTCGTCGGTGATGAGCCCGGACGTCTCCCTGATGCCGATCCCGGCCGCCCCGTCGTGGACCACCCACGCGCCGAGCACGGGGTGCTCGCCGTCGAACTCCGGCAGCGCGCAGAACTCCTGGAAGACGTAGCCTTCCGCGCCGTAGTCGCCCTGGGTCCGCTGCTCGGAACCGTCCGGCGTGACGATGCGCATGCTCGCGCCCTCCCGTCCGAGCAGGGGCTTCTGCACGTAGGAGGTCAGGTCCGACGGCGTGTTCAGGTAGGTGGGCAGCAGATTCGGGTGGCCTGGGAACAGTTCCCAGAGCAGGACGAGCAGGGCCTTGTTGGAGAGCACCATCTTCCAGATCGGCTCTATCCAGGACGTGGGCGTGCCCGGGATGTTGCGCCCGAACGGCTCGGCGACGATCCACTCCCACGGGTAGAGCTTGCAGAGCGTCCCGATCTCCCGCTCGTCGAGGTCGACGAACCGCCCGCGCGCGGCGTCCCAGCCGATGTCCTCCATGGCGATCGCCACACCCGGCAGGCCCGCCTCCTCGGCGGTCTCCTGCATGTAGGCGATCGTCATGACCTCCTCGCCGGTCTCGTCACCGGTCGTCCAGGCGAAATGGACCGGCCCGCCGTCCACGGCGGGCGCGAGCTCCTTCCAGCGCGCCACGAACCGCTCGTGGATGGAGTTCCACTGGTCGTCCCCGGGATGGGTGTCCTGCAGCCAGTACCACTGGACGACGGAACTCTCCACCAGGGCGGTCGGCGTATCGGCGTTGTACTCCAGGAGCTTGGCGGGGCCCCGGCCGTCGTAGCGCAGGTCGAACCGCCCGTACAGATGGGGGTCGCCGCGCCGCCACGACGCCTCGATCAGGGGCGCCACCCAGTCGGGGATGCCGAGGACGTGGTAGCGCCCGGTGGACACGACGTGCTCCACGACCTCCAGGCACATCCGGTGCAGTTCCTCGACGACGCCTTCGAGGGCCAGCACCTCGTCCATGTCGAAGACGTAGTGCACGGACTCGTCCCAGTAGGGCCGGGTCAGATGCTCGGGGTGCGCGGTGCGGTGGAAGGCCAGGCCGTGCGCCTCGACCTTCTCCGCCCAGCCCTCGCGCGGCTGAGAACGAACACGGCGCACGGGTCAGCTCCCGCCCCGGCCGCCGCCGCCGAACCCGCCCCGGCTCAGCGTCCGCCCGCCACTCGACTTGATCTTCCCCTCCGGCCGGTACCGGCTGCCGCCGGACACGAAGCCGGAACGGCTCTTCCCGCCGTAGTACCAGAAGTAGCGGCCGTAGGAGGGCGACCCGTGGTCGATGTCACCGGTGTCGCAGTAGCCGTCCGAGACGACCTTGTACCCGCTCTTGCCCTTGGCGGGCGCGTTCCGGTCCACGCACCGCGCCGTGGTCGAACCGGAGCCGCAGGCGACGAGGGTCAACGACAGGGCGCTCACCATCCCCACCTTCACGGCGCGGGAGCTGAGCCGGCGAGGGGGCTCCTGTGGGGGCAAGAGAACACGTCCTTCTCACGCAGGGACCGACCGGACGGTCAGGGCCGTCACAGGCCATAAGACGATGAAGACCTTAATCCGGTTCGATCACGCCCACAGCAACCTGTGCGGCCGCTAGTCCGGCACCGGGAGATGCGCGTAGAGGTCCATCGCGTCCACGGACGACGGCAGGTCGCTGACCTGCCCGTCTCCGACCTCCACGACCCGCCAGGCGCCGTCCGTGCGGCGGGCCAGGTCGGTGGTGATGAACCGGCACCCGAGCGCGCGGACGGCGGGAGCCACCGCGCCCAGGTCGGGATCGAGCTCCACGCCCGGACTGTCGGGGTGCGGACCGACCAGCGCGGGCTCGCCGTCCACCCACCACACGCGCGCCTCACCCGCGTCGTCGTACTGCTCGAACTCCCGCACGACGAGGCCGCCGGCCAGATGGTCGTCCCGGAGCGCGACCATCTTGGCCGCGATGTCGTGCAGTCGGGCGAGGTTCTTCACGTCGGGGACGAAGCACGCCTCCTCCCACTCGTGCTTGCACGACTTCACGTAGTCCTTGACCACGCCGGGTCCGCTGCGCAGCGGCTTGACGAGCTCACCCAGTTCGCCGAGGGGGCCGGGGTCCTGGCCCGCGCCGAGGGGGCGCCACACGCTGTGCGGGGTCAGCCCGGCGAACGTGTCGTGCCAACCAGGCAGCTCGTGTGCGCGGCGGTAGTCGTCCGGGTGCGTCAGGAGGACAGTGCCGCTCCGTTTCAAGGCGGCGGCCATGGCGCCGTACTCGTCCGCCGAGAGCATCCACCCGCGGTACCAGACGGGGCCCAGGTCCGAGGGGACCGCGTCGACGGCGTCCTCGACGTCCCCGCGCCGCAGCGCGTCGTGGTCGATCAGGGCGATCTCGCCGTAGTGGTCCCGCACGGCGGCGGCCTCGCGGGCGAAGTGGGGGTCAACGCGCCGGGGGTGGAGCGGATCGACGCAGAAGAGGACGGTCAGCGTCATGATTGGAACCCTCCGTCAACTCCGCCAGGTTACGGGTCGGGGGCCACGATCGCACGGAGATTCCACCGCAAATCGGCATGTGGGACGATGATCGAACGGATGTTCGGTAAGCTGGTCGCGGCCCGCGGCGCCGCCGTCGGAGCGTCCAGGGGTCGAAAGTGTCGGTGGCCCGCCGTAACGTCGCCCTCGACATCGCAAGCAGCGGCCGAGAGCCGACACACCACAACGAGAAGGACATCTCAATGGCAGCGAACGACCGGGAGAAGGCTCTCGAGACCGCACTCGCCCAGATCGAGCGGCAGTTCGGCAAGGGATCGGTCATGCGGATGGGCGAGGAGGCGCGGGCGCCCGTCGAGGTGATCCCCACCGGCGCGATCTCCCTCGACATCGCCCTCGGCATCGGCGGCCTGCCGCGCGGCCGCGTCGTCGAGGTGTACGGCCCCGAGGGCTCCGGCAAGACCTCCATCGCGCTCCACGCCGTGGCGAGCGTCCAGAAGAAGGGCGGCATTGCCGCGTTCGTCGACGCCGAGCACGCGCTCGACCCCGAGTACGCCGCCAAGCTCGGCGTCGACATCGACGCCCTGCTGGTCTCCCAGCCCGACACCGGCGAGCAGGCCCTGGAGATCACCGACATGCTGATCCGCTCCGGCGCGATCGACATCGTCGTCATCGACTCCGTCGCCGCGCTCGTCCCCCGCGCCGAGATCGAGGGCGAGATGGGCGACAGCCACGTCGGCCTCCAGGCCCGGCTCATGTCGCAGGCCCTGCGCAAGCTCACCGGGGCGATCAACCAGACCAAGACCACCGCCATCTTCATCAACCAGCTCCGCGAGAAGGTCGGCGTCATGTTCGGCTCCCCGGAGACCACCACCGGCGGCCGCGCGCTGAAGTTCTACGCCTCCGTCCGCCTCGACGTCCGCCGCATCGAGACGCTCAAGGACGGCACCGAGGCCGTCGGCAACCGCGTCCGCGTCAAGGTCGTCAAGAACAAGATGGCCCCGCCGTTCCGCGTCGCCGACTTCGACCTCCTCTACGGCCAGGGCATCAGCCGCGAGGGCGGCCTGATCGACCTCGGCGTGGAGCACGGCTTCGTCCGCAAGTCCGGCGCCTGGTACACCTACGACGGCGACCAGCTCGGCCAGGGCAAGGAGAACGCCCGCAACTTCCTCAAGGCCAACCCCGACCTCGCCGACGGCATCGAGAAGAAGATCAAGGAGAAGCTCGGCATCGGCCCGAAGGTCGACAAGGAGGCCGAGCCCGCCGCTCCCGCCGCCGCGCCCGAGCCCGCCGCCGCTGCCCCCGCCAAGGCCCCCGCCGCCAAGCGGGGCGCCAAGGCCGCCAAGGCGGGTGATTCCTGACCGGGAATCCCCCGAGGCGGGTGACTCTTGACGACGAGTAAGCGATGATCTCGTATGCAGGGCGGCGGCGCCTAACCCGGCACCGCACGACCGGTGCCCGGAACTTCCCCGATGGCGCCGCCGCTCCCACGGCCAACGGCACCGCCCGGACCGGCTCCCGATGACGGACGCCCGCGATACCGACCCGGAGCCTGGGGCCCGCGAGAGGGGCCCGGAGGCGAAGGCCCGCGACACCGACCCAGAGGCGAAGGCTCGCGAGATCTGCCTGCGCCTCCTGTCCGCCTCCCCTCGCACGCGAGCCCAGTTGGCGGACGCGCTGCAACGCAAGCACATCCCCGACGACGTGGCCGAACGCGTGCTGGGCCGCTTCACCGACGTCGGCCTCATCGACGACGAAGCCTTCGCCCAGGCCTGGGTCCAGTCCAGGCACGCCGGCCGGGGCCTGGCCAAGCGCGCACTGGCCGCCGAACTCCGCCGCAAGGGCGTCCCCGACGAGACCGTCAACGACGCCGTGGACGCCCTCGACCCGGCGCAGGAAGAGCAGACGGCCCGCGCCCTGGTCGCCCGCAAGCTCCGGGCCACCCGAGGCGCCGACCCCGCCAAGCGCATGCGCCGCCTGGTCGGCATGCTCGCCCGCAAGGGCTATTCGCCCGGCCTGTCCTACCGGGTCGTGAAGGAAGCCCTGGCAGAAGAGGGCACCGACCCGGAAACCCTCCCCACCCCTCTCGACTGACCACGCGCCACCCCCTCAACATCGCCACGACCGCCACGAGCCCGAAAGACCGCGCGGCCCCAGAAGCCCACGCGAGCCGGAAGGCCGCGCGGGCCCGGAAGGGCACGCCGGGTAACGGCGCGTGAGCCCGGAAGGCGCGTGAGTCTGCAATGGCACGTGAACCCGGAAGTCCGCGTGAGCCGGGAGGGCGTGCGAGCCCGGAAGGTCGTGTGAGCCCGGAAGGCCGCGTGAGCCCGGAAGGCCGCGCGGGCTCGGAAGACCGTCCGAGTCGGGAGGCCGGGTGAGCCCGGAGGGGCTCGCCGGGTGAGGGCGCGTAAGTCGGGAGGTCGCGTGAGCCCGGGAAGGGCGCTGCGAGAGGGGCCGTGGGGTCAGGGTTGGGGCGGTGGGTGGGGGACGGGAATGGGGCGGGCGCGGGGGTGTCGGGGGGCGACACGCCGGGGCGGGGGAGGGGATGACCCGGGGCGATCGGTTCGTGACTCCGCCGGGGGCGTGATGGTGCAGGTGGTGCGGGGTCAGGGCGGTCAGGGGAGGCGGTAAGGAAGGAGTCACGCCGACGTTCGGTTAGTCCGGAATGCCCGTCGTTTGCTTGCTCATTACCTCTGTGCCGCTTACCGTTACGGCAGTGAGGAGTTACTCCGCGTCTTGCGGATTGCCATACGACCGAGCACGTTCCAGCAGCTGAGAGGCATAAAGGACACGTTCGTCGACCGGATTCGGCCGGGTCGCCGGGACGCGCCCGCGCGCGGTCCCGCGATGTCGTGCATCCGTGCGCGAGTAAATCCTCGCTAGGCAGGGCCCCGCACACCGGACGGGCCCGCGGCGAGGGAGGATCTGCCTCATGGAGAGCGTCCTGCTGGGTGCAGCGCTGCTGGTGACCCTGGTCGCTCTCGTGATCGTCGTCGTATGGCGTCCCGGCACGCCCGGCAAGGCCGCCGCGGAGATGGCGCGGGCGCAGGGCGACGCGGACGAGGTCAGGGCGAAGGCCGCCAAGGAGGCGCAGGCCGTCCTGGAGAAGGCCGAGCAGGAGGCGCAGCAGGTCGCCGCCGCCGGGCGCGCGGAACTCGACGAGGAAGGCCGCGCCCTGCGCGACGACATCCGCACCCTCCGCGAGGACCTGGAACGCCGGGAGGCCCGCCTCGCGGAACGGGAGCAGCGGCTGGACGCCGAGATGCGCCGCCTGGAGGAGTGGCAGGGACGGCTCGCCGAGACCAAGAAGGCGCTGGAGGCCCGCAGGCAGGAGCTCGACGGCATCGCCGAGGAGCGGCGCAAGGTCCTGGAGCAGGCCGCCGGGCTGACCGCCGAGCAGGCCAAGGCCGAACTCGTCGCGGCGGTCGAGAACCAGGCGAAGCGCGAGTCCATCCCCATCGTGCGGGAGATCGAGAACGCGGCGCGGGCGGAGGGCGACAAGCGCGCCCGCAAGATCGTGACGCTGGCGATCCAGCGGGTCGCGAGCGAGCAGACGGCCGAGTCGGTGGTGTCGGTGCTGCACCTGCCGAGCGACGAGATGAAGGGCCGCATCATCGGCCGCGAGGGCCGCAACATCCGCGCCTTCGAGACGACCACCGGCGTGAACCTCATCATCGACGACACGCCGGAGGCGGTGCTGCTGAGCTGTTTCGATCCCGTGCGCCGCGAGGTCGGGCGGCTGACGCTGGAGAAGCTCGTCCTGGACGGCCGGATCCACCCCCAGCGGATCGAGGAGATCTACGAGCGCAGCCGCAGCGACGTCGAGCAGCTGTGCGTCCGGGCCGGTGAGGACGCTTTGGTCGAGGTCGGCATCGGCGACATGCACCCGGAGCTGATCGCGCTGCTCGGCCAGTTGCGGTACCGGACGTCCTACGGGCAGAACGTGCTCAAGCACCTGATCGAGTCCGCGCACATCGCGGGCATCATGGCGAGCGAACTGCGGCTGCCGGTGGAGGTCGCCAAGCGCTGCACGCTGCTGCACGACATCGGCAAGGCGCTCACCCACGAGGTGGAGGGCAGCCACGCGCTGATCGGCGCCGAGATCGCCCGCCGCTACGGCGAGCACGAGGACGTCGTCCACGCCATCGAGGCGCACCACAACGAGGTCGAGGTCCGGACCGTGGAGGCCGTGCTCACCCAGGCCGCCGACGCGGTGAGCGGCAGCCGGCCGGGGGCGCGCCGCGAGTCCCTGGAGGCGTACGTCAAGCGCCTGGAACGGCTCGAGGAGATCGCCCGCGACAAGCACGAGGGCGTGGAGAAGGTCTTCGCGATGCAGGCCGGACGCGAGATCCGGGTGATGGTGAAGCCCGACGCGGTCGACGACATCCAGGCGCAGGTCATCGCCCGCGACATCGCCAAGCAGGTCGAGGACGAGCTGACCTACCCCGGCCAGATCCGCGTCACCGTCGTCCGCGAGTCCAGGGCGATCGAGTTCGCCCGCTGACCCCCTGACCCGCTGACCCCCCGACCCCCTGATTTAGGGGTCGGTGGAGCTGTTTCGGTGGAATTCGGTGGCTGGTCTGGTGTTCGCCAACTTCCGCGGTGATGATCAAGTCATTTCCAGGCGGGAGGATCTCTTGAACAGGATCGCCATGATCGGGGGCGGGGCCGTGCTGGCCGCCGCCGTCGCCCTCGCGGGCAGCGCACAGGCCGCGCCGGAGACCACGGGCAAGCGGACGCACGTGGTGGTGCTCGGGCACCGCGGGTCGCCGGGGCAGGCCCCCGAGGAGACGCTCGCGTCCTACCGCAACGCGCTGCGCGACAAGGCGGACGTGCTCGAAGGCGACGTGCAGCTCACGTCCGACAAGCAGATCGTGCTCCTGCACGACGACACGCTCGCCCGGACCACCGACGTGGAGCAGGTCTTCCCCGACCGGGCGCCGTGGCGGGTGGGTCAGTTCACGCTGGCCGAGATCAAGAGGCTGGACGCCGGGTCCTGGTTCGACGCGCGGTACGCGGGCCAGCGGGTGCCGACCCTGAAGGAGCTCCTCGCCGTCAGGGACCGGCGGACCGGGCTGAGCCTGGAGCTGAAGTCCCCGGCCAACAGCCCGGGCATCGCCACGCTGCTCGCCCAGGAGTTGAACGCGGCGCGCGTCACCGACGGCGGGACGCTCCCCTCGGGGGCCTATCGGGTGCAGGTCCATTCGCGCGACCAGGCGGCGCTCAAGGAGTTCCACGAGTCCGCGCCCAAGGTGCCGCTCTCGTACCTGACCGGCGGGAGGATGCTCGCCGACGACGAGCTCGCCGCGCTGGCGGGCTGGACGGTCAGCGTGTACGCCCACCCCCGGGTGACCAGTGCGGACGACGTCAAGCGCGCGCACGCCAAGGGGCTGAAGGTGTTCAGCGACCCGGTGGACAGCCAGGCCGAGGTCTCCATGGGGGCGAACCAGGGCTACGACTGGCTCGCGACGAACTTCCCGGCGACGACGCGGCGGATCCTGGACGGCCGGAAGCCGTTCCCCGAGGCGAGCGGCGTCGTGATCGACAGTGTCCTCCCCGACCCGAGCGGCGACGACGTGCAGCCGGAGAAGAGCGAGCACGTGGTGCTGCGGAACACGACGTCGAGGCCGATCGACGTCGGCGGCGGCTACCTGCGCGACCAGGCGAGCAACCTGATGAAGATCGGCCCTGGCTACGTGATCCCGCCGGGCAGCCTGCTGCGCGTCCACGTCGGACCGGGCACGAACCGCCCCGACGCCTACTACAACGGCCTGACGGCCGGCTTCCTGAACAACACTTCAGGCGACACGGTGTCGTTCTTCGGGGCCGACCACAAGCTGCTCGACATCTCCTCCTACGTCCTGCCCTGAGCGGTCAGCCGACCGTCAGGTTGATGGGCTCGACGTCGCGCGGCTCGAACCCGAGGGTCTGGCCGTAGAACGCGAGCTCCGCCTCCAGGCAGCGGATGACCGTGTCGGCCTTGCGGAAGCCGTGCGACTCGCCCTCGAAGGTGAGGTAGGCGTACGGCATCTTCTTCTCGGCCAGCGCCTGCGCGAACCGCTCCGACTGGTCCGGCGGGACGATCGGGTCGTTCAGCCCTTGCAGGAGCAGCACGGGGCAGGCGGTCTTGTCGGCGTGGTTGATCGGCGAGCGCTCCTCGTAGGCGCGCTCGAAGCCGGGGAGGGGGCCGATGAGGCCGAACAGGTAGTGGGACTCGAAGTCGTGGGTGCTCTCGGCGAAGCGCTGCAGGTCGCTGATCCCGAAGTAGGACGTGGCGGCCTTGAACACGTCGGTCTTCGTGACCGCCGCGAGCGTCGTCCAGCCCCCGGCGGAGCCGCCGCGGATCGCCAGCCGCTGCGGGTCGGCGATGCCGCCGTCCACGAGGGCCCGGGCGGCGGCGACGGCGTCCTCGACGTCGACCACGCCCCACTGGCGGCGCAGCCGCTCCCGGTAGGCGCGGCCGTAGCCGGCCGACCCGCCGTAGTTGACGTCGATGACGCCGATGCCGCGGCTGGTGAAGTACGCGCGCTCCATGTCGAGCACCGTGGACACCCGCCCGGTGGGGCCGCCGTGCACGAACACCACGTACGGCGGCAGCTCGTCCTCCGGACCGGCGGCCTCGGGGTTGGTCGGCGGGAACACGTAGGCGTGGACGGGACGCCCGAACGGCCCCTCCAGGCGTTCGGCGCGCGGCCTGGACAGGTAGGCGACGTCGGGCAGTTCGGCCCGCTCCCGGCGCAGGCCCTCGACGCGCCCGGTCGTCGTGTCGACCCGCACGACCGAGGCCGGCAGGTCCGGGCCGCCGGCGATCCCCACGATCGTCGTGCCGTCCGTGGACAGCTGCGGCGCCCAGTGCTCGTAGGGGACCTCCAGGTCCACCAGGTCGAGCGTGTCGGTGTCGTAGACGCCGAGCCGCATGTCGCCCTCGCCGTGCAGGACGGCGAGGCGCCCGTCGCCGAGCAGCGCGTACGGCATGCCGCCGAGCTGCCACAGCGGCGCGGCGAACTCCTCCTCGGCCGGGTAGAGCGCCTGCGCGGACTCGCCGTGCAGGCCGACCTGGTAGATGTTCCACCAGCCGGGCCAGTCGGAGATCACGTACAGGGACTCGTCGTCGCGCCACAGCGGTGCCAGGGCCGACTCGGTGAGGCCGCCCTTGACGGTCCGCGGGGCGACCACAGCACCGTCCTCGATCGCCGCCACGCGCACCTCGGTGCCGTCCCACGGCATGCGCGGGTGGTTCCACTGGACCCAGGCCAGGTGCCCTCCGCTGGGGGACGGCGCCGGCCCGGCGTAGAACTGCGCGCCCGACACCATCTCGCGGATCGCGCCGGCGTCCCCGGCGGCGCTGCCGTCCAGCGGGACGGCCACGATGGCGCGCCGGATGCCCGTCACGGGCTGTTCGTCGGCGCTCTCCGCACCCTCGGCGCCCTCGGCGCCTTCAGGGGCCGGCTCGGCGATGTGCCCCTCGCAGACGCACCAGATCTCCGTCCCGTCCGGGGACAGGACGTAGTCGGCGTAGCGCAGCCCCGCCGGCACGGCCGGTTCGGGCGTCAGCGGGTACGGCTTGGGGTCGCCCTCGTCGAGCCGGTGGAGCCGCTGGTCCTCGTAGTTGGAGAACACGATCGACCAGCCCGCGCCGGTACGGATCGGCAGGTACGACCGGCCCCCGTACTCGTGGACGCGGGTACGCGCGTCCCAGGGCGCCTGCAGCAACTCGGTGCGATGACCGTCCTTCAGATGGATGACCGTGGTCCGGCCGCCTTCCTCGGGCCGCGTCTCCTGCCACCACACATCGTCACCCGAGACGGTGGGAAAGCTGAGGCGCAGCCGGGCGCGGGCGACATCGGCCGCAGAGATGGGTGAAGGCCATGAGCCGTAGGGAAGGGTCGCACGAGCGGTCATAACAGGAATCGTCCCGCATACGGGGATCGGTTGGGGCCATGACGGGCCGTTTGAGGTCGGAAAGATACAAGCCCGTCGCCGGAAAACCCGCCGGTAACACCAAGGTTCGCCGGGTTCGACGCGTGAGGGGTGGCGCGCGGGGGGCGCGCCGCCCCCGCCGCGCCCGAACCGCGGGCGCGGGGGCACAAGAGGCGGGCCCGCCCCCGC